>CALGPL010000038.1 GCA_937960595.1 uncultured Anaerolineales bacterium | reverse complement strand
GCCTTCTCGACCAGGCCGGGCAGGGCGGCAAGGAAAGCCTCGACCTGGGCGGCGGTCGTCGCGGCGCCGAGGGTGACGCGCAGCGAGCCGAGAGCCCACTCGCGCGGCAGGCCGAGGGTGGTGATGACCTCACTCGGCTGCGGGTTGCCGCTCTTGCAGGCCGAGCCGGAGGAACAGGCAAAGCCGGCGGCGTCGAGCAGTTGCAGGAGGAAATTGCCGTCCGCGTTCTGGAAAACAAACGAGGCGTGATTGGGCAGCCGCTCCACGGGGTGACCGGTCAGACGCGCGTTTGGGATGGACTCCAGCGCCGCGCCGATGAGATGGTCGCGCAGCGGGCGGACGTGGGCGGCACGCGATTGGCGCTCCTCCGCCGTCAGGCGCAGGGCTTCGGCCAGGCCGACGAGGTAGGGCACGTTCGAGGTCCCGGCGCGGCGACCGCCCTCCTGCCCGCCGCCGGTCAATTGCGGCAGGAGCGGCGTCCCGGCGCGGACGTAGAGGGCGCCGACGCCCTTCGGGCCGTAGAACTTGTGCGCGCCCAGCGAGAGCAAATCCACGCCCAGAGCCTGCACGTCCAGCGGCAAGTAGGCCGCCGCCTGCACGGCGTCGGTGTGGAAGGGGACGCCGCGGGCGCGGCAGACGGCGGCGATTTCGGCGATCGGGTTGAGCGTGCCGATTTCGTTGTTGGCATACATGACCGAGACGAGGGCCGTCTCCCCGTCAAGCGCCTGCGCCACCGTCTCCGGCGTGATGCGGCCGAATTCATCCACCGGCAGCCACTCGACGCGGAAGCCGTAATGCCGCTCCAGGTCGGCGGCGGTCTTGCTGACGGCGGAATGTTCGGCGCGGCTGGTCAGAATCCGGTCCGCGCCGGTCTGCTCGCGCCTGGCCAGGGCCGCGCCGCGCAGGGCCAGGTTGTCCGATTCCGAGCCGCAGGAGGTGAAGATGATTTCGTCCGGGCGGCAGTTCAGGACGGCGGCGACGGTCTCGTGCGCCTCGTCCACCGCCGCCTCGGCGCGCTGTCCGTAGCGGTGAACCGAGGACGGGTTCCCGAACGTTTCGCTGAAGAAGGGGCGCATCGCCTCGAAGACGCGTTCGTCCACGGGCGTGGTGGCGGCATAATCGAGATAAATCATGGACATTTTTCCTTAGGACAATCCCGAGGGTGGAATCACCGAGGCGGCGTGCGGCAGGACGGCAATCCGCGCGGCGGGCGGCAGAGAGGTCAGCGCCTGGGTCAGCGCCGCTTCGAGCGAATCGGCCGGGGTCAGCAGAAGCGAGCGGACAAAGGAGGCGGGCATGTCCGAGACCAGGAGCAGGTTCAGGCGCAGGGCGTCGCGGGCGATCTGATAGGCCTTGTGCGGGCCGATGCGGAATCCCTCCGTCATGAAACGTTCCACCACCTGTTCGAGCGAGGTGCATTGACGCGCCCAGGCCTCGTACTCCGGGCTGCCCGTCCCTTCGGGGCAGGCGGCGGCGAGAAGGACCGTCCCGCCCGGCCGCGTCAGCAGGGCGGCGTGGGCCAGCGCCTTCTGCGCCTGGTAGAGGTTGATATCCTTGGGATGACCGCCAGGCGAGGCGATGACCAGGTCATAGGGCGCGGTGACCTGGACCTCGGACAGGCGCCGCGCCAGCGGAATGCCGGCGCGCATCACCGCTTCCGGTTCGCCGGCCAGGACGGACACGATCTGCCGCTTGCCGTTCAGAATGGCATTCAAGACAAAGTGGACGCCGATGAGGCGCCCGATTTCCTCGACATCCTGACGGGCCGGGTTGGTCTCGTACTCGCCCAGGCGAGCGGCCGGGTCGAGCATCCAGGCATGATTGCGGACGATGGTCGCTTCGCCCGCCAGCCCGATGGCCACGCTCTTGACGCCGCCCGAAAATCCCTGAAACTGATGCGGCTCGATGTTGCCGACCGCCAGGCGCAGGTCGGCCTGGAGGTAGCGGCGGTTGACCCAGACGGGCGTGCCGCGCCGCGTCACGCCGACTTCAACCAAGCCGGACGGGTCGCGGGCGTCATGGCAGACCACCGGATAGCGGCGCAGGACCTCCTCCGGCAGGATGGCAGCGAATTCGTCCGCCTCCATGCGCGGATGCAGGCCGGTGGCGACCAAGAGGGTAATCGCCTGGGGCGGCAGGCCGAGGGCCTCCAGCCGCGCCAGCAGCGGCGGCAGCAGAAGGGCATGGGGAACCGGGCGGGTCTTGTCGTTGACGGCGACGGCCGCCGAACGAACCCCGCCAAACTGCTCGAGGCGGACTCCGCCCAGCAGCCTGTCGAGGGCGGCCCGGACGGCCGCCGCCGGGTCGGGGGCCGGGGCAGACGGCCGCGGCAGAAGCAGGTCGGCCGTCCGCCCGGCAGGCAGGCCGAAGGTCAGAGAGGTCTTCCCGTAGGGAAGGATGTAGGTGGAAGCCACAAGCGACCGTCCTCAGGTCGGTCGAACAGGCAGAATCCGTCAGGCGCTGCGATAGAGTTTGGTCAGGACGAATTCATCGTGACGCAAGGTTTCGGCGGCGGTCAGGCGGCCGTTGATGGTGCGGGCCAGCATGTGCAGCGCCAGATCGGCGGCCTGGTCGAGGTTGATCTCGAAACGCAGCAAGCCGGTCAGATCGACGTCGATATGCTCGGACATGGTCGCCACCGTCAGCGGGTTGGCCGAGAGTTTGATGACCGGCAGGAGCGGATTGCCGATGACGTTGCCCTGCCCGGTGGTGAAGAAGTGCGCCACCGAACCGGCCGCCAGGCAGAGGGTCACCATCTCGGCCGCTGCGCTGGAAGAGTCCATGAAATGCAGGCCGGGGCCTTTGGGTTCCTCGGCCGGCTGCAAGACCGAGCGGATGGTGCAGCGTCCCATCTTCTCGACGTTGCCGAGGGCTTTCTCTTCGATGGTGGTCAGCCCGCCGCGGATGTTGCCCTGGGTCGGCTGGGAGCCGAGCAGGTCGGCATCCACCGAATTGACGAAATCCTGATAGGCCTGGAAGAGGCGCAAGAATTCGGCGCGCACTTCGGGCGTGGCGCACTGTTCGGCGATCTTGTCCTCGGCGCCGGTGACCTCGGTCGTCTCGCCGAAGATGAGGGTGGCGCCGGCGGCCTCCAGGCGCTCGAAGGCGCGCCCGACCGTCGGATTGGAGGCCAGGCCGCTGGTCGTGTCGGACTCGCCGCATTTGGTCGAGAAGGTCATCTCGGCGAAAGCGACCGGCTGGCGCTGCAATTCGGTGGCATACTGGACGAACTCCTGGGCCTTGCGGGCGGCGGCCTCGATGGTCTTCAAGTCGCCGGCGCGCTCGATGCTGAAACCGGCGGCCGGCTTGCCGGTCTCGGCGATGCCGGCGACGATCTTGGCGGTCCAATTGGGTTCGATGCCGATGACCACCACGGCGGCGACGTTGGGGTTGCGGCCGGCGCCGATCAGGGTGCGGAAGGTCAGGTCGAGGTCGGGGCCGAACTGGAGACGGCCGTAGGGATGCGGCAGGGCAATCGTGCCGCGAATCAGGCGGGCGACGCCCTCCGCAGCCGCGTTGGAAATGTCGTCCACCGGCAGGATGACGACATGGTTGCGGATGCCGATCTTGCCGTTGGGACGGCGGTACGCGAACAGGGGAATGTCGGGGAGAGTCATTTCGACCACCTCAGCGTCTTGAGATTGTGGACGTGGACGTGCGCGCCGCGGACGATGTCCTGGGTCGCCGCGCCGATCGGCCGACCGTATTCGAGCACCTTGTGCCCGGCTGTCAGGTCGCGCAGGGCGACTTTGTGGCCGAGGGGAATGTCCTCGGCGAGGGTCAGGGTCCCGACCGGCTGGCCTTCGAGCGTGGCCGCGCCGACCTCGGAACCGGCGGTCAGGTCCATCACCGCCACCCCGACGTCATCGTGGGGTTCGTGCATGAGAATGCCATATTTCATGGAATGCCTCCTTGTGATCAAAATAGCCAAACCGGCGTTTTTCGTCCGGGATCCGGCGGTTATTCGTAGGGCGTCTTGTCCCAGAATTCCTGGAACTTGCGCAAGCCGTCGCGCGTATACGGATGATCGAGCGCCTCCTGATAGACGGCCAGCCCGGCGGTGACGATATCGGCCCCGGCGACTGCCGCCTCGACGATCTGCCGGCCGTTGCGCAGGGCAGCGACAATGATCTCGGTTGTGAATCCGTACTGATCGCGGATGGCCGCGATCTCCTCGATGAGTTGCACCGTCGGCTCGCCGTTGGCCTCCTTCCAGCCGATGAACGGCGAGACGTAGAAAGCGCCCAAACGCATGGCCTGCAAGGCCTGGACGGCCGAGAAGACCAGCGTCAGGTTGGCGCGGATGCCGCGTTCTTTGAGCAAAACGATGGCCTTGAAACCGGCTTCGGTGGCAGGCAACTTGATGACAAAGTTCGGGCTGAGCGCGGCCAGTTTGTGGCCCTCGGCGGCCATGTCTTCCGCCTGCGCGTGGTGCGGATTGACCTCGACGGAGACGGTCAGCGGGCGGCCCTCCACCAGGCGGGCAATCTCGCCCAGGGTAGTCAGGAAAGGTTTGCCGGCCGCCTGGACATGGCGCGGGTTGGTCGTCACGCCGTCGATTCGCAGAAAATCCATGGCGTAGCGGATTTCGTCGGGACGGGCAGAATCGAGAAAAAACTTCATCGTTCCTCCAAAACAGTCAGAGATGTAAAACGGGCAAGCGCAGCAAGCGGGCCAGCGCCTGAAGTTCCTCCAGATAGTCGCCATAGGTCAGCGAGAGATGATGTTCCAGCCCCTCGTAAACGATGAGGTCGAGCACGTCCCGCGCCGGCCGTTCGAAGCGCACGACGCCGGAGGTGCCGGAGAAGGACGGCGGGGCGGAGAGCATTTCGCCGCGTCCGATGACCAGGCGCAGGGTGCCGCCGGCGCGGCTCAGACGGGCGAGGGTCACCACACCGGGCTTGAGGGCAAATTCCATCACCAGCGGCAACTTGCGATTCGAGTGGATTCCGGCGCGCGGGCGGACGGCCGGATCGGCCATCGAGAGCGGCGCCAGACCGCAGTGCCACAGGACGGCGCAGTCCTCGGCCTCGTCCACCGCGACCAGGTCGCTGCCCATGGCCGGTTCGCCGCTCAACATCTGCAAAATCAATTGCGTCACCGTGCCGTTGATGTCGGCCTCGCACGAGCAAGGCAGGCCCTCGTCGCTGAGCAGCGAGACGGCTCCGCAGGCAGCGCAGCCCAGGTCGGTGAAAAATTCCGGCCAGCAGCGCACGGCCAGGCCTGCCAGGCCCTTTTCGGCGGCCATCTGCCGGAGCGCCAGAGTCGCCCCCAGCGAGCCTTGGAGGGCGGGCTGCTCCACCTCGGCCAGGCCGTCGAGGCGGGGGGTCAAACGGGCGCGCAGGTCCGTCAGGGACGCCGAGGATTGCGCCCGCGCCGCGGCGAAGACCTCCGCCAGGTCGAGGCGCTCGACCGCCAGGCCCAGGGCAGCCAGGGCGGATTCATCCAGGGCGCAGGAGTCCAAGCCGGCCGGGGAATCGCCGACCGCGCCCAGGCGGGTGCCGCGCAGCCGGCGGCGGACGTTGCCGGCCGCGGCCAGAATCCGAATTTTCTCTGACGTTTCGGGAGAGTCGGGAGCGGCATAGGCGTAGTCGTAGTTCTGGCCGCGCAATTTGAGGGCGTGCGCCGCCAGATTGACCCCGCACAGCGAATTCAGCCGCAATCGGCCGCCCGTGCGCGCTTCGGGGACCGCCCACAGGAAGAGCGGAGCGTCCACCTTCTCGGCCAGGGCGGTGACGAGGGTGCTGTCGGCAAAGGTGGCCTGGAAGACGACCAGCAGGTCGAGCGGTTCGTCCTTCAGCCAGTCGGCGACCAGGCGGGCGGCAGAGAGGTCGGTGACCAACTCCCAGCCAGGATCACGCCCGAGCGGGTCGAGCAGGTCGAAGTCCGCGGCGAGACGGCTGCGGGCGGCGGCGGCGACTTCTCGGGCCAGAAGCATGTCGAAGGTCGGGCGGGCAAGCGGGACGAAGCCCAAACGATATTTCATGAAAAGACTCCCTGAGCGGGATGCAAGCGTCCATTTCGCCGCCAAGGCGCAAAGACACCAGGAAGGATTTCGGCCGCCAAAGGCATTTCCCAACAACCTTTTCGGGCATCTTGGCGTTCTGCGCGTCTTGGCGAGGATTCCGAATAAAGCCTATTATACCGCCTGCCAAAAAAGCCGCCCGAATCAGACTCGCCGAGCGAAAATTCTTATATAATCATGCCAGAGCAAGTCATTTCTTCCAAACAAGGAGAATCGCATGACTGCCGAAGTCCTCTCCCCCGAACGTAAACTCCACTGGTACGACTACCTCTTCATCAACACCAACTGGTTCGCTCTGACCTTGCGCTCGCAGGTGCTGGCCGGGCTGGTCGTCCCGCTGCTGGTGCAGACCTTCGTTGGCGAGGAGCAGAAAGGCACCTACTACGGCACCATCCGCCTGTGGGCGCTGATGACTGCCCTGCTGATGCAAGCCCTCTTCGGCCTGCTCAGCGACCACTCGCGGCTGAAATGGGGCCGCCGGCGACCGTTCATCTTCTTGGGAGCCATCCTGGAAGCCGGGCTGATCCTGAGCATGGCTTGGATTGCGGCGCTGGAGGGCATGACCGGCTACGCCGTCCTGTTTGGCGTCTATCTGCTCTCGATGGTTTCCTCGAACCTCTCTCAGGCGGGGACGCAGGGCCTGATCCCCGACGTGGTGCCGCAGCCGAAGCGCGGCATCGCCTCGGGCGTCAAGATGCTGCTGGAGGTGCCGCTGCCGCTGGTGCTGGTCGGGCTGGTGATCGCCCCGATGGTCAGCCGCGGCAATCTGCCGACTGCCCTGCTGGTGACCGTCGTGGCCATGCTGATCTGCATGGGCCTGACCATGCTGGTGCGCGAGGAGCGCCCCAAGACCGCCCCCGGCCCGCTGAACTGGAAGCCGTTCCTGAGCCTGGTGCTGATGACGGCCGTCTTCACCCTCATCATCCTCGGGCTGGGGCAAATCGTCAAGTTGAGCCTGCCGGCCCTGGAGGGCGCCTCGCGCTTCACCTTCGGCGCCATCGGGGTGGTGGCGATGTTGGTGGCGGTGGTGGCAGGCATCTTCGCCAGCCTGACCGTTCATCTGGGCAAGGAAAGCCTGCAGAACCCGTCCTTCACCTGGCTGGTCATCTGCCGTCTGGCGGCGCTGGTGGCCATCAATAACATCGCTTCCTTCTTGCTCTACTTCATCCAGGAAAAGTTCGACCTGCCGGGCCAGCAGGCTGCCGGTCTGGCCGGTCTGCTGCCGATGGTGCTGGGCGGCTTCGTCATCCTCTTCGGGCTGATCGCCGGCTGGCTCTCGGACCGCTACGACCGCAAACTATTGACCTCCCTGAGCGGGCTGATCGGGGCGGTCGGGGTTGCCGTGATGGTCGTTGGGCCGAACATTCCGCTGATGTACCTGGCCGCCGCTATCATCGGCCTGGCCTATGCCCTGTTCAACGTGGCCTCCTGGGCGCTCGGCACCGACATCATCCCCAAAGAGCGCGCCGGCGAATACCTGGGGCTGCAGAACCTGGCCGGGGCCGGGGCGGGCGCCATCGGCGCTTACATCGGCGGCGTGATCGCCGATTCGTCCGGCTACGTGTTGATGATGGCCATGTTCGGCGTCATGTTCCTCCTGTCGGCGGGCGCGGCGCTCTTCATCCGCAAGCAGGCATAAGAACACAGGACGGGCTGCCACGCCCGTCCTGTCCTTTGGAGGCAGCATGTTCGAGATCGAGACCCGCGAGGGAGCCACTTTCATCTACCTCGACGGCCTGGAGATTCTGCGCCACACGGCAGGCCGCCCGCTCCTGGAAATCGGACAGGCCGACTTTCACTACCACAGCACCGGCGGCGGTATGCACCGCATCCGCCAGCGGGTCGAAAACCGGCTGGCGCTGCGCGGCTGCGAGACGCAGCCGGACGGTCTGCGCCTGTTCGAGGGAGAAGTGCAGGCCGCGCTGCGTTTCGAGGCCGAGCCAGACGGTTTCACCCTCCGCATCCACCTCCCGCAGGGATTCAACTGCGCCCGCCTGAACCTGCCCGCCGCACGCGGCGAGGCGGTCTATGGCGGAGGGGTGCAATTCGGGACCTTGAACCTGCGCGGGCGGCGCTTCCCCATCTGGACGAGTGAAATGGGCCTCGGCCGCCATCCCCTGCGGCCCTACACCTGGCTGGCCAACTGGGTCGCCGACGCCGGCGGCGAGTACTGGAACACCTACTTTCCGCAGCCCTCCTTCCTTTCGACGCGCGGCTACGGCTGCCTGATCGAGACCGGCGGCTACAGCGTGCTGGATTTCACCGCCCGCGACCGTCACCGCCTGGAGGTCCCGGCCGGGGCGCGCTTGCGCTTCTTCGGCGGAGAAAGCCTCCAAACGCTGGTCGGGAAACTGGCCAAGCGGACCGGCCTCATGCCGCCGCCGCCCGACTGGGTCTTCGAGGGCGGCATCCTCGGCATTCAGGGCGGCTTGCCCTACGTCGGCGAGACGGTGGACCGCCTGCTGGCCGCCGGGGCAAAATTGACCGGCATCTGGACCCAGGACTGGGCCGGCGTGCGCATCTTCTGGCAGGGCAAGCGCCTGTACTGGAACTGGATCGTCGATTCCGAACTCTATCCCGGCCTGGCGGATGAAATCCGGCGGCGGGCCGAGCAGGGCATTCGCTGGCTGACCTACGTCAACCCCTACTTCAACGCCGAGAGCGACTACTTCCGCCTGAGCCGCGCACGCGGCTACCTGGTGCGCGGCCCCGACGGCGAAGCGCTCATCGCCAGCATCGCCGGCTTCCAGGTCGGCATCCTCGACCTGACCAATCCCGCAGCCGTGCGCTGGTTCAAGGAAGACATCCTCCAGAAGAACATGCTCGCCCTGGGGATGCGCGGCTGGATGGCCGACTACGGCGAGGACATCCCCGAAGACGCCCGCTTCCACGATGGACGCAGCGGAGCCGAGATGCACAATCTCTACCCGCTCCTGTGGGCGCAATTGAACCGCCAGGCGGTCGAGGAAGCCGGTCTGCAAGACGAAGTGCTTATCTTCCACCGCGCCGGTTACACCGCCTCGACCCGTTTCACGAACATGATCTGGGGCGGCGACCAGGTGGTCTACTGGAACCGGCACGACGGATTCCCCTCCGGCGTGCGCGGCGGGCTGAGCGCCTGTCTTTCCGGCATCCAGTACTACCACACCGACGCCGGCGGCTATTTCTCGTTCAAGTGGATCAAACGTTCGCGAGAGGTCTTCTTCCGCTGGTGCGAGGCCAACGCCCTCTCGCCCGTCCTGCGCACGCATGAGGGCAACCGACCCTGGGCAGGCGTCCAGCCCTGGCAGGATGCCGAGACGATGGCCCACTTCGCCCGCCTGACGCGTCTGCGCGCCGCCCTGGCCCCTTATCTGAAACACGTCTCGGACGAGGCCCAGCGCAGCGGTCTGGGCATGATGCGCCCCTTCTGCCTCGCCCACGCCCACCCTCGCTGGCACAACAAAGCCGACGCCTATTTCCTCGGCGACGATCTGCTCGTCTTCCCGGTTATGCGTCCGGGAGCCAGACGACTGCGCATCGAAATCCCCGAGGGCGAATGGATCGGCCTGTTCGACGGCCAGCCGATTGGAGCCGGAAAGCACCGCGTCGCCTGTCCACTGGGTCAGCCGCTCGCCTTCTACCGGCGCGGCACGCCGTTCGAGGCACTGTTCGAGAGCGTCCAAAACCTCGCCTAGAGGAACAGGCCGGGCGTTTTCATTCGGCCCGACTTGCAATCATCAGGCCGGTGTGGCTGCATCCGCGCCCCCAAAGTAGGCCTTCACGTTATAATCCACCTCATGTTCCTGCCGACGACCTCCGAAGAAGTCCGCCGCCTGGGCTGGGATGCGCTCGACGTCATCCTGGTGACCGGCGATTCGTACATTGACAGCCCGTTCATCGGGGCGGCGGTCATCGGCAAGGTGCTGTGGAACGCCGGCTACCGCGTCGGCATCATCGCCCAGCCGGACGTCTCGGACGTGAGCGACATCGGACGCCTCGGTCTGCCGCGCCTCTTCTGGGGCGTGACCGCCGGCTGCGTCGACTCGATGGTCGCCAACTACACCGCCCTGAAGAAGAAGCGCCGCTCGGACGACTACACCCCCGGCGGCGAGAACACCCGCCGCCCCGACCGGGCGACGATCGTGTACAGCAATTTGATTCGCAGGTTCATGAAAGCCGCCCCCTCACCCTCCGCCCTCTCCCGAGGGGAGAGGGGACCTGCCGCCCCCATCGTCCTGGGCGGAATCGAAGCCAGTTTGCGCCGCGTGGCGCACTACGACTACTGGGACGACGCCATCCGCCGCTCGATTCTCTTCGACGCCAAAGCCGACTATCTCCTCTACGGCATGGCCGAGCGCAGCGTGCTGGACCTGGCGGCCTGTCTGCGCGACGGACGCGACCCGCGCCGCGTGCGCGGCCTGTGCTACATCGCCAAAGAGCCGCCCGCCGGCTACCTGGAACTGCCCGCCTACGAGACCGTCGCCGCCGACAAAGAAGCCTTCACGCAGATGTTCCACACCTTTTACCGCAACAACGACCCCGTCAGCGCCCGCGGCCTCACCCAGAAACACGCCGACCGCTACCTGGTCCAGAACCCGCCCGCTCTCACCGAGACGCAGGCCGAACTGGACGCCATCTACGCCCTCGACTTCGAGCGCCGCCAGCATCCCTTCTACGAGCAGCAGGGCCGGGTCAGGGCGCTCGAAACCATCGGCTTCTCCATCGCCACCCACCGCGGCTGCTACGGCGAGTGCAACTTCTGCGCCATCTCCGTCCACGAGGGGACGACCGTCCGCTGGCGCAGCCCCGAGTCCATCCTGGCCGAGGCCGAGCGCCTGACGCGCCACCCCGATTTCAAGGGCTACATCCAAGACCTGGGCGGCCCGACGGTCAACATGTACGGCTTCGAATGCCCCAAGAAACTCGCCAAGGGCATCTGCACCGCCAAGCGCTGCGTCTTCCCCGAAGTCTGCCCGCTCCTGCCGGTGAATCACCGGCCGCAGACCGAACTGCTGAAGAAGGTGCGCCGCATCCCCGGCGTGAAGAAAGTGTTCGTCGCCTCCGGTCTGCGCTACGACCTGCTGCTGTGCGACCGCGAACACGGCGACGCCTACCTGCGCGAACTGGTGGCGCATCACGTCTCCGGGCAACTCAAAGTCGCCCCCGAACACGTGGACGACCGCATCCTGGGGCTGATGGGCAAGCCGGGGAGTCAATCCCTGCTGGAATTCAAGCGCCGCTTCGACGCCCTGAACCGCCAGGCGGGCAAGCGGCAGTTTCTGACCTACTACCTGATCGCCGCCCACCCCGGCTGCAGCGAGGCCGACATGCAGCGGGTCAAACACTTCGCCAGCCGCGAACTCAAGATTCACCCGGAACAGGTGCAGGTCTTCACCCCCACCCCGTCCACTTACTCCAGCCTGATGTACTACACCGAGCGCGACCCGTTCACGGGCGAGCCGCTCTTCGTGGAGAAAGACCTGCGCCGCAAAGCGCGGCAGAAAGAACTTGTAACCGGAGATAAACAAACCGGGGATAAACGGAGATGAACAAACCGGGGATAAACGGAGATGAACAAACCGGAGATAAACGGAGATGAACGGAGACAAAACCTGTTTATCTCTGTTCATCTCCGGTAAAACAAAAACTCAAAGGCTTTCTTCGTGAGCCTCTGTGTCCCCTTCGCACCCTTCGTGTTAAAAACCCAAATCAAACCTTCGTGAACCTTTGTGCCCCCTTCGCGTCCTTCGTGTTGAAAAACCAAAGCAACCCTTCGTGAACCTTCGTGTCCCCTTTGGGTCCTTTGTGTTGAAAATTTCAACTGACGATTTTCCCTTGACCAACTCAGACTGAAATAGTATAATTTGGGTCACTTGGAGATAATCGAAATCTGCGATCACCGGCGAGCGCTTAGACAGAATGTCTGAAGCGCTTGCTTTTGCGTGTCCCTGGAGCCGGCAGAACAGAGGTACGGACAGCGCAGTCTAGTTCAAAGACGAGGAGACGGACCATTGGAAACGAAGGGGCTTACCTCATTACGGATCAGTCTGGCATCGCCAGAAACCATTCGCTCGTGGTCTTACGGCGAGGTTCTCAAACCGGAAACCATCAACTACCGTCGTCTGCGGCCCGAAAAAGACGGCTTGTTTTGCGAAGCCATCTTCGGCCCGACCCGCGACTGGCAGTGTTACTGCGGCAAATACAAGAATCCCCGCTACAAAGGCATCACCTGCGACAAATGCGGCGTCGAAGTGACCCGCTCGGCCGTGCGGCGCGAACGGATGGGCCACATCACCCTGGCCACGCCCGTGGCGCACATCTGGTACACGCGGCGCATCCCCTCCTACCTGGGCCTGCTGCTCGACATCTCCCGCCGCAACCTCGACCGGGTGCTTTACTTCGCCCAGTACATCGTCACTTACGTGGACGAGGACGCCCGCCAGAAGGCCCTCAAGCGCCTGGAAGAAGAAATCTCGGTCTCCGAGCGCGAGCAGGCAGCCCAGGTCAATGCCAAGATCGCCGAAATCAAGACCGCCCGCGACAAGACCCTGGCCGAACTCCAGCACAAACGCGCCGAAACCGAGCGCCAGTACGATGAACAGATCGCTTCCCGGCTGGACCCCATCATCCAAGAGGGACAGCGCCTCGAACGCCTGCTCCAGGAACAGATGAACCAGGTTCTGCAGGCCGACGTCACCTTTGGCAGCACCGGCACGGTGATCGTCGAGGCGGGCCACAAGGTCACCGCTGCTTCGCTGACCAAGGTGCAGAAAATCGTCCAGAACCGGCTGGAAGGCATCGAGAACGAACTCAAGGATGAGAAAAATCGCCTCCTCGAGGAACTCAAGGCCGAAGCCGCCCGCCTCAAGGCCGAGGCCGACGAGCAGATGGCCGCCCTGCGCTCGCAGTTAGAGGATCAGACCACCACCAACCAGAATCAAAACGCCCGTCTGCGCGACGAACTGCTCGACCTGCGTCCCTTCACCTTCCTGAGCGAAAGCCGCTACCGCGAACTGAAATCGCGCTGGGGGCAGGTCTTCCGCGCCGACATGGGCGCCGAGGCCTTCTACGACATCCTGCGCCGCCTGGACCTGGACAAACTCTCGGAGGAACTCTGGCACGAGGTCAAGACCTCGAAGAGCAAGCAGAAGCGCAAGAAAGCCACCACCCGCCTCAAAGTGGTGGAGGCCTTCCGCCGCTCGGGCAACCGCCCCGAATGGATGATCCTGACCATCCTGCCGGTCATCCCGCCCGACCTGCGCCCGATGGTGCAGTTGGACGGCGGGCGCTTCGCCACCTCCGACCTGAACGACCTCTACCGGCGGGTCATCAACCGCAACAACCGTCTCAAGCGTCTGCTCGAACTGGGCGCGCCAGACGTGATCGTGCGCAACGAGAAACGCATGCTCCAGGAGGCGGTCGACTCGCTGATCGACAACAGCCAGCGCGGCAAGGCCCTCAGCCGGCGCGGCCGGCGCGAACTGCGCTCGCTGAGCGACATGCTCAAGGGCAAGAAAGGGCGCTTCCGCCGCAACCTGCTCGGCAAGCGCGTCGACTACTCCGGCCGTTCGGTCATCGTCGTCGGCCCGCAGTTGAAACTCTACCAGTGCGGCCTGCCCAAGACCATGGCGCTGGAACTCTACCGCCCATTCGTCATCTCGAGGCTGGTGTCCCACAATTACGCCGCCAACGTCAAGGGGGCGCGGCGCTTCATCGAGCGCAACCGGCCCGAGGTCTATGAAGTCCTCGAAGAGGTCATCAAAGAGCGGCCGGTGCTGCTGAACCGCGCTCCGACCCTCCATCGTCTGGGCATCCAGGCCTTCGAGCCGGTGCTGATCGAAGGATCGGCGATTCAGTTGCATCCCTTGGTCTGCCCGGCCTTTAATGCCGACTTCGACGGCGATCAGATGGCCGTCCACGTGCCGCTCTCCGACAAAGCCGTCCAGGAAGCCCGCCGCCTGATGCTGGCCTCCAAGAATCTACTCAAACCCGCCGACGGCGAGCCGATCATTGGCCCCTCAAAAGACATGGTGCTGGGCGTCTTCTACATGACCATGATGGACTCCAAAAAACATCGCGGAGATGGACGGGCCTTCGTGGACATGGACGAGGTCGAGATGGCCTATCAGTTGGGTCAGGTGGACATTCACACCAAGATCAAGGTGCGGGTCGATACCTGGTACGCCGAAAACGGCGACCGGCTGCCCGAGGTCGAAAACCGCCTCATCGAGACCACCGTCGGACGGGTATTGTTCAACCGCGTCCTGCCCGAGAAAGTCCAATTCATCAACCGCCAATTGGAAAAGGGCGGCGTGAAAGACCTGATCGCCGAGGTGTACGAACTCTACGGCCAGGATGTGACCACCGAGACCGCCGACGCCATCAAGCGCATTGGCTTCGAGTACGCCATGCGTTCCGGCACCACCATTGCCGTCTCCGACATCACCATTCCGCCGCAGAAGGAAGAAATCATCGAACAGGCGCTCAAGGATGTCGAACTGGTGCAGCGCGACTTCCGGCGCGGTCTGCTGACCGAGCAGGAGCAGAACGAGCGCATCATCCAAATCTGGCAGCGCACCACCGACGAGGTCGCCAAAGCCGTCAAGAAAAGCATGGACCCCGACGGCAATCTGGCCACCATGGCAAACTCCGGCGCCACCAAGGGCGGCTTCAGCCAACTCTCGCAACTGGCCGGCATGCGCGGCCTGATGGCCGATCCGTCCGGGCGCATCATCCCCTACCCGATCCGCTCGAACTTCCGCGAAGGCCTGACCGCCCTGGAATACTTCATGTCGACTCACGGCGCCCGCAAAGGCCTGGCCGACACCGCGCTGCGCACCGCCGACGCCGGTTACCTGACCCGCCGCCTGGTGGACATCGCCCAGGATGTCATCATCAACGAATACGACTGCGGCACGAAAGAAGGTTTCTGGATTCGCAAAGCAGACGATGTGGCCGGTCAATCCATGGCCAGCCGTCTATACGGACGCCTGGTAGCCGAACGCGTCCTCGACCCGCAAACCGGCGAAGTGCTGGCCGATCGCGATGACGTGATCGACCACAAACTGGCCCGCAAGATTGCCGCCGCCGGCGTGCCCGAGGTCAAGGTCCGCTCGCCGCTGACCTGCGAACTGCAGCACGGCGTCTGCGCCAAGTGCTACGGCATCGATCTGGGCCGCGGCACGATGGTCGAACTGGGTTCGGCCGTCGGCATCGTGGCCGCCCAGTCGATCGGTGAGCCCGGCACCCAGTTGACCCTGCGCACCTTCCACACCGGCGGCGTGGCGGCCGGGGGTGACATCACCACCGGTCTGCCGCGCGTCGAGGAACTCTTCGAGGCCCGCAAGCAGCCCAAGGGCGAGGCCGTCGTCTCCGAAATCAACGGCACCGTTCACATCATCCAGTCCGACAAATACGCCGACATGCGCCTGGTGCGGGTCGAACACAGCGAGATGATCCAGGACGAGTACGACATTCCGGCCGAATGGAAGATCACCGTCAAGACCGAGGATGAAATCAAGGCCGGCGACGTGATCGCCACCCTGGGCGAGGCCAGCATGGCCGCCCAGCACGCCGGCAAGGTGCGCATCGAGAAGAAACACAAGGTCATCGTGGCCTACGAGCAGCGTGAGGAAGTGGAATATGAGATTCCGACCACCCTGCGCCTGCTGGTCAAAGAGGGCGAAAAAGTCCAGGCCGGTCAGCCGCTGACCGAGGGTTCGCTCAACCCGCACCGCGTCCTGCGCATCCAGGGGCGCGAGGCCTGTCAGATGTATCTGCTGACCGAAATCCAGAAGGTGTACCGCTCTCAGGGCCAGAACATCCACGACAAGCACTTCGAGGTCATCATCCGCAAGATGATGTCCAAGGTGCAGGTCAGCCGTCCGGGCGACACGCCCTACCTGCCCGGCGACGCGGTCGACCGGCTGGAGATTCGCAAAGTCAACGAGAAGATGCTGGCCGAGGGCAAGCAGCCCGCCAAGTACAGCGAACTCCTGCTGGGCGTCACCAAGGCCTCCCTCAGCACCGATTCGTTCCTTTCGGCCTCGTCGTTCCAGCACACCATCAAGGTCCTGGCGGGCGCGGCCATTGCCGCGGCGACCGATCCGCTCTTCGGCCTGAAAGAGAACGTCATCATCGGCAAACTCATCCCGGCCGGCACGGGCTTCGTCCACGGACGCTTCCAGGCGCTCGAAAAAGGCCCCGAAGGCTCGTCACAGTGGACCGAAATCCCCGACAGCGGGGCGAGCGATTAGCCGCGGCCCTCGACTTTTGCCGGACCCGTTCCCTGGCAGGGACGGGTCCTTTTTTTATGAAAAGACAGAGACATTTCGGGGGATTGTAGGACATCCTCAAAAGCAGTATGATGGAAATGCTTTCGAGCAGAAAAGAATCGCCTTGCCATCCAAAGGAGGATGAAAATGAAGTTTTCTCGCTTGTCCCTCATTCTGTTCTGCCTGGTCTTTGGGATCGCCGCCTGCAACCTGCCAACTGCACAGGGCAGCGGGCCGGCCGCCCCGCAAAACGGTCAACCCAACAACGGCAGCGACCCGCAGGCCGCCACCGCTCAGGCTGCCACCGCCATCCAGCAGGCCCTCGAAGCCACGATGACCGCCATGGCGACGCCCATTCCGCCCACGCCGTCCTTCACCGACACCCCCGCCCCGACCAACACGCCGAGCATTCCCCTGCTGAGCGTCAGCACGGCCACCAACTGCCGCACCGGCCCCGGAACGGCCTATGACATCCTCGGCGGAATCGCCCCCGGCCAGCAGGCCGAGGTCGTCGGGCGGGACGCGACCGGCAACTACTGGATCGTCCGCCTGCCGAGCAGCCCGACGGTCATCTGCTGGGCCTGGGGCCAGTACGCCACCGTCACCGGCAATACCGCCGCCCTGCCGATCTTCGACCCGCCGCCCACGCCCACCCCCGCCCCGGGATTCACGGTCTCCTACATCGGAATGGCCTCCTGCGCCGGCCAATATGCTTTCCGCTTCCAGGTCAGCAACACCGGCTCCATCACCTGGGAGGCCGTCCGCATCTTCGTCACCGACAACACCACTGCCGCCACTTTCACCCACCAGCAGGATTTCTTCCGCGACTATCCCTCGTGTATTCTCGGCGACATGAACCAGGACCTGATGCCCGGCGAGGCCGGCAACGTGGCCAACGTCAACCCCGGTCAACTCGGCTATGACCCGACCGGTCACAGCATCAGCGCCACCATCACCGTCTGCTCGGCCAACGGCATGGGCGGGACCTGCCTTTCGCAGACTCTCAACTTCACGCCGTAGAAAAGAACAGGCCAAAAAACGAAGGCCAGGTCTCTTCCCAAGAGGCCTGGCCTTTCTCATCCTTGACGCCCGCCCTCTTTCCCCGTAAGATAAAGCCAGACTGTAGGTCGGATGGTCAATCCGACCTACATGCGACCCTTCGTCTTCCCCCTCCCCGGAGCCTCCCATGGAACTCGGCCTCGTCCGCAAAATTGACATTGACCAGGAAATGCAGCAGGCCTACCTCGATTACGCCATGAGCGTCATCGTCGCCCGCGCCCTGCCCGACGCCCGCGACGGCCTCAAGCCCGTCCAGCGCCGCATCCTCTACGCCATGTACGATATGGGCCTGCGCGCCGAGAGCGCCTACCGCAAGTCCGCCCGCATCGTCGGCGAGGTGCTCGGCAAGTACCACCCCCACGGCGACCAGGCCGTCTACGATGCCATGGCCCGCCTGGCCCAGGACTTCACCATGCGCCTGCCCCTCGTGGACGGACAGGGCAATTTCGGCTCGGTGGACGGCGACCCGCCCGCCGCCATGCGTTACACCGAAGCCCGCCTCGCCCCGCCCGCCCTCGACCTGCTCGCCGATCTCGGCAAAAACACCGTGGACTTCGCCGACAACTTCGACGGCACGCTGACCGAACCGACCGTCCTGCCCGCCGCCCTCCCCAACCTGCTGGTCAACGGCTCCTCCGGCATCGCCGTCGGCATGGCCACCAACATCCCGCCGCACAACCTCGGCGAGGTGGTGGACGCCTGCGTCTACATGCTCGAACGCTGGGAAAAACTCGACGACATCAACGTCTCCGACCTGATGGAGTTCGTCGCCGGCCCCGACTTCCCCACCGGCGGCGTCATCCTCGAGCAGAAGGGCGAGGAGGGCATCGAGGCCGCCTACGGCAAAGGGCGCGGCCGCGTCACGGTGCAGGCCAAAGCCCACATCGAGGAGATGGAGCGCGGCAAGAGCCGCATCATCGTCACCGAACTGCCCTACCAGGTCAACAAGGCTGCCCTCATCGAGCGCATCGCCGAACTCGTCCGCGACGGCGCCCTGGAAGGCATCACCGACCTGCGCGACGAATCCGACCGTCAGGGCCTGCGCATCGTCATCGAACTGACCAAGAACGTCGAACCCGAAAAGGTGCTGGCCGACCTGTACAAGCGCACCCCCATGCAGCAGACCTTCGGCATCAACTTGCTCGCCCTGGTGGAGGGCGAGCCGCGCCTGCTGACCCTCAAGCAGGCCCTGCGCGTCTACCTCGACCACCGCCTGACGGTCATCCGCCGCCGCGCCGAATTCGACCTGGAGAAGGCGCGCGCCCGCGCCCACATCCTCGAAGGCCTGATGGTGGCCCTCAAACACCTCGACGAAATCATCGCCCTCATCAAGGCCGCCCCCGATGTGGAAACCGCCCGCGCCCGCCTGATGAAACGCTACAAACTGAGCGAACTCCAGGCCAACGCCATCCTCGATATGCAACTGCGCCGCCTGGCCGCCCTCGAGCGCAAGAAAATCGAGAGCGAGTACAAAGAAACCCTGGCGCTCATCAAGGAACTGGAGGCCCTGCTCCAATCGCCGAAAAAGATGCGTCAGGTCGCCGCCGAGGAACTGCTCAAGGTCAAGGCCGCCTACGCCGACCGCCGCCGGACTCAAATCGTCAGTCTGCGCGGGCGCAAGGCGAAAAAGGCTCCGCTCACCGCCGCCGAACTCCTGCCCGAGCAGACCGTCTGGGTGGGGATGACCGCCGAGGGCGCTCTCGCCCGCAGCCGCGACGACAAGCCGCCGCGCCTTTCCGGCGCCGACGCGCCCCGCCTCCTGGTCCGCGCCGGCGCCGCCGACACGCTCTACCTGGTCAGCGAGAAGGGTTTGGCCGCCGCGGTGGCCGTCCACACCCTGCCGGAGGCCGAAAAACTCTCCGAGGGCGTGCCCTTCCACAAGGCCTCGCCCCTGCGCGCCGAGGAAATGCCCGTTGCCGCCTTCGCCCTGCCCGCCAAACGTTCCTCCCTGCCGCAAGAGACCTTTGTCCTGACGGTGACGCGCGGCGGCATGGTCAAGAAGAGCGCCGTCGGCGAGTTGCCCGGCCCCTCGGCGCAAACCTTCCGCCTGGTCAACGTCAACGAGGGCGATGCGCTCGGCTGGGTCGCGCTCACCGACGGCAAGAAAGAAATCCTCCTCGTCACCGCCGCCGGCATGGGCATCCGCTTTGATGAGGAGGAAGTCCGCCCGATGGGGCTGATCGCGGCGGGCGTCAACGGCATCAAACTGGGCGTTGGCGATGAGGTCGTCGGCGCGCAAATCCTGCCCGCGCCGGGCGACCTGTTCGTCATCGCTTCCGACGGCAAGGCCAAGCGCCTCGCTCAAGACGACTTCCCCGCCCAGGGACGCTACGGCAAGGGCGTCATCGTCTGGGAACTGCCGCGCGGCGTCAGCCTGGCCGGGCTGGCGCTCGGCAAGCCAAACGCGGTCGTGACCCTGCACCTGCTCAAAGCCGCCCCCAAGATGACCCGCCTGGATGCCGCTCCGCTGCGCAAACGCGCCGCCGTGCGCGGCGAGGCCGTGGTGGAGGTCAAGCCCGGCGACGCCGTTGTAGGCCTGAGCGAAGGCTGGAGCGCCGAGCGCTTTGTGACGGTGGGGAAGAAGGAAGAAAGCAAGAAGTCTGCGGCGAAGAAGACGGCTTCGGCGGGCAAAAAAGCGCCGGCGAAGAAACGGGCGGCGGCAAAAGGCAAGGCCTGATGGGAGGAGCAACGCGACTGCCTGTCCCCCTTTGGACTTGTCAGTCACTCGCAGAGGCTCTCGTTTCTACGGAAGTTCACAAGAGTAGATCTCCCCATCGGCGTATTCCGTCCCGGGCAGGGCCAGGAGGGTCTCCATCCGCCGGCGACCGGCTTCCCCGTAGGCGGTTTCGAGCCAGGCAGACAGGTCGCCGAACAAGACGAGCGGCGCGCCCTCCTGGCAGAAAGCCTGCTGGGCCGGGTCGGATGGGTCGCTCCCATAGACAGCCTGCCCGGCGAGGAAGTCCGCGCTCAGGGTGGCGGTCATATCATAGACGGGGCGGCCGGTCCACAACAAGACCAGGGCGGCGTTATCGGAGATGACCGGCCGATCCGCCGGCAGATCGTCGAGGGCCTGCAAAGTGGGCGATCCCCGCCAGGCGTAGACGGTGACGCCCCAGCCGGCGTGGTCCTCGCGTACGTAATAGGCGTTCTGGGGAAACCACCAGATCAGGAAGAGAACCGCTGCCAGCCAGGGCAGGACTGCCAGCCAGCGCCGTCCGCTCTGCCAGGCCGACTGCCAGACGGCAAAAGCCCCCAGCAGGCCCAGCGTCAGAGTGACATAGAAGGGCAGCAGCATGCGGTCATCCACATCGGGGATCGGATCGGAAAACAAATAGGCGGCCAGCAAGGTCACGGCATAGACCATCGAGGCCAGGCCAAAAAGGCCAAAGAGCAGGAAGGCCGCCTGCTCCGGGTCGGCCTGACGCGCCCGTCGGTGGGCAAAGAACGTCAGGCCTGCCATCCACAGGGCGGCGAGGAACAGAATTGCCAGGCGCAGGCGCGATTTGGTAGCCGGATAAAATGGATGATAGGGCAGCCATTCCCAGATCCCCTTTGCAAACAGCGAAGCGAACAGGCGCAGTTTTCCGCCCATGTCCTCCACCGCCCACCGGAACGTCCGGCCGGCAAGTTCCTGCCCGGCTGCCAAATACGTCCAGGTCAGCCAGGCCAGAATCGGCAGGCAGGCCAGCCCGGCGAACAGGGCCGCCCGCTTCAGGCGTTCGCTTACCCGCCCCTCCGACAGCCAGAGAACGGCCAGGAACCCCGCTGCCACAAAAGCGACGCCGATGTAACGGGCGAGCGGCAAGAGGCCCGTCAGCAGGGCGGCGGGGATCAGGGAGCCTCGCCCGGCGCGCCGCGCGGCGAGGAGCGCATAGCCCGCCCAAACCATCAAAAAGAGAAACAACGCCTCCGACATGGCCGCGTGCGACATCCGCACCGTCATCGGGAAGGCGCCGATCAGCAGCGCCGCCGCGGCCCCCAGCCAGGGGAAACGGCTGAAGCGGAGGAACATGTAGCCGCAGCCGAAAATCGTCGCGGCATAGAAGAAGACGCCCAGCCAGCGCGGCGTCGCCAGCAAGTCGCCGCCCAAGCGATAGAAGAAAGCCAGAAGCAGAGGATAAAGAGGCGGGTAATGGGTCAGAAACCGGAAATGACCTTGCGCATCCGGGAAGCCCAGCCCCGCCCCGCCCGCCAGGCTGCGCGCCGCGGCCAGATACGCGGCCGAGTCGCTGCGTCCCCACGGGCCGTTGGCCGTGCCGTAGGCCGCCAGCGCCGCCCCCAACAGGGAAAGCGCGCCAAGCCCCAGCAGAGGCCCTCGTGAGATAACCCCATCGCGGCACAGACGAAGAAAGGATCGCATGACAGAGCGATTTTACCCCAAATCGCCCGGCCCGCTCACTTGTGCTGCGGCGTCAGAACACCGCCGACGTTCTCCCCCTCGATCTGCAGATACATGGCCCGCACTGTATCTTCTATCAAATCCTTCACGCGATGACGCTCCAGCCCGGGCCGGTTGAGCGGATTGTGCTGGATGGCCGCTCCAACTCTCACGACCCCCGAAGGATGGATGGCGACCGGGCAATAAAGCAAGCGTTGACCGGTCTTTTCGTGGTACATCTCACCCAGCCGGACGAAACTCTTCTGAAAAGCCGACATGCGGGTGACGGGATCGTATTTCATATTTGCATCTTCGGGGAAGATCAGCAGGAACTTGTCTTCCAGCAAAACCGCCAGGCTCTGTTCCCAGGTCTTGGCCATGTTTTCGTAGCCTTTATAGACCGGGATACAGCCCAAAGAGCGCAAGAGAGGCACGGTGACCTTCGAGAGCGCCCACGCAATGGATTTGCTCAGCGGCGGTTTGAGATGAAAATTGCGCTGGACGAAATCCCACTCGAGATAGGCCGGCGCCAGGGTTTTGTCCACCATGTCCGCGATGATCCACGGGTGCAGGCGCAATGGAATGGAGCAGACGGCCGCGATCGGCCCCATCGTCTCCAGATGATTGGCCACAAAAACCGCCGGCCCGCGTTGGGGCAGGTTTTCCTCCCCCACCAATTCTCCGCCCCACAGAAAGAGATCGAGAATTCCCGTCAAGAAATGATAGAGAGTATCCTTCATCCTCACTCACCTCTTCCACTCCTATCATACTCAACTGACGACAAGATTACAACTGACCATCTTCCCAATCCTGCCACAAATTCATCTGCACTTCTACCGGAAAAGACAACTGCCCACCTCTTCCGCTTATCTGTGTTCATCTGTGTTCATCTGTTTTCATCTGTTTTCATCTGTGTTCATCTGTGTTCATCTGTGGCTCAAAACGGCCTCTAACAAGAATCTTACGTGATATTTGCAACGCGCTGACAGGCATTTTGTTATAATCGCCCCGTAATCAGTGAAAGGATTCCGCCTATGATGCGATTCGACCGATTTACCGAACGAGCCCAGGAAGCCGCCCAGCGCGCCGCTGAAATCATCCAGCGCTACGGCCACAACCAGATCGACACCGAACACATCCTGCTGGCGCTCATCGAGCAGCCCGGCGGGGTGATCCCCCAGATTCTCGAAATGCTCAACATCAACGCCCAGGCCCTGGCCGACCGCCTCGACCAGACCCTGCGCATGACACCCAAAGCCAACATCTTCGGCGGCGGGGCCGGGCAGATCTTCATCACCCCGCGCGTCAAGCGCATCATCGACCTGGCCAACGAGGAAGCCAACCGCCTGAAAGATGAATACATTTCCACCGAACACATCTTCCTCGCCATCATGAGCGAACGCAACACCTCCGCCGCCCGCATCCTCGAGAGCGCCGGCCTGAACCGCGACCGTGTCCTCGACACCATCCTGCAACTGCGCGGCGGACAGCGCGTCACCGACCCCCAGGCCGAGACGCGCTACCGCACCCTCGAAAAATACTCGCGCGACCTGACCCAGATGGCCCGCGAAGGCAAACTGGACCCGGTCATTGGGCGCGACACCGAAATTCTGCGTCTCATCCAGATCCTCTCGCGCCGCACCAAGAACAACCCCGTCCTGATCGGCGAGGCCGGCGTCGGCAAGACCGCCATCGTCGAGGGCCTGGCCCAGAAGATCGCCAACAACGACGTCCCCGAAATCCTGGCCGGCAAGCGTGTTGTCGCCCTCGATCTGGGCGCGATGATCGCCGGCTCGCGCTTCCGCGGCGAGTTCGAGGAGCGCCTCAAATCGGCCATCGAAGAGGTCCAGCGCTCGAACGGCGAAATCATCCTGATGATTGACGAACTGCACACCGTCATCGGGGCCGGGGCCGCCCAGGGCGCGATGGACGCCTCCAACATGCTCAAACCGGCCCTAGCGCGCGGCGAGTTGCAGTGCATCGGCGCGACCACGCTGGACGAGTACCACAAACACATCGAAAAAGACGCCGCCCTCGAGCGCCGCTTCGCCCCCATCTACGTCGAGGAACCGAGCGTGGACGACACCATCAAGATGCTCCAGGGACTGCGCGACCGCTACGAGGCCCATCACAAGGTGCGCTTCTCCGACGAGGCGCTGGTGGCCGCCGCCCGCCTGGCCGACCGCTACGTCACCGACCGTCACCTGCCCGACAAAGCCATCGACCTGATGGACGAGGCCGCCGCCAAACTGCGCGTCGCTCTCTATTCCCTGCCCCAGGATCTGAAGGAAAAGAAAAACGAGATCGAACGTCTGCGCGCCGAAGAGGAACAGGCCGGCCTGGAGCGCGACTACGAGCGCGCCGCCCAGAAGAAAGCCGAACGCCTGCGCCTCGAGCAAGAATTCAACGCCCAGCGCGAAAAATGGGAAATCGAACACCACATTGACGAGGTGGTGGATGTCAACGACATCGCCGAGGTCGTCCACCAATGGACCGGCATCCCCGTCTCGCAGATGATGGAAACCGAGGCCGAGAAACTTCTGCACATGGAAGAACGCCTCCACGAACGCATCATCGGCCAGGACGAGGCCATCCACGCCATCTCGGACGCCATCCGCCGCGCCCGCTCGGGCCTCAAAGACCCCTCCCGCCCCATCGGTTCGTTCATCTTCATCGGCCCTTCCGGCGTCGGCAAGACCGAACTGGCCAAAGCCCTGGCCTGGTTCATGTTCGATGATGAAGACGCCCTGGTGCGAATCGACATGTCCGAGTACCGCGAACAGCACACCGTCTCGCGCCTGTTCGGCGCCCCGCCCGGCTACGTCGGCTACGAGGAGGGCGGTCAGTTGACCGAGGCCGTCCGCCGCCGCCCGTATCGGGTGCTGCTATTCGACGAGATCGAAAAGGCCCATCCCGAGGTCTGGAACGCCTTGCTGCAAATCCTCGACGACGGCCGCATGACCGACGGCCAGGGCAACGTGGTCGACTTCCGCAACACCGTCCTGATCATGACCTCCAACCTGGGCACCGAGTACGTCCGCAAGGGCGGCACGTTGGGTTTTCTCCAGCGCACCGAAACCGACGAAGACCGCGAATCCCACGACAAGATCGAGAAAGCCCTCAAAGGCACCTTCCGACCGGAGTTCCTCAACCGCATCGATGAAATCATCATGTTCTCGCCGCTGACGGTCGAACAAATGGAGCAGATCGTTGACCTGCAGATGAAAGAAATCCAGGAACGCCTGAATGAATTCAACGTCAAGGTGGAGTTAACCGAGGCAGCCCGCAAGTGGCTGGCCAAGACCGGCTATGACCCGGCCTTTGGCGCCCGTCCGCTGCGCCGCGCCCTGCAAAAGCACCTCGAAAGCCCGCTTTCGATCGAACTATTGAGCGGAAGACTCTCCCAGGGCGGCACCATTCTCGTCAACGTCAACGAACACGAAAACGGCCTGGAATTCAAAGAAAAGGAAAGCAAGAAAAAATAGACTCTATCCGTAATAACCGCCAAGACGCGGAGAACGCCAAGAATCTTCCTGAAGTCGCCAAGAAAAGCCCTTGGCGACTTCCAAATCTGCTTGGCGTCTTGGCGGTGAAGATGATTGCGAATAAAGTCAAATCACCAAACATCGCCCTTGTGACAGGACGGCAGCCGGGCTGCCGTCCTGTCCATTTGCCTCCCCGGCGTGAAACGTGTCCATTCTGCCTTCTTTGCCCTTTTCCTGCTCCTGCCGGGCTGCAGTTGGAACGCGCCGGCATAGACGATGCTCTCCTTGAAGAATTAGGAAAAATTGGGGACGCTTTACAATTCTGTAAGGATATATAATGCAAAAGGATCATACTTTTCTAGCCCCTGACACTTTTGAACCAACAGCGGGGGCTCCATCCCCCCGACTGAGATCGTAGAAGCCGCCTGCCTATACCCGAAGGGTGAAGGCGGCTCAATGCATCTCTCAGCCCTTTGAGCAGGCTGCCAAGCCCTGAGACGGGGATTGAATCCCGCGGCAGGTAAGGCCGAGAAAACGATCAAGTCAATGGTTCTTTTCTCTCTAAGGGAGGGTGAAATGTGCAAATCTAAGTACTTCCTGTTTGGGAGCACAGTATTGTTCCTCCTCATCTTGTTGCTTGCCTCTTGCAACTGGCCGGGGGGGACCGGCAGAGGAACAGGAACTGCCGAAGGAATGGCCGATGATTTTACGCCCACCGTTCCGAGCGGCCCGACGAACACCGATGGGGCGGAGACCATTCTCATTCCCGGCGGTCGATTCTGGATGGGCAGCGACCCGGCCGACACGCAGGCCGATGCCGATGAGTCGCCTCGTCATCAAGTGGCGCTGAACGGTTTCTACATCTACACCCATGAAGTTACCAGTGAAATGTATGCCCGCTGTGTAGATGCCGGCGCCTGTCTTCCGATTCGCATCCTGCCGAGCGGCCCCACCTCCCACTACGACGACCCTGCCTATGCCGATCACCCTGTGGCTGGCGTGGACTGGCTGATGGCGCATGATTACTGCCTCTGGGCAGGCGGGCGCTTGCCGAGCGAGGCCGAGTGGGAACTGGCAGCGCGCGGGACCGAGAGTTGGCCCTACCCCTGGGGGAGCGACGAACCGGCCTGTAACCGCGTCAACATGTTCGGCTGTCAGATGCCGGCCGATACCGTCCAGGTTGGCTCGTATGCTTTGGGCAACAGCCCTTACGGCGTCTGGGATATGGCCGGCAACGTTTGGGAATGGGTGAACGATTGGTATGACGAAGATTACTATAATCTCTCGCCGACCATCAACCCCCTGGGACCTTACTATGGCGATCTGAAAGTGGTGCGCGGCGGCGGTCTGTACTCCGAGGCGGTTCAAATGCGCGCCGCAACCCGCCTGGGCGCCAATCCTCACCGCGGCTATGATGATGTTGGCTTCCGCTGCGTGGCCGGGGGAGAAGCGTTGCCGCACGGATATTACCCGCCGCCCGACTACCACGAATGGGTCCCGCCGAGCGGCTTGGACGAGGGGGGAGAGCGGGTGGAGGAGCCGCGGGGGACAACCTGGGCCTCGTTTGGGCCGATTCTGGTTTCCTGTCCCGATCCGGCCGGGATCATGTACCTCTTCATCGGCGCGGATAGTTCAGAAGGCCTTTCTACTTTCCTGGTTGAGGTCAACGGCACGGTCTTCGACTGCTATTACGATGAAGCCCTGCGCGGTCTGCAATGCAACGGGCCGATTCCGCCGGATAATGACCTGCTGGCATTCTACGATGTGGAAGTCTATACCGAACCGGGCAGCACATTTGGGGTCGGGCACCCGCCGGTGCCTCATGATTGCCCGGCTGGCGCCTGGCCGCCCGACGTCAGGGTGGAGGTGAGTTGCCCGTCCGACGTGGATGGGACGGTCTTGGTGACCTTTACTTCAACGCCGCCGATTCTCTGGGAACGGGTGCAATACCTGGACGGAATGTTGTACACCGACGCGGCTTGCACGCAGACTTCTCCTTCGACGCTGCTTTGCGTTCTGCCGGGCCGCGCTCCTGGCGCATTGTATTCGTTCGAGATGCAAGGGCATGATGACAGCGGCACGAGTTACGCCTGGTGGACGGTCGCCGCCGTGCCAGATGACTGTCCCGTCTCCGACACTCCCTTAGCGGTGTTCGCCGGCTGTTGGGATGTGTTCCCGGCCTCTTACCCGATCGTGATTATCGACACGCTGCCGGGCAGCACGCTGGAGAGCGTCTCGATAGCCGGCGCTCCGCTCTCTTGTCTGGAGATGAGCCCCGTCTCCTATCTCTGCGAGATACCCGACACGCCGGGGAGTACGGTCACCGTCACCGTCTGTCTCGGCGGCGGGTCTTGCAGCGACTGGCCGGTCACGATTATGGACTGCCCCGACAGGCCCGAGTTGCGTTTCAGCCTAGAGGGGGTGTGTTTTCCTGTTTATGAACCTTCTGCCGAATTGCGCTATGAGCCATGCGAATCGGCCTTGGTATTTGCCGAGGCTTCTGGTACGCCTCTCACCTGTAGAGAGGTAGGGCCTTGCGACTACATGTGCATGGGCTTGCCGGGCGATCCGGGGACCTTGCTGACCTTCGATGCGTACCTGGAAGACGGCTCCGAAATGCATAGCACGGTCGACGTCAGTCTGTGTGGAACGCCGCCCGGAGAAGAAGGGGCCTCCTGGCGCATTGTGGCTGTGGGTTGCCACGATGACGTCAACATTTATTTCATTGTGGACACCGACTTATCATGGCTGGTGCCGGGAGCAGCCTACACCTATGCCGCCAGCGACGAGATCGGTTCTTACTCATGCAGCGTCCACCCGACGATCCCCGGCCGGCTTTACTGCACCGGCCCGCGGCGGAGCGATCCGGGCCGGGCCGAATTGTGTCTCCAGCCCGATGGAGGCGGCTTGATCTGCCAATCCTTCGACGACTTCCCCGCCTGGATTGCTTCCATTCCATCCTGCAGCACCGAACCGCCGCCCGAGCCGGAGCCGGTGACCCCTCCGACCGATCCATGCGCCGCGTACGACTATTTCGCCTGCATCGCTCATAAAGACCAGTGCAACTGGACAGGCAGCCAGTGTGTCTCTCGTTGAGGAGACCCAATGAGACGATAAGCCTCGCGACTTAAAGACATCCTTCTCTTGCAGAAAGATCAAAGAATGCAGTCCGCGACGGGATTGCATTCTTTGATTTTGTTCCAAAACGGGAATTTTTCTACATTTCAGGGTAAAATTCGTCAATAAGGAATTCAGATATGAGCCCAAACTCCTCGCTGACGCGCCGACCTCTTGCCCTGCTCGTTTTTCTCCTGCCCCTGCTGGCCTGCACGGTGACGATTGACTGGACCTCCACGCCCGTCCCTCCCACCCCGCTGCCGCCGACGGCCACCCCTCTGCCACCGGCCCCGTCCGACGACACCCTGCTCGCCCTGCAGGAGGCCGTCCTGCCGGTCTATGACCCGTATGAATTCAAATTGCGCATGGAAGGCAGGATCATCCCCCAAACCCTGCCGGGGCCCGACCGTCCGCTTCAGATCGGCGACCAGGATTGGTTCTGGGTCAACACCGACCGGGAAACTCTGGCTCATCTGCGCTATATCACCGACCATGCCTATTTCTGGATCGAATCCGGCCTCGGTTACGCTCCTGCCGATCTCGAAACGCTGGCCCTCACGTTCGAGACCCTCATCTACCCCCAAACGCGCGCCCTGTTCGGCAGCGAGTGGACTCCCGGCGTGGACGGCGATCCCCACATTTACATCGTCTACACCCGCCAGGAATCCAACTCCGGCTCTTTTGCCCCCTACGCCGAACTGAATCCCATCTTGGAGGAATATTCCGACGCCCACGAAATCATCTTCCTGGGCGCAGACTCCTGCCCCCTGAACAGCGATTACACCTACGGAGTCCTGGCCCATGAATTCCAGCACGTCATCCATTACCAGATGGATCGCAACGAGGAGGCCTGGCTGGAGGAAGGGCTCTCCGAACTGGCCGCCTATCGTTTTGGCTACGACCTGGGCGGCTTCGACGCCATCTTCGCCGCCAACCCCGACTATCCCACCACCGTCTGGCCTGAGGACGACGACACCTCTCCCTATTATGGTTCGGGCGCCCTGATGATGATCTACTTCCTCGACCGCTTCGGCGAGGACGTCACCCGCGCCCTGATCGCCGACCCCCGCAACGGATTGCAATCCATAGACGCGACGCTGGCCGACCTGGGAATCACCGACCCGCTCACCGGTCAGCCGATCGGCGCCAACGACTTCTTCCTCGATTTCGCCCTCGCCATGTATCTGCAGGATGTCTCCATCGCCGACGGGCGCTATGCTCTCGACACCTACCCGGTCTTCGTCCAGACGCGCGACACCGAAACGGTCACCACCTGCCCGAGTCCGGGAAACCAGCGTCAGGTCAGCCAATACGGCATCGACTACATCGGCGTCACTTGCCCCGGCAATTACACTCTCCAGTTTCAGGGCAATACGACCGCTCCCCTCTTGCCCGTCCAGCCGCACTCGGGCGACTACCTCATGTGGTCGAACCGCGGCATCAATTCAGATGCCAGCCTCACTTGCACCTTCGATTTCACCAACCGTCCCGCTCCGCTCACGCTCACCTTCTGGGCCTGGTACGACATCGAAACGAATTATGACAACGTCTACCTGAGCGCCTGGGCGGGCGGCCCCATCTGGACCAACCTGCTGGGCAGGGTGGACGCTTCCTACACCGGCAGAGCGACTGCCTGGCAGTCCTATAACGTTGATCTCTCGGCTTTCGCCGGTCAGGTGACGCAGGTGCGCTTCGATTACATCACCGACGGCTCCATTAACGGTGCCGGCTTCTTGCTCGACGACCTCTCCATCCCCGAAATCGGTTATCAAACCGACTTCGAATCCGGCAACGACTGCTGGCAGGCGGCCGGATTCGCCCGCGTCCAGACGATCCTGCCGCAAACCTACAAACTGGCCCTCATCACCCAAACCGCAGCCGGCGTCTCCGTTCGGCCGATCCCGCTCGACGCTGACCAGCGCGCCCAGATTCCGCTTCAGTTGGCTCAGGGCGAGAAAGCCGTCCTGGTCGTGATCGGCACCACCCGTTACACCACCCAGCCGGCCGAGTACCAATTCAGTATCCTGGCCCCTTGAAGTTCCATGATTCTTCGAGCACCCGTTCCCTGAAAAGGAACGGGGGTGTTCTTACAGATTCTCCCTATTTTTTGTGACAAATATCACTTGATTTCTCTCCTCGGAAACACCAACAATGTAAAGTAACCAAACATCGCCAAGGAGGTGGCCGAGGTGTGGATTACTTTCGTGCTCACCAGGAAGAGGGTGTTCGTATGAAACCCGATAGCCCGACGCCTGCGCCGGAATCGCCGCGCGTGGGCGTTTACGTTTGTCACTGCGGCACCAACATCGCCGCAACCGTGGACGTGGAAGCGGTGACCGAATACGCCCGCACGCTTCCGCATGTCGCCGTGGCGCGCCACTATACCTACATGTGTTCTGACCCCGGTCAGACGCTCATCAAGGAAGACATCCGGCGCGAGGGACTGAACCGCGTCGTCGTCGCCTCCTGCTCGCCCCTGATGCACGAGCCGACCTTTCGCCAGGCCTGCGCCGACGCCGGCTTGAATCCCTTCCTGTTCCAGATGGCCAACATCCGCGAACATTGCTCGTGGATTGCCGATAACCGCTCGACCGCCACGCGCAAGGCCATGTCGCTGGTGGGGGCAGCCGTCCATCGCGTCGCCTATCACCGCCAACTGGAGAGCCGCTCGGTGGGTCTGAAACAGGCTGCCCTGGTGGTCGGCGGCGGCATCACCGGCATCGAGGCCGCCCTGCGCCTGGCCGACGCCGGCAAGCAGGTCTATCTGGTCGAACGCCAGCCCAGCATCGGCGGGCACATGGCGCAACTCTTCAAGACCTTCCCCACCATGGACTGCGCCGCCTGCATCCTGACCCCCAAGATGGTCTCCGTCGGCCACCACCCGAACATTACCTTGCTGACCTACAGCGAGGTCGAGGCGGTAGCCGGCTACGTGGGCAATTTCACCGTCACCGTGCGCCGCAAGCCGCGCTACGTGCGCGAGGATTTGTGCAACGGCTGCGGCACCTGCACCGAAAAATGCCCCTGGAAGAAAATCCCCTCCGAGTTCGACCTCGGGCTGGGGACGCGGGCGGCCATCTACTCGCCCTTTCCCCAGGCCATCCCGCGCGTGCCGGTCATAGACACCGAAAACTGCGCCTACTTCAAGACCGGCAAATGCCGCGCCTGCGAGAAATTCTGCCCGCGCGGGGCGATTGACTTCGAGCAGAAGGAAGAGCATCTGGAAATCGAAGTCGGGGCCATCATCCTGGCAACCGGCTACGAGACCTTCGACCCGCGCCGCGCCCCCCAGTACGGCTACGGCCTCCTCGACAACGTCCTGACCGGCCTGGAGATGGAGCGCCTCATCAACACCGGCGGGCCGACCAGCGGCGTGGTGCGCCTCAAGGATGGCAGCAAGCCGCGTAAGATCGCCATCATTCACTGCGTGGGCAGCCGCGGCGACTCGGTCAGCGAGGGCCGGCCGCACGAATACTGTTCGCGCATCTGCTGCATGTATTCGCTCAAACTGGCCCAAATGATTCGCGAATACGTCGGGGCCGAGGTGGTCGAGTTCTACCGCGACATGCGCGCCTTCGGCAAAGGCTACGAGGCCTTCTACGAACGCGCCGAGCAGCACGGCGTCGAATTCTACCGCTTCGACCAGGGCATCCGCGTCGAGAGGCATGACGGGCGTCTGGCGGTCCTGATGGAGGATGTCTACACCGGCAAACCGCGCGAGACGCTCGTGGACATGGTTGTCCTGAGCACCGGCGCCGAGCCTCAGCCCGACCAGCATCAGGTCGGCGTCCTGTTCGGCGTCAGCCGCAGCGCCGACGGCTTCTTCCTCGAGCGGCACCCCAAACTGGCCCCGGTCGAGACGGCCACCGACGGCGTCTTCCTGGCGGGCGCCTGCCAGGGGCCGAAGGACATCCCCGACAGCGTCGCCCAGGGCGCGGCCGCGGCCGCCGCGGCGCTCTCGCTGATGGACGCCGGCTCGGTCTTCCTCGAGCCGTTCACCACCTTCATCCAGACCGAAAAATGCGGCGGCTGTCGCACTTGCGAGGGGCTGTGTCCCTATCACGCCATCGAAATGCGCCAAGAGAACGGGCGGCTGGTGGCGCACGTCAACGAGGTGCTGTGCAAAGGCTGCGGAGCGTGCGCGGCAGCCTGTCCGGCCGGGGCAGCCACCCAGAACGGCTTTACCGAAGTGCAAATCATGGCCGAAATTGAAGGCATTCTCGAGGAGGCGCTGCGATGAACCGCGCAAAGGTCAAGACCGGCGTGTATGTCTGTCACTGCGGCACGAACATCGCCGCCACCGTGGACGTGGCCGACGTCGCCCGCTTCGCCCGCGAACTGGACGGCGTGGTGGTGGCGCGCGACTACACCTACATGTGTTCCAACCCCGGCCAGGAGTTGATCAAACAAGACATCCAAGAATACGGCCTGAACCGCGTCGTGGTCGCCTCCTGCTCGCCGCTGATGCACGAGCCGACTTTCCGCCAGGCCTGCGCCGATGCCGGATTGAATCCGTTCTTCTTCCAGATGGCCAACATCCGCGAGCAATGTTCGTGGGTCATCAACAACCGCGAACAGGCGACCATCAAGGCGCGCGGCCTGGTGCGGGCGGCGGTCGAGCGCGTCCACCATCACGACCCGCTCGAGCCGCGCGCGGTGGACATGACTCAGTCTGTGCTGGTGGTCGGCGGCGGAATCGCCGGAATTGATGCCTCCCTGCGCCTGGCCGACGCCGGCAAACAGGTCTATCTGGTCGAGCGCGACTCCTCCATCGGCGGCCACATGGGGCAACTCTACAAGACCTTCCCCACCATGGACTGCGCCGCCTGCATCCTGACCCCCAAGATGGTCTCCGCCGGGCGCCACCCCAACATCACCCTGCTCGCCTACAGCGAGGTGGAAGCCGTCTCCGGTTACGTGGGCAATTACAACGTGCGCGTGCGGCGCAAGGCGCGCTACGTCAAAGAGGATGTCTGCGCGGGCTGCGGACAGTGCGCCGAGGTCTGCCCGGTGGAGGTGATCAACCCCTTCGAAATCGGGCTGAGCAAGCGCAAGGCCGTCTATCGCAACACCCCGCAGGCCGTGCCGGGCGCCTACGCCATCGAAAAGCGCGGCGTGGCCCCCTGCCGCTCGGCCTGCCCCACCGACCAGCGCGCCGAGGGCTACATCGCCCTCATCCACGCCCGCCGCTACGCCGACGCCTACTGGGCCATCCGCCGCGAGCATCCCTTCCCGTCCATCTGCGGGCGGGTGTGTAACCATCCTTGTGAAGAGGCCTGCACGCGCGGTCAGGTGGACGAACCGGTCAGCATCATGGCGCTCAAGCGTTTCGTCGCCGACTGGGCCTACGCCCACCGCGACGAACTGCCGCACATGCGCGACAAATCCCTGGTCGGGACGCCCTTCCAGCACCACCATCCGCCGACCGGCAAGAAAGTGGCCGTCATCGGGGCCGGACCCGCCGGCCTGACCGCCGGCCTCGACCTGGTGCGCCTCGGCCACAAGGTCACCGTCTTCGACGCCCTGCCGGTGGCCGGCGGCATGATGCGGGTCGGCATTCCGCCCCACCGCCTGCCCTACGACCGCCTCGACTGGGAGGTCCAGCAAATCGTGGACGAGGGCGTGGAACTGCGCCTCAACACCCGCGTCGATGACATCCCCGGCCTGTTCCAGAAAGGCTACGATGCGGTCGTCGTCGCCACCGGCGCGCACAGCGCCCAGAAATTGAACATCCCCGGCTCAGACCACCCCGACAACTGGCTCAGCCTCGATCTGCTGCGGCGCGCCTGCCTGGGCGAACCGCTCGACCTGAGCGGACGCGAAATCGTCGTCCTGGGGGCGGGCGACGTGGCCCTCGACTCGGCCCGCACCGCCATCCGCCTTGGCCGGCCCAAGGTCAAGATCGTCTGCCGCGGCATGCGCGCCTCGTTCAACGAACTGCACGAGGCCGAGGCCGAGGGCGTGGAAATCATCAAGAACCGCGTCTTCAAAGAAATCGTCGTCAAGCACGATAAAATCGTCGGCGTGATGTGCCTGGAGGCCGAGGTGGGCGGCATCGTCAACGGCCAGCGCCAGGTGCGCGAGATCCCCGGCAGCGAACACATCATCCCCTGCGACATGGTCATCTGGGCGCTCGGCCAGCGGCCCGATTTCTCCTTCCTGCCCGAGGACGGCAGCATCGCCATCCGCTATCCCATCGGCCTGTGGGCCAACGAGGAGATGATGACCACCCGTCCGGGCGTTTTCGCCGCCGGCGACCTGCGGCGCGGCACGACCTTCTTTGTGGTGGACGCCATCGCCGAGGGCCACCGCGTCGCCCGCTGCGTGGACCGTTACCTGAACGGCGGCGAGGGCGTGCCGGAGCCGGTCCTGCCGCCGAAAGCGGAACTGACCCCGGCCGAGATCGAGGCCAAGTTTGCCGGCGGCGACGTCAGCCGCGCCGGGCGCATCCCCATCCGCACCCTGCCGCCGCAGGAACGCGAAAACAACTTCCGCGAAGTGGACCAGACGATGACCGAGGAGGAAGCCCTGGCCGAGGCGGCGCGCTGCCTGCGCTGCGGGGTCTGCTCGGAGTGCCTGGAGTGCGAGGCGGCCTGCGATCGCGGGGCGATTGACCACAACATGCAGGACGAAACGGTGGAACTGACCGTCGGGGCGATCATCCTGGCGACCGGCTTCAAGGACTTCGACCCGGCGCGGGTTCCAGAACTGAACTACGGCAAACTCGACAACATCCTGACCGCCCTGCAATTCGAACGCCTGATCAACTCCGGCGGGCCGACTCAGGGCAAGGTGCTGCTCAAGAACGGCAAGCCGCCCAAGTCCATCGCCATCGTCCACTGCGTGGGCAGCCGCGACCACAACTACAACGAGTATTGCTCGCGGGTCTGCTGCATGTACTCGCTCAAACTATCGCACATGGCGCGCGAGTATCTGGGCGTGGAAGTGCACGAAATCTACCGCGATATCCGCGCCTTTGGCAAAGGCTATGAGGAGTTCTACAAACACGCCGCCGGCATGGGCGTCCACTTCTATCACGGGCGCATCCAGGCCATCGAGCAGAAGGGCGCCAAACTGCGCGTCCGCTGGAACGAGGCCTTCCACGGTCAGCCCAGCCACGTGGACGTGGACATGGTCGTCCTGGCGACCGGCTTCGAGCCGCAGCCCGACACGGCCAAACTGGCCGCGCTCTTCGGCGTCAACCGCAGCGCCGACGGCTTCTTCCTCGAGCGGCATCCCAAACTGGCGCCGGTCGAGACCGTCACCCAGGGCATCTACCTGGCAGGCGCCTGCCAGGGGCCGAAAGACATCCCCGACAGCGTCGCCCAGGCCGGGGCGGCGGCTGCTGCGGCGCTTTCCCTGCTCGACCAGGGCGCCATCCTGCTCGACCCGATCGTGGCCGAGGTCAACCCGCTGCAGTGCGCCGGCTGCGGTCAGTGCGCGGCGGCCTGTCCGTATGGGGCGATCACGCTCCAGGACGGACTGGCGAAAGTCAATATCTTCGTCTGCAAGGGCTGCGGCACCTGCGCCGGGGCCTGCCCGAACAAGGCCATGAGCATCGTCCACTTCAACGACCGCGAACTGGTGGCCGAATTGCTCGGCGCCCTGGTCGACGCGCCGCTGGAGGTGGCCTGATGTACGAACCGAAACTCGTCGCCTTTCTCTGCACCTGGTGTTCCTACACCGGCGCCGACACGGCCGGCATTGCCCGCCTGAAATCGCCCGCCAACATCCGCTCGGTGCGCGTCCCCTGCTCGGGGCGCGTCTCGCCCGAGTTGATTCTGCGCGCCTTCGACAGCGGCGCCGACGGCGTCCTGGTGCTGGGCTGTCACATCGGCGAATGCCACTACGACACCGGCAACCACCGCGCCGCCAAGCGCATCCCCATCCTGAAGTCGCTGCTCGCCTTCGCCGGTCTGGAGCCGGAGCGCCTGCGCCTGGACTGGGTCTCGGCCTCGGAGGGCGAGCGCTTCGCCCGCATCACCAACGAATTCGCCGAGACGGTCCGTCCGCTGGGCCCGGCCCACTGGCGCGGGTCTTCCGCGCTCAGCGAACCATCGTCGGCCATGAGTGAACCGCTCGCGGCGTTGAAGAAACAGTTGGCCGAGGTGGAGGAGCAGGCCGAGGTGGACTGCGCCGCCAAGGCGGAGGCCATCCAGGCCCGGGCGCGCGAATTGCTGGCCGGCGGCGAATACGGCTGCGTCATCGGCTACGAGGTCGGGCCGCGCGGCCGCACCCGTCCGGCCTTCGTCTATGACGCCGACGATGTCGGCCGTCTCACCTGGAACCCGAACTGCACCCACAACCTGACGACCTATATCGCCGACAAGGTCAGCCTATCGGGCGCGCTGATGGCCGTCCACCGCAAGGAGCCGCCCAAGCCGGTGGCGGTGGTGGTCAAGCCCTGCGACGCCCGCACGGTCAACGTCATGCTGGCCGAGAACCGCTTCCCGCGCGATAAGGTGCATCTCATCGGCGTCGTCTGCGAGGGCGTGCGGGATAAAGACGGCCGTCTGCAAGCCCGCTGCGCCGCCTGCGAGGAACGCACGCCGGTGGTCTATGACACGCTCATCGGGGAACCGCCGTCTGCCGCCCACCGTCCACCGTCGCCGGTCGCCGAAAGCGTTGCCGCGCTGGAGGCTGCCTCTCCTGCCGAACGGATGGACTACTGGCTGGCGCAGTTCGACCGCTGCATCCGTTGTTACGCCTGCCGCCAGGCCTGTCCGTTGTGCGATTGCCCCACCTGTCTCTTCGAGCGCGATGACTCGCTCTGGGTGGGGCTGGGCATCGGCCTGAACGAGAAGCGCACCTTCCACCTCGGCCGCGCCTATCATCTGGCCGGTCGCTGCGTGGGCTGCAACCAGTGCGAGGAAGCCTGCCCGATGGACATTCCCATCAGCCTCCTGAATCAGAAACTGGCGCAGGAGATTGAACGCGCTTTTGGCCACCGCGCCGGGCAGGCCGCCGTCCCCTCGCCGGTGGTGACCGTCCTGTCGGGCGAGTACAAGGAGGGCTAGGATGAACGCCGCCTGGAAAATCTCCCGCCCCGAACTGGCCGCCTGGCTCGACGCCCTGGCCGCCGAGATGACCCTGCTCGCCCCGCGCAACGTGGACGGCATTCTGCTCTACCGTCCGGTCGGCGGCAGCAGCCAGATCGAATGGGACTACGGCCGCCCCACACTCTCGGCCAAGGAATTCTTCTTCCCGCCCACCGAGCGCCTGTTCGAAATTCGCAAGCGCGGCGGCGAGGTGACCTTGACCGAAACCCTGCCCGAGGGCCGCGCCGTCTTGTTTGGCGTCCGTCCCTGCGACGCCCGCGGCCTGCTGACCCTGGACGCCCTGTTCCTGAATCATGCCCCCGCCGACCCCTACTACGCCCGCCGCCGCGAACAGACCGTCCTGGTCGGCCTGGCCTGCCGCGCGATGCTGCCGACCTGCTTCTGCACCTCGATGGGCGGCGCGCCCGACGACGAAACCGGGATGGACGTGATGCTCTACGAGACGGAGAGCGGCTACCTGGCGCGCGCCGTGAGCGAGAGGGGCGCGGCGCTGCTGCCCTCCGGCTGGACGCCCACCGACGAGGTCCCGCCGCCGTCTGTCCGCTCGGAGAACGTCTTCCCGCTGCCGCCGCGCGCCGTTTGGCCGTCCCATTTCGACGACGAGTACTGGCAGCAGGTGGCCGAACGCTGCCTCTCCTGCCGCGTCTGCGCCTACGTCTGCCCGACCTGCCGCTGTTTCATCGTGCGCGACGAGGCCCTCGAGGCCGGGCGCTTCGAGCGCATCCGCTGCTGGGACGCCTGCACCGGCGAGAATTACCGCCTGGTGGCGGGCGGTCACCGGCCGCGAGCGCAGGCGGGAGAACGTCTGCGCAACCGCATCTTCTGCAAATTCTATTACTATCCGCAGCAGTACGACCTGGGCGAGGCTCCGGCCTGCACCGGCTGCGGGCGCTGCGTGGAGTCCTGCCCGGTGAACATTGACATCACCGAAGTGTTGAGCGACCTGGGGAGGCCGGCATGAACCAGAATCCCATGATGCCGCACCTGGGGCGGCTGGTGGCCGTCAAAGACCTGGCGACCGAAATCAAACTCCTGCGCGTCGAACTGCTGAACGGCGGGAGCCAGGCCTTTTGCGACTGCAAGCCGGGGCAGTTTGCCTTCCTCTCGGCCTTTGGGTTGGGCGAGGCGCCCTTTGGGATTGCCAACGCCCCCGAACGCGGCCCCTATCTCGACTTTGCCGTCAACCGGCTGGGCAACGTCACCACCGGCCTGCACGAACTGGGCGAGGGCGACCTGGTCGGCGTGCGCGGCCCGCTGGGCAACTGCTTCCCGATGGAGCAGTTTCGCGGCAAGAACCTGGTGGTGTTGGGCGGCGGCATCGGCGGCGCGCCGCTGCGCCCGGTCATCCAGCACGTCCTCGACCGCCGCGCCGACTACGGGCGGCTGACCATCCTGTGGGCGGCGCGGCGGCCCGACCTGCTCGTCTTCACCGATGAGTACGAGGAGTGGCGCAAAGCGCCCAACACCAGCCTGCACCTGACCGTGGACGTCCCCGACAAGAAATGGGACCACAACGTGGGGCTCATCACCGACCTGCTCAAGAAGGTGGACCCCTCGCCGGAGAACGCCGTCAGCATCACCTGCGGCCCGCCGATCATGATTCACTACGTCACCCGCCTGCTGGCCGAGATGGGCTTCGCCCCGCAGAACAACTACGTCACGCTGGAGGCGCGCATGCACTGCGGCCTGGGCAAATGCGGACGCTGCAACCTGGGCGAAAAACTGATCTGCGTGGATGGGCCGGTGTTCAATATGGAAGAGGTCGGGAGTTTGTTGGAGACGTATTTGTAAGCGCCCGCTGCCTTGCTCCAGCCCCCAGAAAACAAGCAGCAACATCCCGCCTGGGCGCGCGGCCAAAGAGGGGACAAGCCGCCGCTGTGCCGCGAATTGCGCCCAGAGAAAAGTCGGCGTGATCCGCGCAAGCAATTTGCGGACACGTCTGGCGTTTTTCGCGATCAGGCAGCGACTCTTACGCGCTGGCTAGGCAGTTACGCATTGGGGTAAAATAGACGCGAGGACGAAAGTCCGCCTCCCATTCGAAAGGAGCCTGCCATGCAACTGCGCTGCACCTATTGTCAGACCATGTTCGCTCTCAGCCGCGACGAGATGCTCGCCGCCCTGGAACACTTGGAAGAGCAAAAATTGAAGTACTACGACGCCCACTGTCCGAAGTGCCGCCGCGCCAACCGCGTCGAGCGCCTCAAACTGGAACTGGCCTACCCGAACTGGAAATCCGACCTGAAAGCCCTGGCCAAACAAGCCGCCGCCCAAGCCCCGGAAGCGAAAACCCCCGCCCCGGCCGCGGCGCAAAAACCAGCCGCGGCCTCCAAGGAAAAAGGAAGCGCCCCCGCCAAGAAGCCCGGCGCCGCCCCACAAGAAAAAGCGAGCGCCCCGGCCAAGAAATCCCCGGCTGCGACTACCGGCGCCAAGACCAAGTCGGGCGCCAAACAGCCATGATCCGGGCCGTTTACTTCGACTTCGGCGGCGTTCTCGTCCGCACCGAATTCCAGGGACCGCGCCAGCACCTGGCCGACCGCCTGGGCCTGGAATACGAAGACCTGGTGCGGATCGTCTTCGAAAGCGAAACCGCCCGCCAGGCCAGCCTTGGCCTGATCGATGAGCAGGTCCACTGGGAGGCCATCCTGCGCGCCCTGCGTCTGCCCCCCACCGAACGCCAAACCGTGGCAGACGCCTTCTTCGGCGGCGATGTGACCGACCGCAGCCTGATCGCCTTCCTGCGCGGCCTGCGTCCGCAGGTCAGGGTCGGCCTGATCAGCAACGCCTGGTCTGGCCTGCGAGCCTATATCACCGCCCAGGGTTTCGCCGACGTCTTCGACACCATGATCATCTCGGCCGAAGTCGGCCTGATGAAACCGGATGCCGCCATCTACCATCTGGCACTGGAGCGCCTGGGCGTCCAGCCCGCCGAAGCCGTCTTCGTGGACGATTTCATCGAGAACGTCGAGGGCGCCCGCGCCGTGGGCATGCACGCCATCCACTTCCGGCAGGCCGAGACGGCGCTGGAAGAATTGAAATTGATCCTCGCCGACCATTCCTGACTCGGCGCGACTGTCATGGGCACTCTCTATCTCGTCGCCACGCCGATCGGCAATCTCGAAGACATGAGTCCGCGCGCCGTGCGGATTCTGCGCCAGGTGCGCCTGATCGCCGCAGAAGACACACGCGTCACCCGCAAACTGCTCGCCCACTTCGATATCCACACCCCCCTGACCAGTTACTTCGAACACAACAAGTTGACCAAATTGGACGCCCTCCTGAGCGCCCTCAGCGAGGGAGACGTGGCCCTTGTCTCCGACGCCGGGACTCCCACCATTAACGACCCCGGCTACGAACTGGTGAAGGCCGCCCTGGCCGCCGGTTACCAGGTCCAGCCGGTGCCGGGTCCGTCGGCGCCGCTGGCGGCTCTGGCCGCTTCCGGCCTGTCCACCGACGCCTTCCTCTACCTCGGTTACCTGCCGCGCAAATCCGGCGAGCGCAAGGCGCTCCTCGGCCAGGTCTGTGATCTGCCCTACACCCTTGTTTTCTTGGAAGCCCCGCACCGCCTCCTGGCAGCGCTGAACGATCTGCATGCCCTGCTCGGCGACCGGCAGATCGCCGTCGCCCGCGAACTGACCAAAGTCCACGAAGAAATCTGGCGCGGCGCCCTCTCGGCGGCCATCGCCCACTTCACCCACAACGAGCCGCGCGGCGAGTTCACGCTGGTCATCGAGGGGAAAACCAAAACCGCCAGGCAAAAGTGGAGCCGGGAAAACGTCCTGCTGGCCGTCCGCATGGGCCTGAAATTAGGAGAACCCCCCGCTGCCCTGGCGAAGCGCCTCGCCCAGGAAAGCGGCTGGGAGCGGCGCGAAGTCTACCGCCTTACTCGCCAGAAAGAACGCCAGCGGGCCGCCCGCAATCAAGATCCAGGAGAACCATGAACCTCGACGACCTGTCCTTCATCCGCCGCATCGATACCCAGGACATGCTGGGCGAGATCGACTCCTTGCCCGACCAACTCGAACGCGCCTGGAGGCTGGGCGCCTCGCAGCCGCTGCCCGAGACCGGCAGCCTCCAGCGCATCGTCATCGCCGGGATGGGCGGCTCGGCCATCGGCGCCGACCTGCTGACAGCCTACGCCCTGGCTTCCTGCCCGCTGCCGGTGACGGTCCACCGCGACTACGGCCTGCCCGCTTTCGCCGACGGCCCCTCCACGCTGGTCATCGCCTCGTCGCACTCTGGCGACACCGAAGAGACGCTCGACGCCTTTGAAGCCGCCGGGGAGGCCGGCTGCAGTCTGCTGGCCGTCTGCACGGGCGGCGAACTGGAAAGACGCGCCGAGGCACGCCGCATCCCGGTCTGGAAATTCGACCACGCCGGTCAGCCGCGGGCGGCGGTCGGATTCTCCTTCGGGCTGCTGCTGGCCGCCTTCGCCCGGCTGGGGCTCGTCCCCGATCCGGAAGACGAACTGGCCGAGGCCGTCGCGGCGATGAGGGAACAGCAGAAAAACCTGCGCGCCGAGGTGCCGGTGGCGCGCAATCCGGCCAAGCGGCTGGCCGGCCAACTGGTCGGGCGCTGGGTGAACGTCTATGGCGCCGGGCTGCTGGCCCCGGTGGCGCGCCGCTGGAAGGGGCAGATCAACGAACTCGCCAAGGCGGGAGCCGGCTTCGAGGTCCTGCCCGAAGCGGATCACAACGCCCTGGCCGGCCTGCTCAACCCGCAGGAGACTCTGGCGCGCACCATCAGCCTCTTCCTGCGCTCCCCCTCCGACCATCCGCGCAACGCCCGGCGCCTCGACCTGACCCGCCAGGGCTTCCTGGTCGAAGGGCTGAACACCGACGTCTACACTGCCTGCGGCGAGACCCCCCTGGCGCACCTCTGGACGGCGCTCCACTTCGGCGACTACGCCGCCTTCTACCTGGCCATGGCCTACGAAACGGACCCGACACCGGTGGAGGCCTTGCAGCAATTCAAGGCTGCCCTCAAAGCCGCCCCCTGAAACGAAACCCCTCCCGCAGGCTGATCCCCTGCGGGAAGGGCTATCAAGCCGCGATTCAGCGCACCATCAGGACGACCGCGCCCGCCAGCGCGCCGATCAGGGCGCCGGCGAGGATGTCGGAAAGATAATGCACCCCCATCGCCACCCGCGCCAGGCAGACCAGCGGCGCCCAGAGGCACAAAATCGCCGCCAGCCAGGCAGGCCCCATCCCAACGGCCAGGACGGCAATCAAAATGGCGCGCGCCGCGTGCCCGGAGGGAAAAGAATGCGGATCGGTGCTGCGATAGAAGCGGCCCCACTCCCCCTCCGGCCTGCGCCGCCGGATCGAGAACTTGGTCACCAGGACGACGGCGGCCAGGGCAAGGATGCTGACCAGCATCGTCAGCGCCCAGGGACGCCAGAAAGCGTCGCCGCGCCAGACCAGCCAGGCCAGCGCCGCCCACCAGAACCACGAATCCCCCGAATGGGCCAGGAAAATCGCCGTCGTGCGTAAGATGCCCGGACGCTCGGCCACCCGCAGACGTGCGGAAAGTCGAGCGTCCAGGTCGAGCAAGCGTTGCAGTGTCACTTCTTGACGGGCTTCTTGGCAGAACCGCGCCCGGCTGCCGGCGCGCCCGGCCGGGCCGGTTTCCCCTTGGCGGTTTTGCTGCCTTTGGGGGCGGCCTGGCCTTGTTGCTCTTTCTTCTGGGCCTTGCGCAGGCGCTTCTTGAAATCCTTGCGGATCACTTCGAGATGGATGGGCTTGTCCACATCCATGCCGACCTCCGCGTACGGGCAGACGATGACCCGGCCCTCAATGCCGAGTTTCTCCTCCACCCGCCTCTCGGCCTCCTCGAGCGTCAGTTGGCCGAACAGGAACTTGAAGGCCGTACCGAGACCGATCAGGCTGGCCTGCTTGAGCGGACTCTTGCGCGCGTCGGAAATCTTGCGCCAGAGCGGATCGTCTTCGTCCAGGACGCGGCTGGAGCGCACGACGTTCATATCCCCGCCGCAGACTTCCATGTCCTTGAGTTTCGTCCACGTGCGTTTGCAGCCGGGGAAGCGTTTTTCCATCACCGAACGCTCGATGACGTTGTAGTAAATATCGTCGTCGGTTTCCATGGCCGTCTCGACGACCCAGTCAACCATCTCAGGCGTGATGGCCGGAATATCGGCCGAAACGAACAAGACATGGCTGGCCTGCGGGTTGACCTCCAACGACTTCTGAATCCCGGCCCGGAAGTTCTCCAGCATCTTGCCCTGGTTGGGGACGAAATACATCGGCTTGGCGCAGGTCAGGCCCAGTTTGGGCGTCAGGCCGACCACAACCACGTTTTCGATCGTCTTGGCCTTGGACAGAGCATCCAGGATCCACTGAACCATGGGCTTGCCGGCAATATCCAGCAAGGCCTTGGAATCGCCGCGAGTTTCAGCGTAGAGCGGTTCGTTGGCCAGCGGAATCCCGCCGGCAGTTACAATGGCATCCATAATCGTTCCTCCTCGATGGGTTGTGCAGAAATGGATTAGTTCAATTCCTGGAGTTGCGGCTCGAAGCCGAGTCGATCTAGAAGTTCCTCGTATTCGGCATGGGTCAGGGCGCGGCCCTTGCCCGAGACGGCGATCAGCGCCGCCTCCATCATGTTCGTGCCGAAGGAACGCCCCTCGATGACCGGGGTGGCCGTGACCAGATATTTGACGCCGCACTTGCGGAAGAGTTCGACATCTTCCGCCGTGGTCGTGTTGGTGACCACCACTTTGCCGCGCATGTCCTCGGGCATGTAACGTTTGATGTAATGGCAATCGCCTGCCACCACCGTAGCCCAGTGGAAATACTTGGCATGCTTTGGCTTTCGCTCCTCTTGTTTCTCGCCAACCGGGTAGACCCACTCGAACGGCAGCCGCCCGGCAATCGGCATCAGAATCGCCGCCAGAATCTTCAAGGCGCGGTCGGTGTGGACGGGAATGGGAATGCCCAGCGAGAACATCATATCGCCAAAGACGCATTCGTAACCGGCGTCCAGGAAACTGCGGGTCAGGCCCCAGCGGTCGGCGCCGGTCATGATGAAAGCCTTGCGGCCCCGTTGGTCGATGTAATCCTTGATGTGGGCGTCCAGGAAGGGCGCGGCCTTCTTCTCGAGGGTGATCTTCAGCCCGGTGCCGTCTACGATGGGCGTCTTTTCGACAAAACGCACCATCCGCTTGACCGAGTAGAGCGGATACCATTTGGTATCTACCAACAGGCCGAGATCCGCCCCGCCGACGCCAAAGGCATCCACCTGGCCGTCCAGTTCTTTGTATTTGAGCGCCGCGGCCTCCATATCGCCGTCGGTGCCGATGCGTTCGATGCTGACTTTTTCTCCCAGCAAAGTCACTTCGACCGCCTTGTTGCGCTTGGAGGACCCCAGACTGATACTGACTGCGCGCTTCATGTTCACCTCCGTCAAGAAAATCGAGATGAGTATACACCCAAGTCAGATTTCTGAAAATAGAGAGGTTTTTGGTGATTGCCTACATTGCGATCTTTTTGTCATGCCACCGGCCACAAAGTCGGCTTCCAAGGACTCGGCCCGAATGCCGGCATTCCCCGACCAGGAACTCTCGAAGGCTCGTATTTTTTATATGCAGATTTTTGCAATTTCGGGTATGATCTAGGCAACGGGTTCATTTCTTTGTGCAAGGAGGCAAAATGCGCGATCTTACCCGGGAAATTCTGGAACTGATTCGCCGCACGTCTTCGGACCTGCCGGCAGACGTGGAAGAACGCCTGCGGGCCGCCATCGAGAAGGAAACGCCCGGCTCAGCAGCCCGCGGCGCGTTGGAAACCATCCTCAAGAACGTCGAACTCTCCCGCCAGAACTCCTCGCCCATCTGTCAAGATACCGGCACGCCCATCTTTTACGTCCGGCATCCCGAAGGCTGGAGCACCCGCAAACTGCGCGAGCAGATTCGCACCGCCCTGGCCGAGGCGACCGCCCGCTCCTACATGCGCCCGAACGCGGTGGACGCCGTCTACGACAAGAACAGCGGCAACAACCTGGGCGGGGACGATTTCCCCTACATTCACTTCGAGGAAGTGGAAGGCGACGAACTGACCATCGAACTGATGCTCAAGGGCGGCGGTTGTGAGAACGTCGGCGCGCAGTACTCGCTGCCCGACAACCGTCTGGGAGCCGGCCGCGACCTGTCCGGGGTGCGCAAAGCCGTCCTGGACGCGGTTCACAAGGCCCAGGGTCAGGGCTGTGCGCCGGGGATCCTGGGGGTGGCGATCGGCGGCGATCGCGGCAGCGGGTACCTCAAATCGAAAGAGGTCCTTTTCGAGAAGATCGGCGAACGCAACCCCGACCCCAAACTGGCCGAACTGGAGGAGCAACTGACTCAGGAAGCCAACCGGTTGGGCATCGGCCCGATGGGATTCGGGGGCGGCACCACGGTCATCGACACCAAGATCACCGGCCTGTCGCGTCTGCCCGCCTCGTACTTTGTGACCGTCTCTTACATGTGCTGGGCCTACCGCCGCCGCAAGATGATCGTCAAGGGCGAACAGGTCCTCTACGATTAGGCCGCATCTGGCCGACCGTCTCTCATCCAGAGCAGGAGGAACTCATGCGTGAAGTCACCATTCCCATCAGCGACGAGGTCATCCGCAGCCTGAAAGTCGGCGAGCCGGTCAATTTGAGCGGCGTGATGATCACTGCCCGCGACGCGGCGCACAAATGGATGATCGAAACCTTTATCAAGAAGACCCGCGCCCCCCAAGGCGATGACCTGCAAGTTTACGAAGCGCTCCGGCCGCTCTTGAACGGCGGCGTCATCTACCATTGCGGCCCGGTCGTCTCCGGCCTGGACACCAAGCAGTACAAGTTTGTGGCTGCCGGGCCGACCACGTCCATCCGCGAGGAGCCGTATCAGGCCGATGTGATGAAGCATTTCAACGCCAAAGGGGTGATCGGCAAAGGCGGCATGGGCGCCAAGACGCTCCAGGGCTGCCAGGAAGTGCCTTTCGTCTACTTCCACGCCATCGGCGGGGCCGCCACTTACATCGCCCAGTCGGTCGAAACGGTGCTGGGCGTCTATAAATACGAATTCGGGGTCCCGGAAGCAATCTGGGTCATTCGGGTGCGCGATTTCCCGGTCGTGGTCACCATGGATGCTCACGGCCAATCGCTGCACGAGGTCGTCGAGAAGGATTCCGGCAAGGTGTTGGCAGATCTGCTGGCGAAGTGAAGGCCAGAGCGAGAATCAAAACGTCCCGCCCCGGCAGGTCGAGGCGGGACGTTTCGTTTTGCTCAAGCCTCGCCCGTCCGCAGCCAGCCGGCCACGAACCAGGGCGTCATGGCGAAGACACCGACCAGCGCCAACCCGCCGGCGCCGGCGACCAGGGCGACGCTGATGACGCCGCCGGCGGTGACCAGGTAGCCCAAGACGGCCAGGCGGTCGAATCCGGCCGCTGCCGGGCGGGAACCCTTTCCGGCCAGCAGCAAATAAACAGCGAAGGAGGTGAAAACCGTCAGCCACCAGCCCCAGAAGTTCTGCAGCGGGATGCCGAAGTAAGCCCCTTCCACCTCCCAGACCCAGTGCCCCCCGGCCACCATGAGCGGATCCATGATCACGTCCCAGGCGGTCATCGCCAGCCCGCCGACGGCTGCCACGCCGATCAGCCGCGCGGCGCGCTGCCAGCCGGTCGGCACCAGCCAGTCGGCGATGACGAAGGACGGATAACTCATCATGAACCAGGCGGCCGGGATCAAATAGGGAACCAACCCCAGGAAGCGCGGCCCGAGTTTGTCGGTGTAATGATAGGGACCGTAGACCCAGCCGGTGGCCACCCCGACCGATTCAAAGGCCAGGCTGACAAGGAAGACCGAGCCGAGCAGCAACAGGGCGCGCCGCCAGCCCAGGCGTTGGCCGGCGTGCAGCAGCGCGAAGGTCAATCCGACCAGCGTGGTGACCGGAGTCATGAAGCCCATCGGCCCGCTTCCAATGACCAGGCCGATCAACGGCAGCATCGTCAACGCAGCGTACAGGACAAGCAGAGCAAGCGTCACTTTTCGAATCATGAGATTTACCTCTCGCAGGATCTCGTTGATGCAGGATATTTTAGCCGGTTTGATGTTTTTGACCTGAAAGCCGTCTCAATAAGCAATTTGTGGGAATTCGGGCTGTAATCTATGGTAAAATCTCCCCCGCCCGGAGGGATGGCCGAGCGGTTGAAGGCAACGGTCTTGAAAACCGTCGTGGCGCAAGCCACCGTGGGTTCGAATCCCACTCCCTCCGCTGCGGAGGGAGTGCAGGTTGATGAGTGCTGATTTTGAAGGCGGTCGGCAATCATCCATTGACAACTAATCTGGGGAGGTGCCAGAGAGGCCGATTGGGCTCGCCTGCTAAGTGAGTACTGGGGCTTGAACCTCAGTCGCGGGTTCGAATCCCGCCCTCCCCGCCAGCGAAACCGCGTCCTTTCCAGGACGCGTTTTCGCGTCCACGGCTCTCCGTCTCCACCAGCGAGGACGGCCGAACAAATTCGCTTCAGAGACCGGCCCTCCCGGCCAGGCCGGTCCCTTGCTTCCTCTTGGGACTATGCAACCGCGACCGCCTGCTCGCTCTCCCACAGCCCATGAATGTTGCACATCGCCAGAGCATGGAAGACGCCCGCTTTGTTGACCTTGACCGTCAGGGTCAGGGCAGGTTCGGTGTACGCCGGGCCGGTATTGGGTCCCGCCACCGCCTCGCCATGGGCGGTAAAGGCAAAATGCCCCACCTGGTGGGGGAATTTCCCGCCTTCGGGATGAAAATACAAATCGATCCAGGCGATGTGGTGCTCAGTGGTGTTGGGATGGGGGATCTCTTTGCCGATGCTGACCTTGACCTGAAACGGCTCGCCGGCCGTCACCTGGGCCGGGGCCTCGATCACCGGCATATGCTTTTCTTTCTTCCAGTCGTCTTTTTGAATGTACATGGTGTCACCTCCTTTTTCGATTATAACCACCTCGTTCCCCCCCGAAAAGAGACGGATGGATGTTACTCGAAAATTAGGAATTTTATCGCCTGGCAAGCGGGCGAAAATTCGGCTACAATCAGGCCGAAAATTGTCTGACTTATCGATTTCGCTCGAAAGGTGCTTCATGCCCGAAACCCCTGTTATTACAGGCGAGACGCAGACTGCGCCCGCGCCTGCCGCGCCCCGTAAAGGGCCGCGCGGCGAAGTCATCATCTATGCCAAATGGTGCAAAGGCTGCCACATTTGCGTCGAATTCTGCCCGACCAAAGTTCTGGCGATGGAACCGGACGAAGACCATCCGCGCGTCGTCGCTCCGGAAAAGTGCACCGCCTGTCATTTCTGCGACACTCACTGCCCCGATCTGGCAATCGTGGTGCGGCGGCTGGAATAGGAGGCGCGCATGACCGTCCAACTGATGCAAGGCAACGAAGCCATCGGCTGGGGCGCCATTGCCGCCGGTTGCCGTTTCTATGCCGGTTACCCAATCACGCCCTCCACCGAAATTGCCGAAATCCTGTCCCGTGAATTGCCCAAGGCGGGCGGCAAATTCATCCAAATGGAAGATGAAATTGCCAGCATGGCCGCCATCATCGGGGCGCGGCTGGGCGGCCTGAAATCCATGACCGCCACCAGCGGCCCCGGTTTCTCGCTGATGCAAGAGAACATCGGCTATGCTGCGATCGCGGAGATTCCGTGCGTGGTGGTGGATGTGCAACGCCTCGGCCCCTCGACCGGCCAGCCGACGGCCCCCTCGCAGGGCGACGTGATGCAGGCCCGCTGGGGTACGCACGGCGATCACCCGATCATCGCCCTGGCCCCCATCTCGGTGCGGCAAGCCTTCGATCTGACGATCACAGCCTTCGACATGGCCGAGCGTTACCGCACGCCGGTCATCCTCCTGACCGACGAGGTGATCGGTCACATGCGCGAACCGGTCGAATTGCCCGATTTCAGCGCCATTCGGACCTTCGAACACGAGGTGACCGAACCGCCGGAGGAGTACAAGGCCTTCCGCAACACTGCCGACGGCGTCCCCCCGCTGGTGCCGTTCGGTCAGGGTTATCGTTATCATGTCACCGGTTTGCTGCACGATGAATTCGGCTTTCCGACCCAGCGCATGGACGAGATCGATCCATGGCTCGAGCGCATCAACACCAAATTGGACAAACACCTTGATGAGATCGCCCTGGTGGCCGAGGATGCTCAGGAGGGCGCTCGGGTTGGCCTGCTCTCGTATGGCTGCACGGCCCGCGCCGCCCGCCATGCCCTGAAGATTGCCCGCGCCCGCGGCGAAAAAGTCGACCTGCTGACCCTCTTCACCCTCTGGCCGTTTCCCGAAAAGCAGGTCGAGGCCTTCGGCGAGCGGGTTGACCGGGTCATCGTCGCGGAAATGAATCTCGGCCAGTTGGCCTACGAGGTCGAGCGCGTCGTCGGGCGCAAGAAAGTCGTGCGCGTCACCCGCGCCAACGGTGAGATGGTCACCCCCCAGATGATCCTCGACGCAATGGAGGGCTAACAAAAAATGGACGATCATATTCTCGAAGCCCACGAACTCGAAGAAGGCGAGGCCCTCATCCCACAGGCCGACTGGTTCAACCGCAGCGAAACCCTGCAGAAACTGCGCAAGAACAAGAAATTTCCCACTATCTGGTGTTCGGGCTGCGGCATTGGGGTGGTCATGGGGGCGCTGATTCGCGCCATCGATCACCTCGGCCTGAGCAACGATGAGGTGGCGCTCGTCTCCGGAATCGGCTGCACGGCGCGCATGCCGGTTTACATGGACTTCAACACCCTGCACACCACCCACGGCCGTGCCCTGGCCTTTGCCACCGGCCTGAAAATCGCCCGCCCCGACCTAAAAGTCATCGCCATCATGGGCGACGGCGACGCGCTGGCAATCGGCGGCAATCACTTCATCCACGCTGCCCGGCGCAACCTGGGCATCACCGCCCTGGTAGTCAACAACGCCATCTACGGCATGACCGGCGGTCAGTACAGCCCGACGACGCCGATCGGAAAACGGGCCACCACCGCCCCCTATGGCAACATCGAGCCGCCCTTCCCGATCTGCGAACTGGCCATCGCGGCCGGCGCCACCTACGTGGCCCGCTCCACCGTCTACCACGCCCTCGAACTGGACAAGTTCCTGGCCGAAGCCATCGCCAAAGACGGCTTCAGTGTGGTCGAAGCCGTTTCATACTGTCACACCACCTACGGGCGCTTGAACCGACTCGGCACCGCCGCCGACATGATGCGCGCCCTCAAGGACAACACCATCGCGCAGAGCGCTTATGAACGTCTCGCCCCCGAGGAACAGGCCGCCAACGCCAAAATCGTCCGCGGCAAATTCCTGGATGTCGAACGGCCGCAATACACGGCTGCCTACGCCCATCTCATCACCCGCGTTCAGGGAGGCCAACCATGACCGACGCACTCGCAGACCGCACCGAAATCCGTCTGGCCGGCGAGGGCGGGCAGGGCATGATCCTGGCCGGCATCATCCTGGCCGAAGCCGCCTCGATCTACGCCGGCAAGAACGTGGTCCAGAGTCAATCCTACGGCCCCGAAGCGCGCGGCGGGGCGAGCAAGTCGGAAGTGATCATCTCGAACGGCGAAATTGACCACCCCGAGGTGATCGAGGCCGATGTCCTGGTGGCGCTTAGCCGGGAGGCTTATCACAAATTCCACAAAGAGGTCAAGCCCGACGGCCTCTTGATCGTAGACGCCGACAAAGTCAAAGAGGCGGATGACAAGGCTATCCGCATTCCGATCACCCACCTGGCCTTCGAGACGACCGGGCGGCAAATCACGGCCAACACTGTAGCCCTGGGCGTGCTGGTCGGCCTGACGGGCATCGTCTCCCGTCAGGACATCGAGAAGGCGGTCGCTGCCCGCGCCCCGCGCGGCACCGAGGAGATGAACCGCAAAGCGCTCGAAGCCGGTTTTGCCGCCGCAGCCGCGGTGAAAAGATAGAACCGTTTCGAATTCAATAGACTTTCTTCGTAATCACCGCCAAGACGCGAAAAACGCTAAGATGCCCGAAAAAATTACCGGGAAATGCCCTTGGCAGCCTAAATTCTTCTCGGCACCTTTGTGCCTTGGCGGTGAAATTTACTTTGAATAATGTCCAATGAACATGGGTCGCCGCGCTGAGTTCGACCCATGTTTTTCTTTTCCCTCTCGGCTCGTTCATCAGGAGGCGTCATGAAAAGAACCCCTCTCGTCCTGTTGTCGGCCATCCTGCTGACCGTAGCCTGCCGCCTGTTTCCCCTCACCGCCGAGGAAATTCTGGCCCGCACCCTGGCTGCCATGAGTCAGGCCGAAACCTATCGGGCCGACCTGTCACTGGCAGCCCGCCTCCCCGGCCTGCCGGCAACGATGACCGCCGAAGGGGTGTTCGCCGCCCCCGATCAGGTCTACGTCACGACCCACACGCTGGGCACGACGGTCGAATTCCTCTCGCTGGGCGAGGACGGCCGCTACCTCCGCCTGGCAGGCACCCAGGACTGGATCGCCCTCGAGACGGCGCGGCCGCGCCCCGCCGCCCCCCTCCTCCAACTCGGCCAGTGGCGCCTCTTATCCACCGCCCGCAACCTGGAACTGGTCAGCAGCGACGAGCGGCTGGACGGCCTGGCCTGTTACCATCTCGCCATGGATGTCGATCTGCAGGCCTTGCTGGAACTGACCGCCCCCGGCCTGCCCGGCCAGGTCGGCGCCGGCCTGCCCCCGCCGCGCCTCAACCTGTGGGTCGGTCAACGCGACTTCTTGATCCGGCGCATCGAGTACGAAATGGAATTCGACCTGGGCGTCCTGGGGCTGACCGGCAACCTGCACGCCGTCATGCGCCTTTCGAACTACAACGAACCGGTCGAGATTCCGCGCCCTTGAAAGCGCAACCGCCCGGCTCCTCAGAAGCAGGGCGGAAATGAACTTCGCCGGGGCGCTGCTCACCCCTCGACCGGGAAGAAACACAACCCGGCCGTGCCCGGCCCGGTATGAACCATCAAAGCCGGAGAGAGTTCCGCGATCAAATCCTCCACCACCTGGACTTTTTCCGAGACCATCCGGCGCAACTTTTCGACCTCCTGCCGCGCCCCGGCATGGACGTAGGCCACACGCGCTTTTCCCTTCCCCACCGCCTCGGCCACTTTCTCGGCCATGGCCTGATACGCCCCGCTGCGGCTGCGGGCCACCCCCAGCGGCACGATTTCGCCGTCTTCCATGCCGATCAACGGCTTGATATTGAGCAGCGTGCCGACCAGGTGCTTGGCCCGCCCGATCCGCCCGCCCAGGTAGAGATACTTGAGCGTGTCGGCCGTCTGAATCATGCGCGTGATCGGAATCATGGCGCGCACGCGCTGCACGATTTGGTCGAGGCGCAGCCCCGCCAACGCGGCGCGGGCCGCCTCGATCACCATCCAGCCCTGACACAGCGAAACGTTGCGGGTGTCAATGACCTCGATCTTCACCTCCGGCCTCTGCTCCTGCATCATTGATTGGGCCACCGTCGCTGCCTGGTAAGCGCCGCTCGCCTTGGAGGTCATGTGGATGCTGATGATCTCCTCATGGCCCTCCTCGGCCAGTTCCTGATAAGCCTCGAAATAATCCCCCGGCCCGGGGCTGGCCGTCGTCGGCAGGAAACGGGCGCTCATCAGCCACTGCAAAAACTCCTCCCGCTGCACCGTGACCAGGTCGCGCAGCACCTCCTGGCCGCGGTGAATGTAATAGGCGACCGTCCGAATACGGAGTTCTGCAAGCATGGCTTCGGGCAGGCTAGCGGTACTGTCGGTTAAAACTGCAACCGCCTTTTTCATCTCTCTCTCCTTGTGATCTTTTCCTTCAATTCCATTCTACGCCCAATCGAGGCGAGATAGATTAAGCACACATGAATATTTGCCAAAACCGGCCATGCACAATCAGGGCCGGATTCTGCAAGGCCTGCCTGCCCTGGAGAAACTCACCCCGCCAGCAAGTCCTGGTATTCCGGATGCTTCTGGACATAGGCAGCCACGAACGGACACAGCGCCGTCACCTTCAGCCCCTGAACCCGGGCCTGTTCCAGCGCCGCTCGCGCCAGCCGCGAGCCGATCCCCCGCCCCTCCAGCGCCGGCGGGACGCCCGTGTGCGTGATGATCATCTTTTTGCCCTGCAGACGGTATTCCAGCACCGCCAGGCGGCCCTCCGCCTCGACCTCGAAACGGCCGGCCTGCAGATTGTGGCAGACGGTCAGTTCCTCACTCCTCATTGCCCCTCCCGGCCGCGCTTCAAATCGAGCGTTTCCACCGCATGGCGCAGATGGGGAATCACAATGCTGCCGCCCACGACAAGGGCCACATTGAACGCTTCATACAATTCCTCATCCGTCCAGCCAGCCTCGACGCATTGCAAAATGTGATAATCAATACAATCGTTGCAGCGCAAAACCATCGAGGCCACCAGGCCCAGCAACTCCTTCGTCTTGGCCGGCAAAGCGCCGTCGGCATAAGCCATCGTGTCCAGGTTGAAAAAGCGTTTGATGCCCAGGTGACCGATTTCCAGAATGCGCTCATTCATACGGACGCGATAGGCTTGAAATTCCTCCAGACGAGACATGAACACACCTCCAGAAAATTTTAAGTATTCTACCAGCATTCGCGTATTGACTCATCCCCCCCTTTTCTTTACAATACACAAATATGGACAGAATGAGTCCTTTTTACTCGCTGTCCAACCGTCACATTTTTACCGTTAAAATCGCCTGATTGGAGGAACATGTCCACCCCTTTCCCGTCCAAACGCGCCCCCGTTTTCGCAGACGTCCCCGATGAAAAATGGTACGACTGGCGCTGGCAGTTGAGTCACCGCCTCAACACGGTCGAAGAAATCGAAAAGGTCTTTCCCCTGACCGAATCGGAGCGCAAGGCGCTCAGCACCTCCGGCCTGTTCCGGGTCGAGGTGACGCCCTACTTCATCTCGCTGATCGACCCCGAGGACCCCGATGACCCCATCCGCAAGCAGGTCATCCCCACCGACCGCGAGATGGTGCCCTTCACCGCCATGATGGCCGACTCGCTGGCCGAAGACCGCCATTCACCCGTCCCCGGCCTGGTGCACCGCTACCCCGACCGGGTGCTGATGCTGGTCACCACCCAGTGCGCCTCCTACTGCCGCTACTGCACCCGCTCGCGCATCGTCGGCGACCCGGCGGCGACCTTCAAACGCGAGGAATTCGACTTGCAGATCGAGTACCTGAAGCGCACGCCCCAGGTCCGCGACGTGCTGCTCTCGGGCGGCGACCCGCTCGTCCTGGCGCCCCGCATTCTCGAAGAACTGCTCACCCGGCTGCGCGAAATCCCGCATATCGAGATCATCCGCATCGGCTCGCGCGTCCCGGTCTTCATGCCGATGCGCGTCACCGACGAACTGACCGAGATGCTCCAGCGTTTCCATCCGTTGTGGATGAACATCCACGTCAATCATCCCAACGAGATCACCGCCGAACTGGCCGCCGCCTGCGACAAATTGACCCGCGCCGGCATCCCGCTGGGCAACCAATCGGTGCTCTTGGCCGGTGTCAACGACAACGTCCATCTGCAGCGCAAACTGGTGCATGACCTGGTGCGCATCCGCGTCCGCCCCTACTACCTGTACCAGTGCGACCTGGTCGAGGGCGCCGGTCACTTCCGCACGCCGGTGGCCAAGGGCATCGAAATCATCGAAGGGCTGCGCGGCCACACCTCCGGCTATGCCGTCCCCACTTACGTCATCGACGCGCCGGGCGGCGGCGGCAAAATTCCGGTCATGCCCAACTACCTGATGACCATGTCGGACCACAAGATCGTCCTGCGCAACTTCGAGGGCTACATCACCACCTACGAGGAGCCGACCGACTACACCCCGGCCATGGCCGCCAAGTGGAAAGGCCCCAAGCGCCCCGAACCGGGCCAGGAAGGCCTGACCGCCCTGCTCGACGGCGACCGGATGTTCATCAAATCCGAGGGCTTCGACGAGATCCACGACCGGCACGGCATCCAGCACCGCCTGAAAGACGAGTCGAAGTGGAAGCCGCTCGGCATCGGCCCGGGCGAGGAAAAAAAGCAAGATTGAGGAGGTCCCTATGCGATGGGAAGAATTGACCGGCGATCAGTTCCCGCAAGCGGTCGAAAAAGCGCAGGGCGTTTGCCTGCTGCCGCTCTCCTGCATCGAACGGCACGGCCATCACCTGCCGCTTAACACCGACCTGCTGATCGCCCGCGAAGTCTGCCGCCGCGCCGCCGAACTCGAGCCGGCGGTGATCTACCCGGACCTTTTCTACACCCAGATTCTCGAAGCGCGCCACACCCCCGGCTGCATCGGCCTCGAACCGGACCTGTTCCTGCGCCTGCTGGAGGCCGTCTGCCGCGAGATTGCCCGCAACGGGCTGAAGAAAATCGTCCTGGTGAACGGCCACGGCGGCAACGATTCGCTCATCTACTTCTTTGCCCAATCTCAACTCGCCAGCCGGCGCGATTACGTCGTCTACGTGCCGCCGCCGCCCTACCACGTCCAGGAGGCCGAGTCCGGGCCGATTTGGGAGACGAGCGTGGACGGACACGCCGGCGAACGCGAGACCAGCATCCTCCTGGCCATCCGCCCCGACCTGGTGGACCGCGCCGCCCTCCCCGCCGATGACGAAGGGCAGCCGCTCGGGCGACTCAAGCCGCTGCGCGACCTGGGGATCAGCACCGGCATCTGGTGGTACGGCGACCATCCCACCCATTACTGCGGCGATGGCCGCCCGGCCACCGCCGAGAAGGGCGAGCACTGGCTGACGGCGGCTTCGCAGGCCCTGGCGCGAGCCATTCGGGTGATTAAGGAGGATCAAGAGACCGGCCGCCTGCAGGACGAATTCTTTACGAAAATCGAGCGGCCCTGATAGCAAAGGCCCCGTTCCGGAGAACGGGGCCTCAACGATCAGCGCACCAGATTTCTCAAGACGGTGTGCAGGATTCCGCCGTTGCGGTAGTAATTCACCTCGACCTCGGTGTTGAGCAGGGCGATGGTCTCGAATTCGATCACCCGCCCATCCGGCTTGTGCGCCCGCACCCTGACCGGGCTGCGCGGCGCCATCTCGTCGTGCAGACCGAGCAGGTCATAGACTTCGCTGCCGTCCAGACCGAGCGATTCGGCGTTCTGTCCCTCCATGAATTTGAGCGGCAGGATGCCCATCCCGACCAGGTTGGAGCGGTGGATGCGTTCGAACGATTCGGCCATCACCGCCCGCACGCCCTGCAGCAGCGGCCCCTTGGCCGCCCAGTCGCGGCTGGAGCCGGTGCCGTATTCCCTGCCGGCAATCACAATGACCGGCACGCCTTCGGCCTTGTATTTCATGGCCGCATCGTAGATGGGCATTTCCTCGCCGGAAGGCTGGTGCTTGGTCCAGTTGCCCTCCTTGGGAGCCACCAGCAGGTTCTTGAGGCGGATGTTGGCAAAGGTGCCGCGCGCCATCACCAGGTCGTTGCCGCGCCGCGTGCCGTATTGATTGAAATCCCGAGGCTGGACGCCGCGCTCCTGCAGATACTTGCCGGCCGGGCTGTCGGCCGCGATGTTGCCGGCCGGCGAGATGTGATCGGTGGTGATCGAATCTCCAAACAAGCACAGAACACGCGCCCCGCGGATGTCGCTCAACGGCGGCACCTCCAGGCTCAATTCCTGGAAATAGGGCGGATGGTGGATGTAGGTCGAGGCCTCGTCCCAGGCGTACAGGTCGCCCTCGCCGGTCTGGATTTCCTGCCACATCGGCGAGCCGCTGAAGACATCGGCGTATTTCTGGCGGAACATCTCCGGGCTGAGATGGGCGGCCACCGCCTCGGCGATTTCCTGCTGGCCGGGCCAAATGTCGCGCAGGTAAACCGGCTGACCGTCGCGGCCGATTCCCAGCGGTTCGCGGGTCAGGTCGATGTCCACCGTGCCGGCCAGGGCGTAGGCCACCACCAGCGGCGGGGAGGCCAGGTAGTTGGCGCGCGTCAGCGGGTGGACGCGGCCTTCGAAGTTGCGGTTGCCCGAAAGGACCGCCGCCGCCACCAGGTCGGCGCCGGAGATGGCTTTGGCGACCTCGTTGGGCAGCGGGCCGGAGTTGCCGATGCAGGTGGCGCAGCCATAGGCCACCACGTTGAAGCCGAGTTTCGCCAGCGGTTCGAGCAGGCCGGCCTTCTGCAAATACTCGGTGACCACCCGCGAGCCGGGCGCCAGGCTGGTCTTGACCTGCGGTCGGGTCGTCAGGCCGCGTTCGACGGCTTTCTTGGCCAGCAGCCCGGCGGCGATCAACACCGAGGGGTTGGAGGTGTTCGTGCAGGAGGTGATCGAGGCGATGACCACTGCACCGTGACCGATCTGGTACGAGCCGCCGTTCGTCCCGACCGTAGCCTGCTTATCCAGGTCTTCGGGCTTCAAGTCGTAGCCGCGCTCTTTGACCGGGGCGGTCAGCGCCTTGCGAAAGGCGGATTTCACCTCGGTCAGCGGCAGGCGGTCTTGGGGGCGCTTCGGCCCGGCCAGGGAGGGGACGACCGACTCCAGGTCCAGTTCGAGCACGTCGGTGAATTCGGGGTCGGGGGCGTTGGCTTCGCGGAACAGGCCCTGCAGGCGCAGATAGGCTTCGGCCCGTTCGATGACCTCGTCCGGGCGGCCGGTCAGGCGCAGGTAGCGCAGCGTCTCCTCATCGGCCGGGAAGAAGCCCATCGTCGCGCCGTATTCGGGGGCCATGTTGGCGATGGTGGCGCGGTCGGGCAGAGACATCGTCTCCAGGCCGGGGCCAAAGAACTCGACGAACTTGTCCACCACGCCCTTTTGGCGCAGCATCTGGGTAATGGTCAGGACCAGGTCGGTGGCGGTGACGCCTTCTCTGAGCCGGCCGTACAGTTTGAAACCGATGACATCCGGCAGGAGCATATCCATCGGCTGGCCGAGCATGGCCGCTTCGGCCTCGATGCCGCCTACCCCCCAGCCCAGCACGCCCAGGCCGTTGATCATGGTGGTGTGCGAGTCGGTGCCGACCAGCGTGTCGGGGAAGGCCAGAGTCTGGCCGTCTCGGGTGCGGGTCAGCACCACTTGAGCCAGGTATTCCAGGTTGACCTGGTGGATGATGCCGGTCATGGGCGGGACGACGCGGAAGTTGGCAAAGGCTTTCTGGCCCCATTTGAGGAATTCGTAACGTTCGCGGTTGCGCTGGAATTCGAGTTCGGCGTTGCGCTGCAAGGCGTCGGGAGAGGCGAAAAAGTCAATTTGCACCGAGTGATCAATGATCAGGTCCACCGGGACGAGCGGATTGATGCGTTTGGGGTCGCCGCCCAGACGGGCGACGGCAGCGCGCATGGCCGCCAGGTCGACGACCGCCGGGACGCCGGTGAAATCCTGCATGACGACGCGGGCGGGCAGGAAGGGGATGCCGGGCCGGCCGCCGGAGGCGGGCTGCGGCGTCCAGGCAGCGATGTTCTTGACATCCTCGGGGGTAATTTCGCGGCCGTTGCACTGACGCAGGGCCGCCTCGAGCAGGATGCGGATCGAAAAAGGCAGGCGGCTGAGGCGGGTCAGGCCGGCCCGTTCGAGCGCGTCGAGGCGATAGACAAGGTATTCCCCCGATTTGGTTTTCAGAACATCTTGGGCATGAAAGAAGTCTTGCATAGGCTCCTCCTGACAAACGGTTGAACTGGGAAACGGCGGTCTCCGACCAAGAAGGGCAGAGGGTCAAAGGTCAGATTTTTTGTTGAGGCCCACAAGTTGTCCTTTGCCACGAATGACGCGAATTTTCACGAATGGGGAAGAGAAATTCGCGGCTTCAGGTCGGCTGATTAGGGCGATCACCGGTTAGATTTTCAATTCTTTGCGCAATTGCGCCGTCAGCCGGCTGCGTTCACCGTCCTTCAAGAAACCGGCTTGGGCGGCGGCCAGGATTCGGTATTTGAGGGCTTCGGGCGATAAGCCCAGGTGCTCACAAGCCTGACGATATTCATCCGAGAGGGTAATCTGCGAGATGCTGGGATCATCGGTGTTGAGGGTGATATTGAGACCGGCATTCAGCATCTTGGGCAGAGGGTGCGCGCCGAGCGAGTCCACCACGCCGCTCTGATAATTGCTGGTCACGCAGACTTCGAAGACCACGCCGCGTTCGCGCGCCAGGGCCGTGGTGTACTCGTCTTCGAGGACGCGCACGCCATGGCCGATTCGCCGGACGCCGAATTCTTCGATCGCCTGCCGGATGTTGGCCGGTTCGCCCCATTCCCCGGCGTGGACGGTGGCCTGCAGGCCGGCCTGCCGGGCCTCGCGGAAGATGCCCAGGAAGGGCGCGGCCGGGAATTCGGCCTCGTTGCCGGCCAGGTCGAGGCCGACCAGGCCATGGTCGAGATGATCGGCCGCCGTCCAGGCCACCTGTTCGGCCAGTTCGACGCTCTCGTGGCGGTTGACCGAGGCAATCAGGTGGACGATGACGCCATGTTTCTTGCCCGCCTGGCGGGCTGCCTCGCACACCCAATCGGTCACCTCGGCCAGCGGGAAACGCTCGGCCCGGCTGAGGGCCACCGGCGTGAAACGCAGTTCCAGGTAGCGCACGTTGTCGCGGGCGGCGTCCTCCACCGCCTCCATGGTGACGCGGTGAATCACCTCCGGCGAGCGATAAAACATGCGCAGGGTAGCAAATTTCGCCAGGAAATTCTGATAGGTGAACGGCTCGCCGTTCTGCACCTGCACCAGATTGCTCAAATGGACGATGTTGGCCGGGATGGTGATCTGATGGGCGCGGGCAATGTCGAGCATCGTCTCGAGGCGCAAAGAGCCTTCGAGATGGCGGTGCAGATCAACCTTGGGGAGGGCTGGATAGTCGAGAGGCACGCTCATGAGGATAGTCAATCGGCTTTCTTCGTAATCACCGCCAAGACGCGAAGAACGCTAAGATGCCTGAAAAATCACCGCGAAATGCCCTTGGCGGCCCACATCCTTCTTGGCGCCTAGGCAATGAAATTTATTTCGAACAATGTCTAATGCCGATGGCGCTTGCGTTTCTTGTCAGAGGCCGAGGGTCGGTTCGGCGCCGCCGCGGGCGCCTGACTGACTTCGGCCTCGGCGGCCTGTACGACGGCGCGGCGCGGCTGATACAGGAAAACCCGGCTGACCACCGCGGCGCGGATGTCGGCCAGCAGGGTCTGGAACATTTGTGAAGCCTGACTCTTATATTGTACCAGCGGGTCACGCTGAGCATAAGCCTCCAGACCGATGGAGACGCGCAGGGCTTCGATGCGGGTCAGGTAATCGACCCACAATTCGGTGATGCTGCTGAGCAAGACCTGACGGTAGATCTGGTTCAAGGTCTGGCGGCCGGCTTCCTGGGCGGAGGCTGCCCCCGTCTGGAGGGCGCTCTGTCCCCAGACCGCGCACTGGGCCTCGCGGGCGGCGGTCAGGTGATCCAGGACGCGTTGCTCCAGGTCGGCGGGAGGCAGGCCGGAAAGGAGCGCGCCCGCCAAGTACACATAATTCAAGCGGGTGAAAATCTGCCGAACCTGACGATGGGTGCGCGGGTCGAAAGCGGTACGCGAACCCTGGGCGATCAGCCCCAGCAGGTGCAGACGGGCTTGTCCGTCGTAAGGCTGCGGCTGGCGCTCGAAGGCCGCCTCCAGATCGCGGACGATTTGCCCGTCGCGGCCGAGGAGACGCTCGCGGCGCGCTTCCAGAACTTCGGCCAGGCGCGCCTCGACCTGCCCGGCAACCTCCTCCCAGTCGAGTTGCTGCAAGTCAGCGGTGTTCAGGCCGAGCGGTTCGCCCAGGCGCATTTCCAGGCCCCTCACCAGCCGTTCGACCGCGACGCCGGTCAGGGCGGCCTCGACCTGCCCCCTGAGTTCGTCCTGCAGGTCGCGGTCGCCGGCTTCGAGGCGGCGCAGTTGCTGGTTGGTCAGACGCACGGGCAGGCGCAGGGTAGCCTGCAATTCGTCCAGCATCTCCTGCGGATTGCGGCCGGCGGTCGTTTCGGAATCGGAGACGGTGTCGAAGAAGGTATCCAGGTCGTCGCGGCGTTCCTGCCACTGACTTTGCAGGGCGGCGCCGGCGCGTTCGATCTGTTCGGCGGCGGCTTCCACGAAGTGATCCTGTTCGGCCTGCACGGCCTCGTCGGCCAGTTCGAGCAGGGCGGCTTTGAGTCCGGCATCGGGAACGGCGCCGATTTTGTCGAGCAGGACGCGATAGGTGAAAGACGGGAAGATGCCCTGCGGAGCGGGGAAGGAGGGCTGGATCTGATCCAGCCAGGCCAGCAGCCGCCAGGGATGCCCGCCCTCGGCCGCCTCTCTCACCCGCCGCTCGATCTCCTGACGGATGAGTTCGTCCACGTCGTCGGTCAGATCGTCTTTCTCGAAGACGCGGTTGCGCTGGGCATAGATGCGCATGCGCTGAGCATTGAGGACGTCGTCGTATTCGAGTAAGTGTTTGCGGACGTCGAAGTTGGCGCCTTCGACGCGGTGCTGCGAACTTTCGATGAGGTTGCTGACCATGCGCGCCTGAAGCGGGTAGTCATCGTCAATGCTCAAGCGCTGCATCATGTTCTTGACCTGATCGCCGCCGAACAGACGCATCAGGTCATCTTCGAGGGAGAGGTAGAAGCGCGAGGCGCCCGGATCGCCCTGGCGGGCGGCGCGGCCGCGCAACTGGTTGTCAATGCGCCGGGCTTCGTGGCGCTCCGAGCCGATGACGTAGAGGCCGCCCAGGGCGCGGACGCGTTCCATGTCTTCAAAATACTTCAAGAAGAATTTGACCTCGCCCTCGTAGATGCCGAAGAGGGAAGGATCCATTTGCCGGAGGGCGGCGCGCCGTTCCTGGAGGGTCATGTCGAAGGGGTCGCGGTAGCCGGCCTTGCGCAGGACGCGGTTGACGGTGTTGAGCACCTCTTCGGCCAGTTCGCCGCCCAGTTTGATGTCCACGCCGCGGCCGGCCATGTTGGTGGCGATGGTCACCGCCCCGAAGGCGCCGGCCCCGGCGATGATCTGGCTCTCCTCGGTATGCTTGCGGGCATTCAGCACCTGGTGCGGCACGCCGCCCTGTAAGACCGACTTGAGTCGGTCGCTATCGCTTTCCTGCAGATTCAGAATGTCGAGCAGGCGCTTCAGGTTGGCCGGTTCTTCGGGGTTGAGCGAGAGACCGAGTTCCTTGGCCATGGGGCGCAAGTCTTCGGGGCGCAGCATGTCGAGCGGGCGGTTGAACGGTTGGAGTTCGGGGATGGCGCGTCCGTCCTCGACGCGGCCCGAGGCTTCCAGCCAGGCATGGCGGAGGAGCAGCACCTGCATCAAGCGGCGCACCGGTTCGGCCCGCAGACGATTGGAGAGGCGCTCGGAATTCTCGACCGAGGTCGTGCCGACCAGGAGCGGACGGCCGCGCACATGTTCGCGCACGATTTCGCGCACGATGGCGCGCAGTTTGGCCTCGGCGGTGCGGTAGATGACATCCGGGTAGTCTTTGCGCCGCCAGAAGACGACTTTCTTCTGCGGGTCATCGCGGCGGGCAAAGTAGGCGTATTCATAGCCGTCCTCGTCCTTGGCCTTGACCTCTACCAGCAGCGCGTTGGGTCCAAAGGCCTGATACTCCAGGTTGGTCGGAATCGGCAAGACTTCGAGTTTGTAGATTTTGTGGAATTCTTCCGCCTCGGTGAGCGCCGTGCCGGTCATGCCGGCCAGTTTGCGGTACATGCGGAAGTAGTTCTGGAGGGTGATGGTGGCGTAGGTGACGTTCTCCGGCTCCACCTTGACGCCCTCTTTGGCTTCTACCGCCTGGTGCAGGCCGTCGCTCCAGCGGCGGCCGGGCATCAGGCGGCCGGTGAACTCGTCCACGATGACGACTTTGCCGGCCTGGACCAGGTAGTCTTTGTTGCGCTTGAAGAGGTGTTGGGCGCGCAGGGCCTGCTCCAGATAACCCAGCAGGCGGGCCTGTTCGGGGGTCACATCTTCGGGGCGGTCGGGGTCGCCGAGGGGCTGGCCGAGCAATTGTTCGACGTGGGCCGTGCCGACCTCGGTCAGGGAGACGGTGCGGTCTTTCTCCTCGACCTCGTAATCTTCGGGGCGGAGTTGACGCACGATCTGGGCCATGCGCGGATACCACTCCACATCCTCCGAGGCCGGGCCGGAGATGATCAGCGGGGTGCGGGCCTCGTCAATCAGGACGTTATCCACCTCGTCGACGATGGCGTAGTGATGGCCGCGCTGGACGCGGTCTTCCAGGCGCATGGTCATGTTGTCGCGCAGATAGTCGAAGCCGAACTCGGCGTTGGTCCCGTAGGTGATGTCGGCGGCATACGCCTCGACGCGGTCCACCAGGCGCATCTGGTGCTGGTCTTCGCGGGGATGCGTCCGCTCGGGGTCGTAGAGGAAGGCCTTCTTGCCGTTCTCGGTGACGGCCGCCATCTGCAAAATGCCGACCGAGAGGCCCAGGAAATGATAGATCGCGCCCATCCAGCGGGCGTCGCGGCGGGCGAGGTAATCGTTGACCGTCACGAGGTGCACGCCGCGGCCGGTCAGGGCGTTGAGATAAAGTGGCAGGGTGGCGACCAGGGTTTTGCCCTCGCCGGTGCGCATCTCGGCGATCTTGCCCTGGTGCAGGACGACGCCGCCGATCAACTGCACATCGTAGGGGCGCAGTCCGATGGCCCGTTTGGCGGCTTCGCGCACGGCAGCAAAAGCCTCGGGCAGGATTTCGTCCAGCACTTGGCTTTCCGCCTGCAGGCGTTGGTCTTCTTTCTCGATCCCCTCGGTGGCGGCGGCCAGGCGCGCCCGGAACTCGTCCGTCTTGGCGCGCAGGGCGTCATCGCTTAGGGCCTCGAACTCGGGTTCCAGGGCATTGATGCGGGCGACCAGGTCGCCGATTTTCTGGATTTCTCTCTTGTTGGGGTCGCCCCCAACGAGTTTGACGAAACTCTGGAGCATAGGCAGCCTTTCGGCCGCGATTATAGCACAGGGCAATTGGAGAAAAGTAAGATAACTCTAAGAAAGTGAAGTGATTTAAACTTTCAAGAAACCATTCGGTAATTCTCATAAACCACAGATAAACGCGGATGAACGCGAATGAAAAAGAGGAACGTTTCTCTATTAGTCAACATACTTCGCCGAAATGAAAGATTTTGTGACGTTTATCAAACCAATCTGCGTTTATCTGTGTTCATCTGTGGCCGAAATCAAGTTACCGAATGCTCTCTTATGGAAAAGGTTAAATCAGTTCGTGTTCATCTGTGGTTGAGGACGAATTTTGAGACACTCTCTAAG
>CALGPL010000037.1 GCA_937960595.1 uncultured Anaerolineales bacterium | reverse complement strand
AAAGGTATTCGCGCTGGGCGGGCGGGGTGTAGGCGCCGAACTGCTCGAAAAAGCGCTCAAACACGGACCTCCAGCCTGCGCCGACCAAAACGAGCGGGCGCGGCGGCAGGGCGCGGATGATCATCAGATTCCACGTCAGGGCGATCTCGGTCAGGGTGCCGGGGCCGCCGGGCAGGGCGATGGCGGCGTCGCAGCCGGTGATGATGGCCTCCAGCCGCTCGAGGAGCGTCTCCTTGCGCCATTCCTCTTTCACCCAGGCGTTGGCTTTCACCGGGCGCCAGCGCTCGATCTCCTCGCAGGTCACGCCGATGACGTGTCCGCCCGCTTCGGCCGTGCCGCGGCTGACGGCCTCCATCGTGCCGATGTAGCCGCCGGTCAGGACGATGTGTCCGGCCCGGGCGAGCAGGCTGCCGAGTTCGTAGGCTTCCGCGTAGGCTGCGTCGTCTTCTTTGGGTTGAGAGCCGCCGAAAACTGCAATGTTCAAAGTCATTTTCCTTTCAACACAAAGGACTCAACACAAAGGACGCCAAGGTCGGCACGAAGGGCACAAAGGAACAATCTCTTTGTGTTCTTTGAGAGTACTTCGTGTCCTTTGTGTTAAGAATCCCATGCACGATTTGCATTGGTCTCCAGTTTTTTCAAAATCGCCTCCTCCAGGTCAATCCCGGAGAGCGAGGCCAATTGCAGCAAGTATAACGCTACATCGGCCAATTCGCCTGCCAGTTCGTCTTGATTTTTGGGGCCCTCGCTCCACTGGAAGTGTTCCAGCGCCTCGGCGGCTTCCAGGGCGAGCGAGATGGCCAGGTTGCGCGGCGTTTGCGGACGTTTGCTCTCCGGTTCGTACCAGCCCTTCGAGCGGACGAAGGCGTGCATGCGGTCGGTCAATTCGGGGATGGTTAGTGGTGGATGGTTCATGGTGGATGGTTCATGGTGGATGGTTAATGGTCTTGAGGGGGTCCGGCAAAAAAAAAGCGGCTCCTCAGGTCTGGGAGCCGCCGATTTGCACGACGAACCGAACCTAGCCAGACCTGGCAGGATTTCGGATGGTAGGGGCCGGGGCAGGGCAGAGATTCATGTGCGCCTAAATTATACTCTATTCTGATAGCCCGTGATAGTCATCATCGGTTTGAATTGCCCCTATGTTTGCCAGAGAAATCCGATGGGTTGCTGCTCTTGACCGGTTCAGTCTTTTCTTGCTCTTGCTTCTGGCCGCGACCTTCATCCCATTACCTATTGTCTACCAGGCTCTGGGAGAAAAGGCCCTGCGCATTGGCGTTATGGTTGGGGTGATGGTTCAGGCGGTCGTGGTCTCGGTTTTGCTCGCCCGGGCCTGGCCGCTGCGGCGCCTGCTGAGAACGGTTCTAACGGTGGTCGCCCTGGGGTGGGCGGTCGAGTATCTTGGCAGCCAGACCGGCTTTCCGTTTGGTCATTACGATTACACCAGCCGGCTCCAGCCGCAGGTAGGTGGTGTGCCTCTCCTCATTCCCCTGGCCTGGTTGATGATGCTGCCGCCTTCTTGGGCGGTGGCTTCTTGGATTGCCCCTGTCCCTGGCGAAGACAAACAAGGATTGAAAGGCTGGTTCCTCTTTGCCCTGGTGGCCTCTCTGGCCATGACGGCCTGGGACCTGTTCCTCGACCCGCAAATGGTCGCCTGGGGATTTTGGGTCTGGGAGCAGCCGTCGGGGTATTTTGGCGTCCCGTGGATCAATTTTCTCGGCTGGATGCTGGTCACCTTTGGGATGACGCTTGTCGTCCGGCCGCGTCATCTGCCGGCCGCGCCGCTGACTGCCGTCTATGCCCTGACCTGGCTGCTCGAATTCGTCGGTCAATTGCTCTTCTGGGACTTGCCCGGGCCGGCGGTCTGCGGCTTTCTCGGCATGGGGGCGATTCTTCTGTGGGCGAGATGGTCGCAGGGACGGGAAAGTCAATGACTCTTTTCATTTTCCTTGTTGCCGGCGTTCTCTGTCTGATTGCCCTGATCGCCTGCCTGAACGCCCTGACCTTTCCGCGCCTGGGCCGCTTTGTCGGCGGTTGGTGGGGGCGCAGGCCGTTCGTTTCGGTGCTCATCCCGGCCCGCGACGAGGCCGCCCGCATTGCCGCAACTGTGCGCCGCCTGCTGGCCCAAAATTACCCGCGCTTCGAGGTGATCGTCCTCGACGATGCTTCCCGCGACGGAACCGCCGCGGCGGCCCGCGCCGCGGTGGGCGGCGATCCCCGCCTGCGTCTCCTGACCGGCGCCGAACTCCCCGCCGGTTGGCTCGGCAAGAACTGGGCCTGCGCCCAACTGGCCGAGGCGGCGCGCGGCGAGGTGCTCGTCTTCACCGATGCCGATGTGGAATGGTCGCCCGGCGCCCTGACCGCTCTGATGGCCTACTTCCAGGCCAGCCGAGCCGATATGGCCTCCGTCTGGCCGACGCAGCGGACGCACACCTGGGCCGAGCGGCTGGTGGTGCCGCTCATGGCCTTGACCGTTGTCGGCTATTTGCCGGTGGTGGGTGTTCATTACCTGCCGTTCGTCTCGATGGCCGCTGCCAACGGCCAGTGCCTGGCCTTTCGGCGCGAGGCGTATCGTCTGCTGGGCGGCCATGAAGGAGTCAAGGCCTCGATTATCGAAGACATCACCCTTGCCCGGCGGGCCAAGCGTCTGCGTTTGCGCCTGCGCCTCGCCGATGGCGATGGGCTGATCGCTTGCCGCATGTACGCCGGCTGGCCCGAGGTCCGCGATGGCTACGCCAAGAACATCCTGGCCGGGCATGGCAACCTATTTTTCCTGGCGCTCTCGACCCTCTTCCACTGGTCTATTTTCCTGTTTCCGCCGGTCTGGCTGCTGACCGGCTGGACCTGGCCGCTGGCCGGCTGGCCCTGGCTGCCCCTCCTGCTGACGGCACTCGGCGTCGGGACGCGCCTGCTGACCGCCGCGGTCACCCGCCAGCGGCTGGGTGATGCCTTGCTCCTGCCGTTCTCGGTGCTGGCGATGACCGCCATTGCCGGGCGGGCGGCCTGGTGGCAGGTGCGCTATGGCGGCCCGCAGTGGAAAGGGAGGCGGATACGATTATGAATGAATCTGTCGTTATCATTGGGGCCGGGATCGGCGGTTTGAGCGCGGCCATCCGCCTGGCGGCGCGCGGGCTGCGCGTAGTCATAGTGGAGCAAAACGACCACGTGGGCGGTAAAATGGGCGAGATTCAGGCTGCAGGCTTTCGCTTCGACACCGGCCCGTCCGTCATCACCATGCGCCCGGTCTTCGAGGCCCTCTTCGCCGCCGCCGGACGACGACTCTCCGACTATCTCACTTTGCTGCCCGTTGACCCCCTGACGCGCTATTTCTATCCCGACGGCTCGCGCCTCGACCTGAGCCGCGATCTCTCTGCCCTTTTGCCTCAGATCGAGGCCTTCTCGCCCGGCGACGCGGATGGCTATCTGCGTTATCTGGCGCATGCAGTCCGTATCTACCGTCTTACCCGACAGGTCTTCATCTTCGGCCCGCCGCTTTCGCCGGGCAGTATCCGCGATTTTCCGTTGCGCGATGCGCTCAAGATCGATCCGATGCGGACGATGGCGGCTTCGATCCGTTCCTTCGTCAGCGATCCGCGCCTGCAGCAATTACTTGGACGCTTTGCCACCTATGTGGGGGCAAGTCCTTATCAGGCCCCGGCCACGTTAAACGTCATCGCTGCGGTGGAACTGGCCGGCGGCGTCTGGTATCCGCAGGGCGGGGTCTATGCCATTGCCCGCGCCCTGGAGAAACTGGCACGCGAACTGGGCATCGAACTTCGCCTGGAGACGCCGGTTGAGCGGGTCGAGGTCCGCGACGGGCGCGTGCGTGGCGTGACGACCGGCGCCGGGGAGTTCATCCCCGCCGAGGGCGTCATCGCCAACGTGGATGTGGCCACCGTCTATTCGAGATTGCTGGCCCCCGGCGTCCTGCCGCCGCGCCGTGTCGCCCGGACGTTGAATCGGCCGCTCTCTTGCTCGGGCTTTCTACTGCTCCTCGGCCTGGATCGCGCCTTCCCGGATCAGGCGCATCACAATATCTTCTTCAGCCGCGATTACCGCCGCGAGTTCGATGATCTCTTTCGGCGCGAGATTCCTCCTGATGATCCGACCATTTATGTTGCCATCACCTCCAAAACCGACTCCTCCCATGCCCCGCCGGGAGGCGAAAACTGGTTTGTGATGGTCAACGCCCCGGCGCTTTCTCCGGCCTGGGATTGGACCGAGAAAGCCGAGGCCTACCGCGCCCGCATCCTCGACCGCCTGGCTGCGTTTGGATACGATGTCCGGCCGGCCATTCGCTTCGAGCAGAGTCTGACCCCGGCCGACATCGAGCGTCAGACCGGCGCCTACCGCGGCGCGCTCTACGGTGCCTCGTCCAATCAACGCCTGGCGGCTTTTCTGCGCCCGCCCAATCGCTCGCGGTACGTGCGCGGCCTGTACTTTGCCGGCGGGACGACCCATCCCGGCGGCGGTGTCCCGATGGTAACGCTTTCGGGAGCGGTCGCGGCCGGGATGGTCTTGGAAGACAAAGAGAGTGAGGCGGCGTGAGCAAAATTTATCCGCAGATTGCGCAGAGAACGACCATGTTTCTCTCTTCATTTACCCGAAATCTGCAAGACCGCGTCCCCTGTGGGAATCTGCGGATAAACGAGCAGGCAGTTACCCTTTACCTGCCCCAACTGGGCATGCTGTCTATGAATGTGTTGCGGGTGACAGCCATTGTCCGTTCTTCGCGCATATCTGCCGGCATGATATAGATTTCGCTGTCGCCGTCGCGATCTGAAGCAAATGCCAGCCAGCGACCGTCGGGCGACCAGCAAGGCGCCCAAGAATTGTAAACCATGCTGGTCACTTCGCGCAGACCCGATCCATTGCTCCCAATGACGGCGATTCTGCTCGGCAGGGTCAGGAGTTCAAAGTTGTCTGAGTAGAGGATGGCCATTCTCTCGTCCCAACTTTCGCCGATCCAAAAATTGCGATTTTGCTCGATATTCTGGGTCAGCCAACGGGTGAAGAGAATCGAACGCCCATCAGGCGACCAACGCGGTGAGCGGTCCCAACTGGGGCTGTCTGTCAATCGCCGCGTTTGGCTTCCATCGCGGTTGGTGATGAACAGGTTATAACCGCCATCGGGTCGGAAGGAAGAGTACACGATTTGATTGCCGTCCGGCGACCATGATGGATCATAGTCGTCGTAGTTGTCGTAAGTGACGAGCGAGAGTGTCCCCAACACCATACCATGGGAGTCGATCTCGGCGGTCCAGATTTCGTTTCTCTGGCTGCCGGAGCGCCCGGAGACAAACACGATACTCCGCCCATCAGGAGACCATTCTGGATCAATGTTGTCATCGGTGAAAGTCAGACGAGTGAGGCCGCTGCCGTCAAAGTTGATCAAGTAGAGATCTTTTCTGCCGTTGCGATCCGAGACGAAAATAATCCTATTTCCGTTGGGCGAGAGATCAGGCGACCAATTATTGCCCGGACCATGAGTGATCTGCCGGATCTCAGACCCATCCACACGGACGGCATAGATGTCGCTGTTGTCATCACCTGTCTCGCGAGAAGCGAATACGATCCAGCCGGCTCCACCGATGGGGGTGGGGGTCGCGGTTGGCGTCGGCGTGTTGGTGGGGGTGGGAGTTGAGGTCGATGTTGGGGTTGGCGTTGAAGTAGGGGTGGCAAATAAAGTTGGGCCAATTGTGCAAGACAGCGCCGAGAGAAAAATGGACATCAGGAACGACAAAATCAAAATGATGCTCGTCTTTCGCAATTTCATCTCAACCTCCTGGTCCGAGAAATCAGGAGAGGATAAATGTTGCCAGAATGTTGTCTAGAAATATTGTACAAGGTTTTGTTGCTGGTTGCAATTAGAAGTCGAGATCAACACTTCGGATGATACCCTGGTCGGCCAGTTTGGGCCGCTGGTTGCCTCAACGCGGCAACCTTTTAGGTTGGCAGAAATAGATTACAATTCCTACATGCGCGTCATCCTGACCCACGAACAAGCCGATTTCGACGCCATCGCCTCGCTGCTGGGGGCGGCGCTGCTCGACGAGGGCGCGCTGCCCGTCCTGCCGCGCCGCGTCAACCGCAACGTGCGTTCCTTCCTCACCCTCTACGGGGCCGAGTTGCCCTTCGTGGACGCCCGCGACCTGCCCGCCGGGACGGTCGAAGCGGTGACGTTGGTGGACACCCAGTCGCTGGTCACGCTCAAGGGCATGAGCGCCGCCACCCGCGTGCGCGTCCTCGACCACCATCCGCTGCGCCCCGGCTTGCCCCCGGATTGGGAGGCGCGCGCCGAAGAAATCGGGGCGACGACCACCCTCTTGGTCGAACAACTCTCCGAAAACGGCTTCGATCTGACCGCCCTGCAGGCCACCCTGCTCTTGCTGGGCGTGTACGAGGATACCGGCTCGCTGACCTACGTCCGCACCGCCGCCCGCGACGCCCGCGCCGCCGCCTGGCTGCTGGAATCCGGCGCCGACCTGCGCATCGTCACCCGCTTCCTCAACCCGCCGCTTTCGCTCGACCAGCGCGCCGTCTATGACCGCTTGCTGGCCAACGCCAAGACGCACCACATTCACGGCTACCGCGTGGTCATTGCGACGGCCGAGGCCGGCGGCCTGGTGGAGGAAATCTCCAGCCTGACGCACAAACTGCGCGACCTGCTCGATCCCGATGCCCTGTTCGTGCTGGTGACCACCGTCGAGGGGACGCGCCTGGTGGCGCGCTCGACCAGCGACGGGATTGACGTCTCGGCGGTTGCCGCCCACTTCGGCGGCGGCGGTCACGACCGGGCCGCGGCCGCCCTCGTCCGCGCTGCGGAGCGGGCTCCGGGTCCCGAAACGCTCGCCGCGCTGGAAGCCGAACTCCTGCAGATTTTGCCGCGTTACATCCGTCCCTCGGTCAGCGTGGCGCAGATTATGTCCGGTCGGCCGCATCTGCTCGACCCGGCGACTCCCGTCCAAGAGGCCGCCCGCCTGATGCAGAAGTACGGCTACGAGGGCTTCCCGGTGGCGCAGGAGGGGCGCATCGTCGGCCTGCTCACCCGCCGCGCCGTGGACCGCGCCCTGGCGCACAAACTCAACCTGACCGCCGCCAGTTTGATGGAGGCCGGCGAGGTCTCCGTCCGCCCGACCGATTCCATCCAGCATTTGCAGGCCCTGATGACCGACACCGGCTGGGGCCAGGTGCCGGTGGTGGACGAGGCCGGGCGCATCGTCGGCATCGTCACCCGCACCGACCTGCTCAAAACCCTTGCCCCGCGTCCATCCGCCGGCCGCGCCCGCAATCTGGCCGAGAGCCTGGAGCGCGCTCTGCCGCCCGAACGTCTGCTCCTCCTGCGCGCCGTCATTGCCGCTGCTGCCGAGCAAAATGCCGCCCTTTACATCGTCGGCGGGTTCGTGCGCGACCTCTTGCTCGATCGCCCCGGCCTGGATTTCGACCTGGTGGTGGAGGGCGACGCCATTGCCCTGGCCAAGGCGCTTGCCCATCGCTACGGCGGGCGGGTCACCGGTCACAGCCGCTTCGGCACGGCCAAGTGGTTCCTGCACGACGGCTTCAAGGTCTCCAAACTCGGCATCCACAGCCGGGCGGCCCTGCCCGAATTCCTCGATTTCATCACCGCCCGCACCGAATTCTACGAGCGCCCCACCGCCTTGCCGACCGTCGAACGCGGCTCGATCAAACTCGACCTGCACCGCCGCGACTTCACCATCAACACCCTCGCCCTGCGCCTGGATGGGCGTCACTACGGCGAACTGCTCGATTACTGGGGCGGCCTGGCCGACCTGCGCGCCGGCCTGGTGCGCGTTCTGCATTCGCTCTCCTTCGTGGACGACCCGACCCGCATGTTGCGCGCCGTCCGCTTCGAGCAGCGTTTCGGCTTTCGCATCGAGGCGCGCACCCTGCAACTGATGGACGAAGCCCGTCCGCTGCTGGAGCGGCTCTCGCCGGAACGAATCGGCCACGAGATTGACCTCATCCTGGACGAACCGGCGGCCGTCTCCATGCTTGCCCGCCTGGACGAACTGGGCTTGCTGAAGGCCATCCACCCGGCGCTGCCCTGGGACGACTCGCTCAAGGCGCTGCTTGCCTCCGGCCTCGACCGGGTCGCTCCTGCCGAGTGGGGGACGCTGCCGGACCTGCGCTCTGTGCCGCGCCGCCGGGCGTTGGGCTACCTCTTGTGGCTTTCGGGTCTGCCCCCGGCGCAGATACACGCCGTTTGCAGTCGTCTTCGCTTGGCGGTCAGTTTGCGCGCCGCCTTGCTGGCAGCGCACGCTCTGCGCGCCGACCTGCCTGCCCTGCGAGAGGCGCGGCCCAGCGCGGTCGTCGCCCGGCTGGAGGAGGTCCCGCCGCCGGCGATCTTTGCCGTCTGGCTGGCCGCCGCGCCGGAAGAGCGCCTGCCGCTCGAAAACTATCTTGCCCGCTGGCGGCATATCCGCCCGACCGTCAGCGGACACACGCTCCAGGCGCGCGGCCTGACGCCCGGGCCCTCCTTTCGCAAGATTTTGCGCCGTCTGCGCGATGCCTGGCTGGATGGGGAGGTGAAAGATAAAGATGATGAGGTCGCCTTGTTGAATGAATTGTTGTCCAACAAGGTGTAAAATAGAGTCATGTCTATGCAAGAAGTACTTTGGAGGAGAATATGGCTGAAATCACCATTCAACGCACCGGAGAATTGGTTAGAAAACTGGTCGAAATCCTGCTAGACTTTCCTGAGGGTATGAAGGCGCAGGATGCACTCAATAAACTTCAGATGAGCGTACAATTGACAGAGTATGAAAAAGGTCAATTCGCCTCAGGCGGTGGGATTCGATTCGAAAAAATTGTACGTTTTGCTACGATTGACCTTGTAAAGGCAGGCTGGCTGGTAAAAGAAAAAGGCCGTTGGTTTGTAACGGAGGCAGGCAAGCAGGCATATCGTGAATTCAAATCGCCTGAACAATTCTATCGAACGGCTCAGAAATTGTATTGGGAATGGCGGCGCAGTCATCCGCAAGAGATAATCAATAAGGTTGAAGAGGATGCTGGAGAAAAGAGAGCCACTATTACTTTTGAGGAAGCCGAAGAACAGGCTTGGGGTGAAATCGAAGATTACTTACGCACAATGCCTCCTTACGAGTTTCAGAAACTGGTTGCTTCGTTGTTGAAAGCAATGGGTTACCATGTCTCTTGGGTAGCTCCGCAAGGCAAGGATGGAGGTGTAGATGTTCTTGCATGGAATGACCCGTTGGGAACGAGGCCGCCTAGAATCAAAGTGCAGGTAAAACGGGAGCAAAACGCTGTCAATGTGGCCGTTTTGCGCTCGTTCATGGCCTTATTGGGTGACAACGATGTGGGGATTTTTGTGAGCACGGGCGGTTTTACGCGGGACGCTGAAGAAGAAGCAAGAACACAGCAAAGCCGCCAGGTTACACTTATCAACCTTGAGCGGTTGTTCGAATTATGGGTGGAACATCTTCCAAGATTGGACGAGGAAGCGCGCGATCTGTTTCCTCTCAAACCAATCTACTTCCTGGCGCCGGAGTAAATAAGAGTAGGTCGGACTGTCAGTCCGACCTACTCTTACAGGAGCGAATTTTATGCCCGATTGGCAGCCCTACCTCGACTTCCTCACCCAAACCGCCTACCGCGCCGGGCGCATCACCCTCGGCTATTACCAGACCGGTCTGCGCCCGGACTTCAAGCCCGACGACACCCCCGTCACCGCCGCCGACCGCGCCGCCGAGGAGTTCATTCGCGGCGAAATCGAGCGGCGTTTCCCCGGCCACGCCATCTTGGGCGAGGAATTCGGCCTTTCCGGTGTCCGTGATTCCGTGACAGAGTCCGCCTCAATCCGTGACTCCGCGAACCAATCCGTTCCCATCCGTGATTCCGTGACAGAGTCCACCTCAATCCGTGACTCCGCGAACCAATCCGTTCCCATCCGTGATTCCGTGACAGAGTCCACCTCAATCCGTGACTCCGCGAACCAATCCGTTCCCATCCGTGATTCCGTGACAGAGTCCGTTAACCACTGGCGCTGGCTCATCGACCCGATTGACGGGACAAAATCTTTTCTGCGCGGCGTGCCGCTCTATGCGGTGCTGATCGGGCTGGAGGTGGAGGGCGTCGTCCGCGTCGGCGCGGCCTACTTCCCCGCCCTGGACGAGATGCTCTGCGCCGCCGACGGTCTCGGTTGCTGGTGGAACGGACGGCGGGCGCGCGTCTCGGAGGTGGCGCGGCTGGAGGAGGCTTATATCTGCTACACAAACGTCCGCAACATGGAAAAATACGGGCGGGAGAAGGCCTGGCAGGAATTCAATCGCCGCGCCTTTGCCCTGCGCGGCTGGAGCGATGCCTACGGTTACCTGCTGGTGGCCACCGGCCGCGCCGAGGCCATGCTCGACCCGGTGATGAACGTCTGGGATTGCGGCCCGTTCCCGCCCATCTTTCGCGAGGCGGGCGGCTACTTCGGCAGTTGGAGCGGGCAGGCCGGTCACACATACGGTGAGGCCATTGCGACCAACCGCGCTCTGAGAGACGAGGTGTTGCGCCTGATTGCTGATGAGGCGGGCTAGGCCCCCGATGTTTAGCGGCTTTCCAAGGCGTTCAACAGAGACTCGCCATGCAAGTTGCTCGCCAGCGCCGATTCGGCTTCGACCCAGGTCAGGCGGAGCCGCAATTCTTCTGCTTCTTTCATAAAAGTGAGGGTGATATAGCCGGGCTGCGGTCCCGGCGTTGTTTCGACCGGGAAGTTGTTCGGCAAGGTGAGCAGAATTTGTTCGGCTAGACGGCCGAGCCTTTCCCGATCAGCAAGGTCTTCGACATGGACAAGGATGAAGAAATCGGTCTCTCTGGCTACAAAATAAGCGACCTGGTTGGTGCGGCCGTCGAAGCAGTTTTCGCCGAACGCTTCGGCATGGGCCTCAAACGGCAGGGGGAGAGTTACTTGCAGGACGCTTTCGAGTTCGGCGGAAAGTTCGGGAAGCGGTTGAGTAGCCCAGTTCCACCCGCATTCAGCGTAACTCAATGTAGGGGTTGGCGTAGGAGCAGGAGTCGGGGTTGGAGTCTCTGGCAGCGGAGACGGTGATGGCCTGGGCTGGGCCGTCGTCTCTCGTTGGCAGGCCACGTTGGCCATCAGCAGGCCGAGCATCACAATCAGGACAAACGTTCTTTTCATGGTTTCTTGAATAGGGAGGTGCGGAAATTCGCTATCTCTCGCAGGCTTTCCAGCGGCAGCGCGGCGATTGTTTCCTGGTAACCGCGCGTCGTGGTCGTCATGCAGAGGGAGTTGTAAACGGCCTCCTCGGTCGCTTCGATGGCGGCCAGGAAGAGCGGCGAGAGCAGGTCGTTGGGGAATTCTGGATAGGCGTAAAGCGCGGCCCGGCGTTCGGGCGTCCGGCGGACGGATTCGGCAGTCGAGAAGGCAAGAGCGTAGTCGCCGGAGCCGTTGCTGAAGACCGCGCCGGTGCGCGCCAACCCGGCGAAGGCCCGCCGCGCCAGGCGCGTCAGGTTGCGGTCCGAGAGCGGGGCGTCGGTGGCCAGGACGATCATGATCGAACCGTCGGCCGGCTCCAGTTTGTCTTTGAGAAAGTACTGTCCGAGTTGCTGGCCGACCGGATAGCCGCAGACGTGCAGGACGCCGCCGAAATTGGTCTGGACCAGCGCCCCGACGGTGTAACCGCCCAGGTTGTCTGGCAGGCGGCGCGAACTGGACCCGATCCCGCCCTTCCAGCCGAAGCAAATGGTGCCCGTCCCCGCGCCGACCGCGCCCTCGGCGACCGGCCCCTCGGAGGCGGATTCGATGGCCTGTCGGATGGCGGCGCCGGTCAGCGCCCGCTTGCGGATGTGGTTGAGCCGGCCGTCGTTCGTCTCGCCGACCACGGCGTTGATCGAACGAACTTGCTCGTTGCCGGGCTGTGCCAGCGTCCAGTCGAGGATTGCCTCGACGGCGCGGCCGACGGCCAGGGTGTTGGTCAGCACGATGGGGGTCTCGATTTCGCCGAGTTCGGCAATTTGCGTGTAGCCAATCATCTTGCCAAAGCCGTTGGCGACGGCCACTCCGGCGGGGACTTTTTCCTGGAAGAGGTTGCCGCCATGCGGCAGGATGGCCGTGGCGCCGGTGCGGATGTCTTCCCCCTCGCACAGGGTGAAGTGGCCCACCCGCACGCCCTGAACATCGGTGAGGTCGTTGCGCGGGCCGGTCGTCAGGATGCCGGGGACAATGCCGAGGTCTCGCAAGCGGCAGCGGGCGGTTTGTTTGGCGGTGTCCATTGTGATTTCATCCTTTCTCTTTCTGAACGGCAGGACGGTCCTCGTAGAGACGCAGCAGGCTCACCCCGGCCAGGATCAGCAGGCTGCCGGCAATTTGCAGCCAGGTCAGTCGCTCTCCCAACAGAAAGTAGGCGATGGCAGCCGTGAAAATCGGCTCGCTGGAGACGATCAGGTTGGCAACGCTGGCCGGCAGCAGGCGCAGGCTGACGTTGTAGAGGCCGAAGCCCGCCAGCGTGGGGCCGGCAGCCAGCAGAAAGAGCGCCAGCCAGCCGCCCCAGGCCTTTCCCAGCCAGAAGAAATCGGCCGGTTGTCCGATCGTGCCGGGGATGCGAGGGCCGGGGAAGAAGTTGAAGACGAACAGAAAGATGGCGGCGCAGCCGAAAGTGTACAGGAGACTGGTCCACGGATTCAAGCCGCGCCCCGAAGCGACGCGTCCCATCAGGCTGTAGAGGGCATAGCCGAGACCCGAAAGGATGCCGGTCAACAAGCCGACCGGATTGAGGTCCCAGACGGTGGGATTGAGGGCGTCGGCCACCATGGCGCAACCGACCAGGATGGCTGCGACGGCGACCATTTTGGCCGCGCCGAGGCGCTCCTGGAGCAGCCAGCGTCCGAGCAGAGCGGTGAAAGCCGCCGAGCAGTAGACCAGCACGGTGGCGACTGCGGCACCGTTGAGGGCAACCGAAAGAGTCCAGAGGGCGTTGAAGATCGCCAGCACAAAACCGTAGCCGACCAGGAAAGGCAAGTGCCGGCGCCTCAGCCGGATCAAGTTGGGGCGGACGATGAGAAGAATGGGCAAGAGAGTCAGGATGACGAAGGCATCGCGCCAGACGGCCAGCACCAGGGCCGGCAGGTGGTAAGTCTCGGTCAGGTGGCGGATGAAAATGCCTGTCAGGGAGAGGATGGCGGCGCTGGCCAGGGCGATGAGGTAGCCGCGTCCGGGAGTTGTGGTGGAGGGAGGAGAGGTGGGCATGCCCCGATTATACCGGTTCGACTCGGCCGGCAACGGGGGTGCCGTTGACGAAAGCGCCTCCCCCGCTCCAAAAATGGGTTGGGGGAGGCAGAGCCGTTTCAGACGATCACTTCTTTTTCTTTTCTTTCTTCAGTTTTTTCTTTTCCTTTGGGTCCAGTTTCGGCTTTTTCTTGGGTTCCCGGCGAGCCTTGTCTCGGCTTCCTTTGTCTGGCATAGGTTCCTCCTCATTCGAATGGAATGAATGACGGCGATTCGTGCGAAACCTTTCAGGACGCGTAGACGAATTTTCCCGCGCCTGGGTCGGAAGGAAATTCTCCTACAATGATAGCACGAATTTGGGAAGAGAAGGATTGGGGAATTCCCCAAATTCAGCCGTTCGACGCAGAGAATGGGAAAGTTGCAAGAATCGAATGCGGCCCTCCTCCCTCCTTCCCTAAACTGGAGTATCATTTCTCTATCCCCTGCAAAGGAGCCTGCTATGACTTACTTCTATCTTCTGCTCGCTCTGCTTGTCCTCCTGTTGGCCTGGTATCTCATCGCCCTCATCTGGGGCAAGCCGTGGAGCGTGAAGGGCCTCTTCCTGCGCACCTTTCTCAAGTTTGCTCTCAAAGGCCCGGAACTGCTGACCATGCTCGGCATCCTGGAGAAGTTCGGCATTCACGGCCACAACGCCAAACTCTCCGACGCCTCTCAGGCCTTCGAGGACAAGATGTTTGCCTTCGTCAAGCGTGACCTGCGCCTGCTGCGCTCCTACCCGCGCCGCCGCCAGGACAAGACCACCCTGCTTTCGATGGACATCATGGACTGGTTCCTGGACGACATCGCGCGCGGCGAGCGCTGGCGGCATCACGATTATCCCCTCAACCAGATGTTCGGCATCCAGTCCGAACTGCCCAACTTCATGATGACCATGCATCCGGTGGTCAGCAAACTCGAAGCGCGCAACTACGTCAAACGCCTGCGCCGCTTCGGGGTCAAGTTCGACCAGGTGATGGAGGGGCTGGTCATCCGCGAGCAGAAGGGGGTGCTCCCGCCGCGCTTCGTCATCCGCCGCGTCCTGGACGAGATGACCGCCTTTGTGGCGAAACCGGCGCGCGAAAACCCGCTCTACACCGCCTTCAAGGACAAACTGGAGAAACTGCCGAAAATCGGGGCGCGGGACCGTGAGCGCCTGCTGGCCGCGGCCGAGGCCGAAATCGAGCAGACGGTGTATCCTGCCTACCGCAAATTCATTGACTACTTCACCGCCCTGGAGGGGAAGGCCACCGACGACGACGGCGTCTGGAAACTGCCCGACGGGGCGGTCTACTACGCCCACTGCCTGCGTTCCAGCACCACCACCGACTACACCCCCGAGCAGGTCCACGAAACCGGCCTGGCCGAAGTCGCTCGCATCGAGGCTGAAATGCGCGCCATTCTCGAACGCCAGGGCTATCGGAATGTGGAAAGCCCGACCAAACTGCTCGCCGAACTGGCCAAAGAGGAGCGCTTCCTCTACCCGAACAGCGACGAGGGCCGGCAACAGTGCCTGGCCGATTACCGGCGCATCCTCGACGAAATGGACGCCGCTCTCGGCCCCTATTTCAACATCCGCCCGAAGGCCAAACTCAAGGTTGAGCGCATCCCCGAATTCCGCGAGAAGACCTCCGCCGGGGCCTATTACATGCCCGGCGACCTGACCGGCTCGCGGCCGGGCGTCTTCTACGCCAACCTGCGCGACATGAAGGAAGTGCATAAATTCGGCATGAAGACCCTCGCCTATCACGAGGGCATCCCCGGCCATCACTTCCAGATTTCGATTGCCCAGGAACTCAAGGGCGTGCCGTTCTTCCGGCGCATGGTGCCGTTCACCGCCTACGCCGAGGGCTGGGCGCTTTATGCCGAGAAACTGGCGCGTGAGATGGGCATGTACCGCGATGATCCCTTCGGCGAACTCGGCGCGCTCGACTCGGAACTCTTCCGCGCCGTGCGCCTGGTGGTGGATACCGGCATCCATCACAAACGCTGGACGCGCCAGCAGGCCATCGAGTACATGGCGGCCCACTCGGCGCAAGACCATGCCAGCATCGTCAGCGAAATCGAACGCTACATCGTCATGCCCGGTCAGGCCTGCGCCTATAAGATCGGCATGTTGAAGATGCTCGAACTGCGCGAGAAAGCCCAAAAAGCCCTGGGCGAGAAATTCAGCCTGCCCGCCTTCCACGACGTGGTCTTGAAGAACGGTTCGATGCCGCTCGACATCCTCGAACGCGTCGTGGACGAGTACATCGCCGTGGCCTGACAGCCGCGAATCGTCCTGTGCAGAGACCCGCGGCGGCTCCGCTCGCGGGTCTCTTTGTCGAGGAGCGCAGAAAGATGCCGGGTTCTGTTTCCCTGGGCGGGCTGGGGTTCTGCCCAGGCGCAATTTCGTGCTAGAATCACCTTGTGAAAATCGACCTTCCCGAACGACAGGCTTTTCTCAAACGGTTGCACATCTTTCGCGGCCTACAAGATGCGCAGTTGGCTGACGTGGCCGAAAAACTAGAAGAGAGGTGCTTCGAGGCCGGCGAAACGATCGTCAGACAAAACGATCAAGGGGAGACGTTTTTTATCATTTACAGCGGCCGGGTGGAGGTCTCGGCCGGGCGCGGCCGCCGCGCCCGGACACTAGGCTATCTCATGGATGGCGACTATTTCGGCGAAGAGGCACTCTTGCGGAAGCGTCATCGCCGTTCGGCTTCGGTCACTGCCCGCGCCGAGACTGTCGCGCTGGTCCTCTCTCGGCAAGATTTCAATCTGCTCTTGAAGCAAGCCCCCTTGTTGCGCCGCAATTTTCAGGTCGCGATCGACAGCCACCGTCTCATCCGCCGAACGCGGTTCAAGTGGCTTCAGTCCAACGAGTCGGTTTATTTCCTGGCCCGCAAACATACCGTTGTCCTGCTGCAGGCTCTCTTTGCGCCCACCCTGGCCCTGATCCTGCCTGTTTTCTTCATCATTTTCTTCTTTGTTTTTCCTTCTCCCATTTTCCTCGACCTGGGATCGCTGGCACTGGCATGCATTGCCCTGTGGATGATTTGGAAATGGCTGGACTGGGGCAACGACTACTACATTGTCACCAATTTGCGCGTCATCCGTCTCGAGAAGACGATTGGCATCTACGACAGCCGCCAGGAGGCGCCCCTCAGCACCATCCTGTCGGTGGGGGTCGAGACCGATCAAGTGGGCCGCATCCTGGACTACGGCACGGTCATCGTGCGCACGTTCGTCGGGCGAATCCTGTTTACACAAGTACATCGTCCTCAAGAGGCCGCCCAGATGATCGAGGAATATTGGAGCCGCAGCCGGGCCGTGGCCCGTCAGGCCGATGTGGAGGCGATGAAGCGCGCCATCCGCGACAAACTCGGCCTGGCGGCGCCGCCTCCCCCGCCCAAACAGGAAGAACCGCCTCTCCTCCCGCCGGTCTCGCGGCGGGGTCTCGGCCGGGCCTTGTTCGGCAACCTCTTCAGCATGCGCATGATCGAGAGCGGCGGGACGATTACGTACCGCAAGCATTATTTCGTCCTCTTCAAGCAGACTTGGATGCCCGGGCTGCTCGGCGTCGTCTGCCTGGCCTTGCTGGGTTATGATTGGATTCGCAACGGTCTGAATCTGGGAATATTTCCTCTCCTCCTTCTGTTGGGGTTGCTCGGAGCCGTCTTCTGGTGGTTGTATCAGTATGTGGACTGGCGCAACGACAAATTCCAGGTCACCCAGGATCAGATCTTCGACATCGACCGCACGCCTTTCGGGCGCGAGGAACGCAAATCGGCCTCGCTCGACAACATCCTCAGCACCGAGTACAAGCGCGATTCGTTCTTGAAAGTCTTGCTGAACTACGGCGACGTGTACATCTCCGTCGGCGGGACGCAGTTGATCTTCCAGGATGTGCAAGACCCGCCGGCCGTCCAGCAGGATATCGATCAGCGGCGGGTGGCCCGCCTGGAGACCAAGCGTCAGGCAGAAGCCGCGGCGGAGCGGGAACGCATGTCCTCCTGGCTGGCCACCTATCATCAGAGCGCCGAGGAGTTCCGCCGCGAGCAGAGCCAGCAAAAAGCGGACGAAAGTGAAGTAAAATAAGTTTCTCGAATTTCTTTTAGCGGTGATTGAAATGACTCTTCGCACAATTGTGACCATCCCCGACCCTGTCCTGCGCCGCAAGGCCCGCCCTGTGACCCGCTTCGACGCCGACCTGCAAACCCTCGTGGACGATATGATCGAGACCATGCGCGCCGCCCCTGGGGTTGGTCTCGCTGCCCCCCAGGTGGGCGTCTCCGAGCGCATCATCGTGGTCGAATATCCCGAGAACGATGAGGCCGAAGACGCCCCCAAGAAACTCTTCGTGGTCGTCAACCCGGAGATTCGCCAGCGCTCTCAGGAAAAGGAAATCGCCGTCGAGGCTTGCCTGTCCATTCCGGGCGTTCAGGGCGAGGTGGAACGCGACCTGGCCATCACCGTCCGCGGCCAGACCCGCCGCGGCCAGCCGCTCAAGATCAAGGCCAAAGGCTGGCTGGCGCGCATCTTCCAGCACGAAATCGACCACCTGGACGGAATCCTCTACACCGACCGCGCCCTGCGCGTCTGGCAGCCGAGCGAGCCGGTGGAAGACAACGTTTGACCGCGCCGACGTGTACCTCACCCATCTTTCCCTGACCAACTTTCGCAGTTTTGCCCGCCTGGACCTGGACGTACCCCGGCGGGTTGTGCTGCTGGTCGGCAGCAATGCCCAGGGCAAGACCACGCTTCTCGAAGCCGTCTATTTCCTGGCGACCTTCACCTCCTTCCAGACCCACGCCGACCGCCAGTTGGTCAACTTCCTCGAGGCCCGCAAAGACCTGGCCGTGGGCCGCGTGGTCGCCGAGTACCGGCGCGGCCGCGCCGCCCACCGTCTGGAAGCGCGTCTCATTCTCGAGCCGGTTGGGGCGAACGGCCGGCGCCTGCGCAAGGAAATCTTGCTCGATGGCGTCAAGCGGCCGCTGAACGAGGTCATTGGGCATTTCAACGCCGTCCTCTTTGTGCCGCAGATGAGCCAAATCATCGAGGGCGGCCCCGACGAGCGCCGCCGCTATCTGAACTTGGCCCTGGCGCAGACCGTCCCCGCTTACGCCGCCCGCTTGAACGAGTACAGCCAGGCCCTGACCCAGCGCAACGCTCTGCTCAAACTGTTGGCCGAGCGCGGCGGCGACCCGGCCCAACTGGATTACTGGGATGAGAGTCTCAGCCGCGCCGGCGCGGCGCTCATCTCTGCCCGCATCGTTGCCATCCAGGAGATCGGGCAGCGCGCCGCCCGCCTGCACCGCGACCTGACGCAGGGCAAAGAAATCCTGCGCCTGGACTATCTGCCGGCCTACGACCCTCTGCCGCGCCCCGACGGACAGATGTCCCTGCGCCTCGACACGCCTCTCGACCGCAGCGGCCTGACGGAGGAAGACATCCGCCGCGGCTTCCTCGAGCGCCTCCGGCAGATTCGCGGCGAGGAAATCGCCCGCGGCGTGACGACCATCGGCCCGCACCGCGACGAGTTGCGCTTCCTGGCCGATGGCATCGATCTGGGCGAGTACGGCTCACGCGGCCAGGCGCGCACCGCCCTGCTGGCCCTCAAACTGGCCGAGGTCGAGTGGATGAAAGAGAAGACCGGCCACTGGCCGGTTCTCCTGCTCGACGAGGTGCTGGCCGAACTCGATCTCCGGCGCCGCGCCGACCTGCTGGCCTGTGTCCGGGATGTCGAACAAGCCTTGCTGACCACCACCGACCTGAAATCCTTCGCGCCGGAGTTCATCGAGCAGGCGGCAGTCTGGGAGGTGGAGGCAGGCAAGGTGAGCAGCGGTCGGTGATTCGTGTTCAGTATTCAGCCAGGAGGATAAGATGCCGGTAAAACATTCGAGCGAGGTGCCCGAGGCCGAGGTGCAGGCCGGAGATTTCACCACCATTCAGGTCTTGCTTTCGGCCCAAGAAGCCCCCAACTTTGCCATTCGGCGCTTCCGCATGGCGCCCGGCGGCGGGATGCCCAATCACACCAACACCGTCGAGCATGGCCAGTACGTCCTGCAGGGACGGGCGCGCATCAGCATTGACGGCCAGGAGGCCGAGGTCCGGGCCGGGGATGTGGTCTTCATCCCGGCCGGCGCGCCGCACTGGTACCAGAACATCGGCGACGAGGACTTCGTCTTCCTGTGCGTCATCCCGACCGGAACAAAAGATGTCGTGACGATCGTGGACGAGAAGAATTGCTGAACCTAGGAAGTCTGAATGAGGAATGGAACTTGTCTTGCCCAATTGTCCTGGAAGAGAAATTGAATGGCTTCTCGCAGATTGACGCTTTTCTTATCCATTGCAAATAGCGCCATCCTTATAGCCGGCATCGGCCTGGTGTCCTTATTGCTTGCCAAGGACGTTTCAAATTATCCCCTGGCTATACACTGGTCAGAGTCTGGCAGGATCTTCGAAGCCTCGTTGGTCTACGCGCCCATCATCTATGGCCGTTTCTTGCCCTGGCCCTGGCTGGACCCGGGACGTGCCATCCTGGAGGGGGTGGTTTTCCTACTCCCCGGCGGACAGATCTGGCTATACCGCCTGTGGGTCAGCCTCCTGCAGTTCGGGATGACTGCCCTGGCGGCTGCTCTGGCTTTCCGTCGGGTACGATCTGCCAGCCAAACGCATTCTGGTAAGATTGTTCCTTTTCTGATCGTGCTGTGGGGCGTCCTGTTTCTCTTCCAGAGCCCGATCTACCCCCATGTCCTCCTGGGTGCAGTGTTGGTGTTGTGGCTGGCCGATCCCAAGAAGCCAGTCCGCATCTTAGTGGTTGTCCTCCTTGCCTCGGTTTGGGAGGGCCTGTGCCGGGTGAACTGGTTCCTGGTGCCGGCCATTCTAGTGGTTCTCATTTACCTGCTGACGACCCCGATTGCCGGGAAGAAACTCCTCCACTATCTCCTCTGGCCAGCGCTTTGGTTGCTTATGGGAGCCGTGGCCAGCGTCTCGACCTATGGCTTGTACATCGGCTTGACTCACTGGCCCATCCCCTTCCTGGACCCAGAGATGAATTACGCCTTCTTCCGCTTTAAATTATGGCCGAACGATGCATTCTTCCTGGGCTTGTTGCCGGGTATTGGACTGGTCATCCTACCAGGGCTTGTTTTCATCCTTGCTGGGGGCGGGAAGAAGATCCGTAGGTTACATTGGTTCCGCTGGCTTGTGCTTCTTGGCATCCTGGGTGCCTTTTTTCTGGGCAGCACCGTTGTCAGCATGCGTGCAGGAGGAGGCTTTGACCTTCACAACTATGATACGTTCAACCTGCTGTTCTTCGTCGTCTGCCTGTATTGGGGGATGGCAGCAGTGGCTTCGGAATTACCCGGTGTTGATCTGCCGAAACCGTCCTTTGCCAATCCGGCTGTGCTGCTTGGGATGACGCTGGTACCCTTCTTCTTTGCCCTGATCGCTTTGCCAAATCCTGCCAGCCTGTCGGAACGGGACGGGCAGGTTGCGATCGCGCGTATCCAGTCTTTGGTCCAGGCAGTTAACACGGATGATAGACCGGTCTTGCTCATCGAAGCCCGTCACCTGTTCGCCTATGGACTGTTGCCGGAAACAGAGTTATTCCTGCCTTATGAAAAGATTGAGTTGATGGAAATGGCCATGGCCGGCAACAGCTCCTATCTGGCGCAGTTCTGGCAGGATGTTGCCCATCAGCGTTTTTCTTTGATTGTCACGGATGTTTTGTGGTGGCTTACTAAGGATGTCAATGAACCTTTCGGTTACGAAAACAACGTCTGGGTCGAGAACGTTGCCGAACCGATCCACCGTTTTTATGAGCGGATCTACTATAATCCTGCTGCCGGTTTGGAGATCTATGCCCCGTTAACCGAGCCTTCCACGCCCTGATGAACGGGGATGTTCCTCCCAACCCTAGAAAAAAAGTCATGGGTCCTTTTTGTGGGAGCCATGATTGTTTTTTGTTACAACGGTTTCTTGGCCGGCACGCCCGGCTTGCGGGGATAGGGCTTGGGCGTGGCGGCGACCTTTTCCACCACCAACAGGTAGCGGTCCTCGTCCACGCCCGGAATCCGGATGCCGATCAACTGTTTCACGCTCCCGCCGAGCACTTTGATGGCGTGGGCGGCCTTGTTGGCCTCTGCCGGGCCGCTGGTCCCTTTTTGGGCCAGCATGCAGCCGCCGACCCGCACCAGCGGCAGGAGATACTCGCTCAGGATGGGCAGATTGGCCACCGCCCGCGCCACGCCCCAATCATACCGTTCGCGATGGGCGGGCATTTGCCCAACTTCTTCGGCCCGGGCGGTGAGCACCTCGACATCGTTCAGTTTCAAGATCTCGACGATGTGACGCAAGAAGGCGGTTTTCTTGCCGACCGATTCGATCAGCGTCAAATGCATAGATGGATAAAGAATCTTGAGCGGCAAGCCGGGGAAGCCTGCCCCCGTGCCCACATCCACCAGACGCGCCGGCGGGCGGCTCTTCCAGGCCAGGACGCACGAGAATGAGTCCAGGAAGTGCTTGGTGCGGATGCTGTCGGCGTCGCGCAGGGCGGTCAGGTTGACCCGCTCGTTCCAGGTCAGCAGTTCGCGCTCGAAGGTCATCAGGGCCACCACCTGACGCCCGGTCAGATGGATGCCGAACAATTCCTGGGCGGCGCGAATTAACTTCTCCATGATTTCAATTATAAAGCAAAGGAGTGCAGCAGGCGCTGCACTCCAGGCATGCTCAGGAAGAAGCCGGAGGGGCCTTCTTGCGGCGACCGCGCCGGACCGCCGCCACGATCGCCCACACGAACAGGGCTGGCGGACCGAAAACCAAGATCAACACCGGCAGCGTGTAGGTGAAGAAGCGGATCGAGAAATCGGCGAAGTTCTGCAAGAAACGCACCAGATCTTGAACGGCCTGGTTCCAGGCCCGTTTGGGCGTCCATGGGCCGATCTGAATCGGCTGGATAGCCTCCTCGGCCACGACCGTCACGCTGATCAGCGAGTAGGCGGCAGATTGCTCGTAGTATTGGATTTGCCCGCGCACGCTCTCGATTTGAGCGCGATAGTATTCGAGTTGGTTGAAGACGTCCAGCACATCCTGGGTATCGGTGGCTTCCTGCATGATCTCCATCAACTCGGCTTCGGCGGCCTGCAGGTGGCGCAACTGGGACTGCAGGTCGGTGTACTGCTGGGTGACATCCTGCCCGCTGCGGGTCTCGCTGCGCACCTCGACGGCGTCGGCCTTGATCTCGGTCAGCGCCCGCTCCAGGTCGGCGGCCGGGACGCGGATGCGGACGAAGGCCTGGGGAACCCGCTGGCCGCTGCTGGCGTAGGCTTGGTAGAGGTTCATCTCGACCACGAAGCCGCCCATGCGGGAGGCCAGGGCGACGATGGCCTGGACCTTGGCCTGCGGGTCGGCGACGACGATGTCCAGATCGGCATTCATGATGACCAGCCGGTCGGTCGGTGCGGCGGAATCGGCGGCGGGTTGGGCTACAGCCCCGCGGGCGGGCATTTCGGGGGCGGCGCCTCCTGCAAGGCCGGCCGGTTCCGCCATCAGGTACTCTTCAGCAGGGGCAGAGGCCTGCTGCCTGGCGGGCGCGCACGCTGCCAGGAACAAAGTCAGCAGCAAGGGCACCAGGGCAAAGGCGATTCTCTTTTTCATAGCGTTTCCTCCTTTGGACTGAATTCGTTTGGTCCAAAGACGTCTTCCCCCTGTAAAAAGTTCCACGCAGGCCGGCAGTTACCAGCCGCCGCTCAGGCGGTCGGCATGGCGCTGGGGCAGGCCTGCCGCCAAGATGCGCTTCTGGACGGCCTCGATGTCGTACTCCACGCGGCGCGGCTCCCAGACCTGAGTCTTTGGATCGTAGAGGGCGTAGGCGGCGCGCGGGTCGCGGTCGCGCGGTTGGCCGACCGAGCCGGGGTTGAAGATGGCGCGGTCGGTCATCTCGTAACGCATGCCGGGCTTGGGAATTTCGATGACGAAGTCATCGTCCGCCTGGCGGTACTGGAAGACGGCCTGAAAGTGAGAGTGACCGACGAAGCACCACGGGGTGGTGAAATAGTTCAGGTTCAAGCGGGCCACCAGGGTGTTCAGCACGTATTCCCAGATGGGATCGCGCGGGCTGCCATGGACGAGCGAGACCTCGCCGCGCACGGTCACCTCGCGGGCGCAACTGCGCAAGAAATCCAGATTCTCGCGAGTCAGTTGTTCTTTTTGCCATAGGAGCGAGCGTTTGGCTTCGCTGTTGAAAGCGGCCAGGGGCATCTCGCCCATGGCAGCCACATCGTGGTTGCCGATCTGGCAGGTCAGTTTGGGCAGGCTGCGAATGCGCTCGACGCAGTCGTTCGGGTCTGGTCCGTAGCCGATGATATCCCCCAGGCACCAGACTTCGCTCACCTTGCCGGCGTCGGCCAGGACGGCCTCGAGGGCCGTCAGGTTGGCGTGAATATCCGAGATGACGAGAATGGGACTCATGAATTTTCCAAAAGCACCGCTAATCGTTCGATGATTGCCTCGGCGACTTCGGTCTTGCTCATCAGAGGCAGGGCTTCACTCTGGCCGTTGGCGTAGAGGAGGGTGACGCGGTTGGTGTCCACGCCGAAGCCGGCGTCGGGGGCGGAGATGTCGTTGGCGGCGATGAGGTCGAGTTTTTTGGCCTGGAGTTTGGCGGCGGCGTTTTGCAACAGGTCGCGGCTTTCGGCGGCGAAGCCCACCACGCAGCGCGGACGGCATTCCGAGTCGGCCAGGGCGGCGAGGATGTCGGGGGCGGCGTCGAGTTCCACCTGGGGGATGCCGTCGCGCTTCTTGAGTTTTTCGCCGGCGACCGATTTTGGGCGGAAGTCGGCCACCGCGGCGGCCATCAGGAGGGCGTCGGCTCCGGCGCACTCGGTCAGGACGGCGGCCAGCATCTGCTCGGCGGTGTGGACCTGGCGCAGGTCGGCGCCGACGGGCGGGGTCAGGCCGGTCGGGGTGCTGATCAGGACGACGTTGGCGCCGGCGTCGAGGGCGGCCTGGGCGAGGGCGTATCCCTGCTTGCCCGACGAGCGGTTGGTCAGCACCCGCACCGGGTCGAGCGGTTCCTGCGTGCCGCCGGCCGTCACGACGATTTTCCTGCCTGCCAGGCGGCCGCCTTTGCCCAACACCAGGCGGATGTGGCCGTACAGTTCGACCGGTTCGAGCATGCGGCCGCGCCCGACCAGGCCGGAGGCCATGCGGCCCTCGCCCGGCCCGGCAAAGGAGACGCCGCGCTCGCGCAGGAGGCGCACGTTTTCTTGGGTGGCCGGGTGCTCGTACATGCCGGCGTCCATGGCCGGGGCGAGGAGGATCGGGCAGCGGGCGGCCAGGGCGGTGATGGTGAGCAGGTTGTCGGCCGTGCCGTGGGCCAGTTTGGCCAGGGTGTTGGCGGTGCAGGGGGCGATGACCAGCAAGTCGGCGGTGTGGCCCAGGCCGACGTGCAGGACGTGGGCCTGGCCGCCCCACAGGTCGGCGTCGGTGAAGGCCTTGCGCCCGGTGACCGATTGGAAGGTGAGGGGGGCGATGAATTTCTCGGCCGCGGGCGTCAGGATGACGTCCACCCGCACCCCGGCCTGGGTCAGACGGGAGGCCAGGTCGGCGGCCTTGTAGGCGGCGATCGAGCCGGTCACGCCGAGAAGGATGTGTTTGTCAGACAAGATGGACATATGCCTTGATTATATATTAAAACCGTCCAGTTCACCTGTCGGTGCAGGGGAACTTGAAACCCGGTCTCTTGGAGAGGCCGGGTTTCCGAAGCGGATTCAGGGCAAGGGATAGGGGGCTGTGCCTGGCGAGCCGCCGTTGCGGACCTCGTACCAGTTCTCGGCCACGTCCGGGCCGAGAGGGTCGATGCGTTCGGCCGAAGAGCAGTCGTGCAGGAGGAGGGGAAAATTATCGTAAGGGGTGGGATCGCTAAATTCGTAGGGGTAGCGGGCGGGGGTCGGGCCGCCGTAGGAGGAAATCACTTTGCTGACGGAGTTGAAGCCGCCTTCGTACAGAACGAGGAAGTCGGGCCGGCCCTCGCCGACGATGCTCAGCAAATCGTCGCCGAGGCGTTCGCTGCCCTCGATGGTCAGGAGGAGGGTGCCGGCGGGGAAACGGTAGGGCATGCGGTAGGGGTCGCTGCCCTGAGGATAGAGCGGCGAGAGGATGACCGCGAAGCCACGCGGGGGGATGACGGTCGAGTCGGTGATCAATCCCTGGGGGAGGAGCGTAGTCGGCAAACGATTGTCCCAAGCGATGATTTGATCGGGCGTGCCGGTTTCGCCGGGGTCGTAGAGCCACAGCCCGCCGACATCTACCGGGTGATCGCCGTAGTTGTAGAGTTCGACGTACTCGTTCCATTTCTTGAAATCGTCCGATCCGCAAGGGTTGGCCATCACCTCGCTGATGATGACCGTCTGCTCCAGGATGGGAGTTGCAGTGGGCGTGGGAGACGATTCAGGCGTGGAGGTATCGGGGGCGAAAACCACGCATGAGCGGTTGACCGTCAGGGTGGCGCTGCCGCTAATCCGGGCGGTGACGACGACTTCGCCCAGGGTGGGCGGGGCGCTCAGTTCGGCCGTGAAACCGGAACCGGTGGAGCGAATCAGGCCGCCGGTCGCTTCCCATTGAATGGTAGGATTCCCATGCAGACTGCCGGCCAGAGTCAGGCCAATCGTCCCATTGGCGGGCACATTGCACTGTTCCGGTAGAATTTTGACCGTTGCAGAAGAAGAGGAAGCGGGTCCGCAGCCGGTGCTGAGAAGGGCGGTGAGTCCTATCAAAATGGAGAAGCGGATAATCCCTTTCATGGAAAACGCGACCTAGGGGACAACTTGTACTTGGAGAGTGAAGAGCGACTTCTGACTGCAAAAATTCTGCCAGACTTGCAAAGTCACGAACCCGTTACCGGCCTGTTGGGCAACCTCGAGGCTGATTTGACAGCCGTTCCTCTCGCCGATGGTGATGAAGGCATTCCCGGCGTATTGCCAGGTGCAGGAGAGGATATTCGCCTCGTCGATCGGCCGGGCAATGATCGTAAGAGTCTCTCCCGGCGAGACGACCAGGGTATCGGCCGGGCGCAGCGGTTGTTCGAGCCCCTGGACTTCGAACAGCACGGTGGACGGCGCCTGACAGGAGGGGAAAACCGTCAGCAGAAAAATCAAGGAGATGCCAAAAATGGCGCCGATGACCCACAACGGCAATCCGGCCAGGTACTCGGCAATCCGGTTGTTGGGGTCCTCGAGTTTGCTCTTCAGCAAGGGAATTTGAAATCCCAGGCGGATCAGGCCAACGATGACGCTGGCGACGGCGGCCCCAAAGGCCCACAATACCTGCTGCGGGTTGGGACTTTGGCTGAGCCATTCCAGCACAGAGCGCGGCACAAGGATCTGAAAGCGCATGGCGGCAACGATCAGAATCCATAACACGCCGAAAATGATCAATCCAATGACAAATTTTGGGGGGCGCTGCTCTTTCATACCCACTCCTCTCAATTCATTATATCTTCAGGATCATCATTCCTGCTTTGCAATTCCCCAACGAGGACTTAACACTTTTGTTGTGAAAAGCCAGAGCCTTCCGGGCAACCTTTGTAGCAAAAAGGTTGAATCGGTTCTTTTTAATGAAAAGTTACCTGATGGCTCTTCATCTCGTCTCCCTCATAGACGAATCGGGCCGAGAAGAAACGCTCCCCCTCCAGCCAGGGGAAGAAAAGACGGTCGCTCGGCCAGAGCGGCAGCCGCTCGAGTTCATCGTCCGGGATCCAGCGCAGTTCACCCTCCGGAGAATCGCGCAGTTCGCCGCGGAACTCTGTTGCCGTGAAGACGAAAACATACCAGTCATTGCCCTTGAAATTCGGGAACATCAACAGCCCGCGCAGCCGCGGGGCATGGATCTCCAGCCCGCTCTCCTCGCGCACTTCGCGAATCGCACATGCCTCGGGGCTTTCGCCTGGCTCGAACTTGCCGCCCAGGCCGTTCCATTTGCCGGCGTGGATGTCGCCGGCCTTGCGGTTGCGGTGGATCATCAGGGTCTTGCCCTCGTGCTTGAGGTAGCACAACGTGGCCAGGATCATCGGGGAAGTTTGGGGAATCTCGTTCAGCCGAACATCTCCACCAGCGCCTGGCCCAGCACATTGCGCCAGGTGGTGTAATTGTGCGCCCCGCCGGTCTCAACATAGGTGAAGGAATAGCCCTTTTCGGCAAGGAGGGCCTGCATGCGGCGGTTGGCCTGGCGCAGGAAGTCCATCCGGCCGACATCCAGCCAGAGACGGAGAGGCGCTTTGGGCATGTGGCGGATCATTTGCATGACGATCGTCTCATCGTCGCCGAGTTCGAAGGCCCCGGCCTGACTGAGGGCATGGCCGAAAATATGCGGCAGGCGCAGGGCGGTGTAGACGGCCATCAAGCCGCCCATCGAAGCGCCCAGGATGCCGTACGCGCCGGGCCGACGCGCCGGGTCGATCAAACGCAACTGACTGCGGGCCAACGGCAGAACAGATTGCAGGAGAAATCCCAGGGTGGCTTCCGAGCAAGCATACTCGATCATCCGCGCCGGGCCGCCGTTTTGTACCAGCGCCAGGGCAAGCGGCCGGATGTGCTTCTGGGCGATGAGATTGTCTACAATGACGGCGAGGCGGCCGCGACGCAGGTAGTCGCTGCCGTCGTAGACCACCAGGAGGGGGACCGGATCGCCGGTCGGCGGACGATAGAGGGAGACGAGGCGTTTGCGGCCGGCGGCCAAGTCGGCGGTCGGGACCTCATGACGGGTGACTGTGCCGCGCACGGCGTCCGGCTGGCGGCGGGTCAGCGGGCTGGGGGCGGCGGCGGGCATGTAGAAGTAGTGATTGTAATGGCCGACGCCGTTCCAGATGCGGCGCGGGTTGAACGGGTCGCGCACTCGCTGGCCGGTTGTCGGGTCTAGGAAAGCATATTCCAGATAGGCATCGGCGGGCAACGGCAGGCGCAGGGCGTGGAGATCGTCGCTCAGACGTTCGAGAGGGCGGGGGTTGTCCTCCCAGCCGTGCAGGTCAGAGAGGAGGTGCGGGGCGGCCGCGCCTTTCCAGACGAAGATGGCGGCGTCTCTTTCGATGACCGGATTGCCGCCCTCTTCGAGTCGGGTGAGCAAGCGGGCGGGATCGAGGCGTTTACTCATCGTTTTGCAGCCATAACGAAATGGACAGGGGGTGCAGTTCGGCGGCCATGACGTTTTTCTCAACGGACGGATCGCCAAACATAAAATCCTGCGCCGCCTGGTCGTTCTCGGCGCGGAAGATCACCAGCCCGAAGGTATCGTCCAGACAAGGGCCGGCCAGCAGGACCCGTCCCTGGGCGGCCGCTTGCTGAAGGTAGGCAAAGTGTTCTTCCATGATGGCCGATTCTTCGGGCGTGGGCCGCTCGAAGAATCCATGACGATAAGGATGAAGGAGGTAAAGGTATTCAGGCATTAGTCAGAAAAGACTCCCGACCAGGTTTCGAAGCGCCGGCCGCCGCGCTCGTCGTCTTTGTAAAATGAAAGGTAGGTCAACACCTGATAGGGAATGAATTTTTGTTCCTCGGGCTTGTAGAGCGCCAGGTCATAGTAGGTGTGCCAGGTGCCGGAGTTCAGATACATCTGATTGGTCTTGTGCGGACCGGCAGGAATGGAATCGAGCGGGACGACTTCGTGATGGTGGGTGTGACCGTAAACAATGAAGCGGGCTTTGCGCTGCAAGAAGGCCTCCTCGCGCAGGGCAAAGTGGGCAAAGGAGATTTCGTTGCCCCACATCTTTCTGCGCAGCCAGATCACCACCTCATCGAGGGTCTTGAAGGAAATGCGGTCGGTCAGTTTGATAGCCACTTCCAAGCCGTCAATGAGGTCGAATTTGAAACGTTTATCGGCCTCGCGCACAAGAGGCAGGGTCAGGAATTGATTGCACAGTTCATCCCAAATGGACTTCAATTTCTCCTGGTGTTTCTGGCTGACGTCGTTCTGTTGCAACTGGCCGCTGATCCACAAGGGGACGGCCAGGGCCGGGCGGACATTGACCAGTTCGCGCAGGCTGTCCACGATGCCAGGCGGAAGGTCGGTGCTCATCTGCTTTTCGACTTCGAGCGGGAAACGGTTGAGGACTTCAACCCCCAAGGCGTCGCCCAGACTGGCCGCGTTGCGGCCTTTTTCTTTGAAATAGTTGAAACGATCGTACAAGTCGCCGTGCTGGGCGTAGATCTCGTACTCGGCCAATAGCGTGCGCAGTTCGTCCGATTCGCGCACCTCGTGCGGGAACGGCCCCGGCGCATTGGAAAGACCGAAGGCCTGGCGGACTCTCTCGCGGCTGGCCTCAAAGGCCTGGCCGGGAAGGTGATAGTACCAGTCGTGGTTGCCCACCAAATAGAAGATTCGCACCGGCACGGGAACGCGCTCGCGGGTTTTCAGCGCCGGCAGTTCTTTCTGGGTGGGCGGGGGCAGGCCGAGGCCTTTCTCGGTCAGGCTGCGCAGCAGAGCGATGCTGCCGGCGTTGTTTTTCAGAATGGAGGCGGTGATCTTATCGAGCAGGTCGGCATAAGCCGGGTCTTGAAAATCCGACCAGGGTCGGATGGCATGCGGCTGGCCGTTTTCGTCCTGAAGCCACAAGGTGGAGTGCAGGCATTCGAGGATGTCGCCCAGCAGGAGGATGTCGATTTGCTCGAGCGGCCGGTAGCGCCCATCTTCCCGCCAGGAAGCGTATAAGGCGATTTCTTTCAGACGATCGACGAAGAGTTCGAAGGCTGCCTGCGAGACCGGCTTGGCGCACGTCCCGTCGGCCAGATGGATGTCACTCAAGATGATCAACATATTCTGCCTCCTGTTGCGTTCTCTCCTCATAATTATAGCCCGAACATGCCCGGCAGGGCAGTCTGGGGGCCGAGGAAAGGGATGTCTGTGAGCCGAACTGGCCGGCAGGGGGAAGCCAAACCCCTTGCCAAAAACCTTGCTATTTGAGACCCATTTGGGGTACTATTGCACCAATCATGGAACCGGCTGCTCCCCTTCCTCCCCGTCCCTCTGCCAATGGAAGCCAGACCGTTCGCATCCTGCAGACGGTGTTCAGCGTCGCCATCCTGTTGGCGACCATGGCCACCTGTTGCACGCCGCAGTCCATTGCCCTGGATGTCGACAATCTGCTTGGCGTCCTCCTGACGCCGCCGGCGATCGGCCCGGCCGAGCCGCTGGCGGCCACCTCGCAGCGCCAGGTCAGAATCGGCATTGTCGCCGGCCACTGGGGCAACGACTCGGGGGCGGTGTGCCCCAACGGAGTGACAGAGGTGGATGTCAACCTGGCTGTTGCTTCTCTCGTTCAGCAGAAACTGACTGCTCAGGGCTTCCAGGTGGATCTGTTGCAGGAATTCGATCCGCGCCTGCAAGGGTATTAGGCTGCCGCGCTGGTGTCTATCCACAACGATTCGTGCGAGGATTACGGCGACGACGCGACCGGCTTCAAGGTGGCCCAATCGGTCTCCAGCCGCGACCCCAACCTGGCCAGCCGGCTGACGGCTTGCCTGTACGACCGCTACGGACGCGTCACCGGCCTGCCCTTCCACCCGGGCAGCATCACAATCGACATGACCGAGTATCACGCCTTCGACGAGATCGATCCCTCGACGACGGCGGCCATCATCGAGGCCGGTTTTCTGCGCATGGATTACGATCTCCTGACTCAACGCCCCGACCTGGTTGCCGACGGCATCGTGGCCGGGATTCTGTGTTATGTGAACACCGAGAGCGTCGAGCCGATGCCCGCGCCATGATTCCCGATCCGAATTCTGCTCAGCAAGCCATCGAAAAGGCCCGCCAGGCGCTGCAACGCGGCGACCGGCAGACGGCCCGCCGCTGGGCCGAACAGGCGATTCATCTGGCCCCGAACGAAGAGGAGCCTTGGCTGTTGCTGGCCTCGGTCTCCAGTCCGCGGGCGGCGGCGGCTTGTCTGGAGCAGGCGCTGCAGATCAACCCGCATAGCGAACGCGCCCGGCGCGGCATGGCCTGGGCGCTCGAGCAGGCCCGGCGGCAGGAGGCCTCCACCGGCGAGACGCAGCCAGGGCGGCCCTCTCCCTCCGCCGCCCCGCCCCGACCGGTCCCGGCTTCCCCAACCGCCCCCCGCCGGCCTGCGCCGTCTCCCACCTCGCCCTCTCCTGCCCCTCGGCCGCGCCGACCGGTGATCGTCTGGTCCCTGCTTCTGGCGACTGTCCTGTGCGCAGCCGCTTTGTGGGCCTTCTGGCCTGGCAACGCCGCGCCGGCCCTGCTCGACAACCCCCTGCCTACTCCCACTCTGCCCGGCGCGCACGTGGAGATCGTCAAGCCGACTGCTACCGCCTCGCCGACTGCCACCTTCCTTCCTAGCGCCACGGCCACGCTCGTCCCCAGCCCCACGGCCACCCACACGCCGACGCCCCTTCCTCCTGCCTCCGAGACGCCGACCCCTTCGGCAACGCTCCTTCCTACCGAAACCGCAACCCCCGCCGATCTCGCCTCGACGCAGGAACCCTCGAGCGAGACCCCAGCCGTGGCCGGTCTGGTCTATGTCACGCCGGATACGCCTGCCCCGGCTTTGCCGTCTTACAGCCCGGCGGGCGGCGAACGCTGGATCGACATTGACCTTTCTGCCCAGCGCCTGTACGCCTACGAGGGAGATACGGTGGTGGCCAGTTTCGTCGTCTCGACCGGCACCGCCCAATATCCGACGGTCACCGGCCGATTCCGCATCTACGTCAAGTACGTCTCGGCCAACATGTCTGGGCCGGGCTATTATCTGCCCAATGTTCCCTACACCATGTATTTCTACCAGGGATACGGAATCCACGGGACGTACTGGCACAACAACTTCGGCACGCCGATGAGTCACGGCTGCGTCAACATGCGCACCGGCGACGCCGCCTGGCTGTTCGACTGGGCCTCGGTGGGGACCCCGGTGGTGGTTCACCCGTAGCCATGCCTGCCCTGACCCGCCGCGATTTTCTCAAACTGGTCGGAGCCGGTCTGCTGGCCTGGCTCCTCCCCGACGGCGCGCCGGTCGCCGCGCAAACGTCCTTTCGCCTGGGCCGCGTGGCCGAAGGTCCGCTGCCTGTGCGGAGCGAACCGAGCCGCCGCGCCCCGCAGGTCGCCGCCCTGCCGCCGGACACGCTGATCCCCTTGCGCGAGACGGTGGAAGGGCTGGACGAGCCGCCGCCCAACCCTTTCAACGGCCTGTGGTACGCCGTCAGCGACGGCTATGTGTACTCCGGCAGCGTCCAGCCGGTGGAGGACCGCCCCAACCTTCCGGTCAGCGTCATCCCGCCGGGCGGACAACTGGCCGAGTTGACCGTCCCCTTTGCCGAAGCGCGCCGACGGCCGTCCGAAGAGGCGGCCCGCGTCTATCGCTTGTACTATGCCTCCACTCACTGGGTCCTGGATGTCCACCGCGATCGCGAACGGCGCGCCTGGTACCGCCTGTACGAGGACAAGTGGGGCGGCGAGTACTACGTCCTGGCCGAGGCGTTGCGGCTGATCCCGCCGGCTGAATTGACGCCGCTGGCGGCCGAGGTGCCCAATCACCTCAAACGTATCGAGGTGAACCTGGGCCAGCAACTGGTCACTGCGTATCAGGAGGGGGAGCCGGTCCTCGTCTCGCGCACCTCGAGCGGCTGGCGCTATCGCAGCGGATCGTATCGCACGCCGGTCGGACGTTTTACCACTTACTACAAACGCCCTTCGCGGCACATGGCCGCCAGCGGTTACGATCTGCCGGGTGTGCCGTGGGTCTGTTACATCAACGAGAATGGGGTGTCTTTTCACGGCACCTACTGGCATAATGATTACGGGACGCCGCGTAGTCATGGCTGCCTCAACTTGCCGCCCCAGGCCGCCCGCTGGCTGTATCTGTGGACCGAGCCGGTCGTCCCGCCCGAGCGTCAGCGCCTGCGCGCCGGGGAAGGCACGGCGGTGGAGATTTATTTGTAGAGGAAGCATGTTGAGTCGTAGAGATTTCCTGAAATTGAGCGCCGCCGGCTTGCTGGCCGTCTTGCTGGAGGAATGGATGGCCTGGCCGGCAGACGGCCGCGCCGCAGGGATGGAGACGGCCCCGCGCCTGGGACGCGTCACCTACAGCAGCATCCGCGTCCACCGCGAGCCGTCTTTCCAGTCCGAGCGGGTGGGGACCTATCGCTTTGATACCCTGCTCGAGATCCGCCAACAGGTGTGGGGGGGCGAGCCGGGCGACTACAACCGGGTCTGGTACCGCCTCGGGGAGGCCCAGTACGTCTATTCGGGCGGCATCCAGCCGGTCGAAAACGTCCTCAACCGCGTCGTGACCGATCTCCCCGCCGGCGGCGCGGTCGGCGAACTGACCGTCCCCTATGCCGAGTCGTGGTGGGCGATCAACCGCAATCCCTTCCCGGCCCAGCGCCAGTACTATGCCAGCACGCATTACATCGAGGAGGTCGTCGTTGACCGCCGCGATGGGACGCTGTGGTACAAGGCTTACGATCATCTCTTCCCGGCCTATTACTACCTCCGTCCCGAATTCGTGCGCCTGTATTCGGCCGAGGAACTCGCTCCGCTCTCGCCCCACGTTCCGCCCGAAGAAAAATACCTCGAGGTGCGGCTGGACGCCCAGGTGGTGGCCGCTTTCGAGGGCGAGCGGCTCGTCTTCTGGGCGCGGACGGCAACCGGCAAGGGCGAGTTTGCCACGCCTACAGGCCTCTTTCACACCTTCCACAAGCGGCCCACCGCCCACATGGTCGGCGGCGACGGCTCGGATTCCTTGTTCGACTTGCCCGGCGTTCCCTTCGACACCTACATTACCGAAAATGGGGTTGCTTTTCACGGCACCTACTGGCATAATGACTTCGGCGCGCCGCGCAGCCATGGCTGCATCAACCTGACCCCGGCCGATGCCCGCTGGATCTATCGCTGGACCTTGCCGCCCGTCCCGCCTGGGCAGCGTTTCATTCTCGACCCGGCGCAGGGCACCCAGGTGGGCGTGTTCGAGGGGTCTGCCTCTCCGCTCTCCAGGAGGATGAGATGAACCCGGTCTTTCAGTATGCTCATTATTTGCTCAAGCGCCAGGTCTTCGCCCTGACCGGCAAACTGCGTTTCTACAATCCCCAGGGCGACCTGGTGCTGTTCGTCGAACAGAAGATGTTCCGCCTGCGCGAGGACATCCGCGTCTACAGCGACGAGAGCAAGAGCCAGGAACTGCTGTTCATCCAGGCGCGCCAGATCATCGACTGGGCCGCCGCCTACGACGTCCTCGACAGCCCGAGCGGCCAAAAGGTCGGCGCGTTGCGCCGCCGCGGCTGGGCCTCCCTGCTGCGCGACGAATGGGAAATCCTCGACCCCGCCGACCAGCCCTTTGGCCTGTTGTGCGAAGACCGCATCGGACGGGCGCTCCTGCGCCGCTTCCTGCTTGGCAGCCTCTTGCCCCAAAACTATGATCTCCTCCTCGGCCAGACGCGCGTGGCCGACCTGCGCCAGAAATTTACTCTTTTCGGTTATGAGATGATCGTTGATTTCAGCATGGATACGGCCGGGCGCTTCGACCGCCGTCTGGGAATTGCCGCTGCTGCCTTGCTGGCCATCATCGAGGGCAAACAGCAGAGTTGACTTGCCGCCATGTTCCCTGAGGAGATGTGACCATGCCCTCCCAACCTCTCTTTGCCGGTTTGATCGTAGATGAATTCGACCGCCCCGTAGATACCGCCCTCGTCGGCGACGAACCCTGCTACGTGGTGGATGACGCCGGCTTTCGCCGCCACATCGCGGCCGAGCAGGTGGACCGCCAGGTGCTGAACCTGATGCGTCAGCAGATCGAAGGCCACGAGGATTTGCTCAGCGCCGAGGCCGCTAAAATGCTCGGCGTCGAAGATATTTTCTCGAAAGCCCTGCTTGCCCAGCAGTTGAAGAACCTCGACCGGCAATTCGAAACGCTGCTTCAGGTGGGCTTCCCGGAAGAGATGCGTGCCTATCTCGGCATGATGGGCTTCAAGGTGGTGATCGACCTGCACGGTCAGGTCTTGCGCGTCGACCAGCCGGGGATGAGCGGTGAGGGCGGCAGTGACGATGAGGAATGAGCGCGCCGCCGAGGCGCCGGATTCGGTTTCGGGGCGTTTGCGCCGGGCCGCCGACCGGCTTGCCCGCCAAACCGCCGCTCTCTTGCTGGCCTACCGCGACCCGCGCACGCCCTGGTATGCCAAAGCCTGGGCGGCGCTGGTCTTGGCCTATGCGTTCAGCCCGATAGACCTGATTCCGGATTTCATCCCCGTCCTGGGATCGCTGGATGATTTGCTGCTCGTTCCGCTGGGCGTCTGGCTGGCGGTGCGGATGATCCCGCCAGGGGTGATGGCAGACGCGCGCGCCCGGGCCGCGCAGGCCGGAGGTCCGCGCCAGGCGTTGGGCCGCTGGGGCATCGGGCTGGTGAGTCTCATCTGGCTGCTGGGAGTGGCGCTGGTCGGCTGGCTGGTGTGGGGATGGTTGAAAGATTAACAGAACGCTAATGCGCGCCCATTTCAAAAATCGTTATAATAGACCGAAGATATCGAATTCAACCGGAGGTAAACATGGTTTCCAAAAAGATGCAAGATGCGATCAACGACCAGATCAACAAAGAGTTCTTCTCTTCATATCTCTACCTTTCGATGGCGGCGCATTTCGAGGCGCAGAACCTGCCCGGCTTCGCCCGCTGGCTGCGGGTCCAGGCGGAGGAGGAGCGCGAGCACGGCATGAAATTCTACGACTTCCTGCTGGAGCGCGGCGGTCAGGTCGAACTGCAGGCCATCGCTGCCCCGCCGCAGACCTGGAAGTCCAGCCTGGAGGCCTTCCGGGAAGTTCAGGCGCACGAGGCCAAAGTGACCGCCTCGATCAACGCCCTGTACGAACTGGCCCTGGCCGAGAAGGATTATCCTGCCCAGGTGCTGCTGCAGTGGTTCGTCACCGAGCAGGTCGAAGAGGAGAAGAACGCGGCCGAGATCGTCGCCCAACTCGAGATGATCGAAGCCCACGGCACAGCCGTTTTGATGCTCGATCACCGTCTGGGCAAGCGCGAAGACGAGTAAGAGCATTCTCGGCGAGTCACGGGAGCGCGGCCAGGTGCAGCGCTCCCGTTTGTTTTAACTTGACTTGCATTTCAAGTGATTGTATGATGAACACGCGAGGCAACATGGACGACCGACTGACCGATGAGGAAAAGCGCTATTTGTTGAAACTGGCGCGCCAGTCGCTGGAGGCGGGCGTGCGCGGCCGGCCCCTGCCGCCCCTCGACCCGGCCGCCCTGACCCCCCGCCTGCGCGCCGCTGGCGCTTCTTTTGTCACCCTGACGAAGGGCGGCGCGTTGCGCGGCTGCATCGGCGCCCTCGAACCGTATCAATCTCTGGCCGAAGACGTGCGCGAACACGCCGTCGCCGCCGCCCTGGAAGATTACCGCTTCCCCAACGTCCGCCCCGAGGAACTGGGAGAGATTCACATCGAGGTCTCGCGGCTGACGCGGCCGGTCCCGCTCGAGTACCGCGACCCCGACGATTTGCTGGCCAAACTCCGCCCCGGCGTGGACGGCGTCATCCTGCGCGATGGCTGGCGGCGGGCCACTTTCCTCCCTCAGGTCTGGGAGAAGATTCCCGACAAGGCCGAGTTCCTCGACAATCTGTGTTACAAGATGGGGGTTCCTCCCGACACCTGGCGCCGCAAACACCTGGAAGTGCTGGTCTACCAGGTGGAAGAATTTCACGAGAACGAAATCTGACCGCCTGGCCGGAAGCAAAAAGGCAGCCTGCCGTTCAGGCGTTGGCGAGGATGGGTTCGATGGCCTCGTTTTTCAAGGAGCAGGCATGAGAAAAATTCTGGCTTTTTTGGTTGCTCTGGAACTGACCGTCCTTGCCTGTGGCACAACACCTGCCCTGACGATGAACTGATTTAACCTTTTCCAAAAGAGAGCATTGGGTAACTTAATTTCGGCCACAGATGAACACAGATAAACGCAGATTGGTTTGATAAACGTCACAGAATCTTTGATTTCGGCGAAGTATGTTGACTAATAGAGAAA
>CALGPL010000036.1 GCA_937960595.1 uncultured Anaerolineales bacterium | reverse complement strand
AAGAACGCTGCTCGCCTCTCTGCTTTCCTGAAAGCAGATCATATTAAGATTTTCGTAAATCCCGTAGTGGTTTGGGTAAATCAAGAACACCAACCCCATATCGAAAACCCCATCGCTCCTGTATGGCTGTACGACCGTCTGGCAGAAGAAGTGGGAAATATCTGGCAGACTGAAAAATTATCTGTTGACGAACGAGAAAAAATCATCGCAAAACTGGCCAAACTGTGCCACCGATCAGAATAAATACCCGAAACGCTAAAGTCCCTCTGCTTGTTTTATTATAGGTGGTCATCTTTGCATTTTCTCAATACAAACAACGTGGAAACCAAACTACCCTTCCTGACCAAACTCATCTACGGTTCGGGAGACTGGGGCCTGTCAAGCAGCGGGATGATGCGCTCGGTCTTCTACGCCATCTACATGACCGATGTCGTCGGCCTGGACCCGCGTCTGGCCTCCCTGGGCGCCCTGATCGGCATCCTCTGGGACGCCATCAACGACCCGCTGATCGGCCGCCTCAGCGACCGGGTCCGAACCCGCTGGGGGCGACGCAGGCCGTTTCTGTTGTGGTTCGCCGTTCCCTTCGCCGCCGGATTTGTGCTGTTGTGGTGGGCCCCGCCCTGGGAGGATCAACTCGCCCTGACCGCTTACATCACCTGCGTCTATATGCTGGCCGACACGCTCACCACCCTCGTCAGCGTTCCCTTCCTCTCGCTGACCCCCGAACTGGCCGCCGATTACGATGACCGCACCTCCCTGAGCGGCTTCCGCACCTTCTTTCAGTTGACCGCCTCGCTGACCGTTGTCGTCGCCGCGCCGGCCATCGTGGACGCCATGCTGGCCGCCGGTTACACCCAGCAGCAAGGATTCATGTTGACGGCAGCCATCTTTGGCTCGTTGGGCGCGATTTCCTTCCTGCTCATTTTCTGGCGCGTGCGCGAAACAGATTCCCCCGAACAAAGCCAAACCCTGCCCATTCGGCAGACGCTGCGCATCGCTTGGCAGAACATTCCTTTCCGCTTTGCCATCGGGATTCACCTGCTGAACTGGTCGGCGGTGGATATGGTAGCCGTTCTGGTGCCCTATTTCCTGCTCTACTGGATTGCCCGCGGCGACCTGTTGGCCAAAGCCAACTTATTCGGCCTACCGATCGCTCTTGAATCGGCCTTTTTTGGGCTGCTGATGCTGGCCTGCATTCTCAGCCTGCCCTTCTGGCTCTGGCTGGCGCGGCGCTCGAGTAAACCGCTGGCCTATCTTGCCGGCATGACCATCTTTCTGAGCGCCCAACTGCTGCTCTTCGGCGTTGGCGCCGGTCAGATGACAGCCGCCCTCGCGCTGGCCATCTTGGCCGGGGTGGGAATCTCGGCTGCCTACACCCTGCCCGATTCGATCTTCCCCGACATTATCGAATGGGATGAACTGCGTACCCGCCGCCGGCAAGAGGGCATCTACTACGGTGCGCGCGCCTTCGTCCGCAAGTTGACCGGCGCACTGACCATTTTCGGCGCCCTGCAAATCCTGGGCTGGGCCGGTTACCAAGCCCCGCCCGAGGGAGCGACCCTCTTCCGTCAGTCCGATTCCGCCCTCCTGGCCATTCGCCTGCTGATCTCACCCGTCGGCGCATTGCTCTTGTTCATGGCCGCAGCCTTGGCCTGGTTCTATCCGCTGACACGCGAAAAGCACGGACGAATCCGCCATCTGCTGGCGCGGCGCAAACTGCGCCGGCAGGAGAAAATGCAGGGGGAAAGCCTATGAAACTTTGCTTCGCAGATGATCGCCTTTGCGCGTACAATTGAGCAAAATCCCCGCCGGAGGAAACATGACCTTCCCTGCTGTCTTGCTGGCTCTGCTCCCCATCCTGGTCGTCCTCGTCCTGCTCCTGTGGCGGCGCCTGGCCGCCGACCTGGCCGGTCTCGTCGGCTGGGGCGTCGCCATCCTGGCTGCCGTGCTTTACTTCCGGACTCCGCCCGCCGTGGCGCTGACCGCCAGCCTGGCAGGCGTGGTGGCCTCCTTCCCGATCACGCTGATGGTCGCCGCCTCGCTTCTGCAAATCTTCCTCATGGCCGAGACGGGCGCCCTGGCGCGCATCGTCGCCCTTATCAAGACCATCTCGCCCGCCGATCAGGTGGTGCAGATCATGATCGTCAACGTCGGCTTCGGCACGCTCCTGGCCGCCCTGGGCGCGACGCCGGTCTCCATCCTGCCGCCCATCATGCTCGCCCTCGGCTACTCGTCCTTTGTCGCCATCGCCCTGCCCGCCCTCGGCTACGACGCCCTGTGCACCTATGCCCTGCTCGGCGTTCCGGTGGTCGTCTTCTCCGGCATGGTCGGCCTGCCGGTGAACGAGGTCGGCGGCTACTTTGCCCGCTTTATGCCGGTCATCAGCACCTGCATCGCCCTGGGCATGCTGTGGATTGTCGGACGCTGGAAACTGGTCTGGAAGGGACTTCTGCCGGCGCTGCTCTCCGGACTTTCGGCCGGATTTGTGGCCATCGGCATGAACGCCCTCGGGCTGGTCCCGCTGACGGGCGTGGCCGCCGGCCTGGGCGTTGTGCTGGTGATGCTTCTCTACCTGTTGGCTACGCGCAAACCGCTGCGTGACCGCGCCGTCCTGAGCGAAACAGACCGGACGGTCGAACGGCGCATCCCGCTCTGGGCGGCCCTCTCCCCCTGGCTGATCCTGGTCGTCTTTGCCGTTTTGGTCAATCTCCCTTCCCTGCCCTTCTACGAACTGACCTTCAAGACCCTCGCCATGCCGCTCGAAATCATCCCCGGCGCGCCCGAAAAAGTGCGTCTCTTCTGGCAAGCCTATTTCTGGATTCTGGTCAGCACCCTGCTGGCCCTGCCCCTGCTGAAACCGACCCGCCAACAACTCGGCGACTCTCTGCGCAAATGGCTGCAACGCGCCCCGCGCCCGATGCTGGCCTCGGCAGTTTTCTTCGCCATCGCCTACCTGATGAACCACTCCGGCAAGGGCCTGGACTGGACGCTGGCCGACCCGGCGCGCAACATGATCGCCGTCCTGGCGAACGCTTCCTCTGCGACCTTTGGGCGGCTCTACCCGCTGGCCGCCCCGTACCTGGGCCTGCTGGCCGGTTTCGTCAGCGGGTCGGAGGCCTCGTCCATCGCCATGCTGACCCCTCTGCACCTCGCCACCGCCGAGCAGATCGGCGCGGCCGGGCTGCTCATTGCGGCGGTCAGCGGCATCGGCGGCGGGCTGGCCTCGGTCATCTCGCCGGCCAAATTGCAGAACGCCGCGGCGGCCATCGGACACATCGGCGAGGAGGCCGGCGTCCTGCGGGTCACCTTCGTCATCTCGCTGGTCATCACTGCCGTGGCAGCCGTCATGGCGATGATGTGGGCCTAGTCAGGGGCGCCGCGCATCAGAGTCAGCGCGGCATTAGGGATGTTTTGATAGCCGAAAACCAATGTTTATCAAGCAAATCCCGTTTATCTCTGTTCATCAGCGGTTAAATTTTTGATTTTTACAATGCTCTCTAACAGCAAGTTAACAAAATTCGGATACAATTACTCCTGTTTATTGACTCGAACTGGAGTGATTTTTATGGAGCGCAAACTCAAACATGTCGCCGTCCCGTCTTCGGAAATTACGCCGAAGAGTCTCTACCTCTCCCGCCGCGACTGGCTGAAGGCGATGGGCATCGTCAGCGCCGCGGCGCTGCTGGCGGCATGTCTGCCGCAGCGTGGACAAACGCCCCTCGAAACAGAAGCAGGCGGCGGGTCCGGCCCCGCCCCGAGCGACGAACTGGGCGACCCGGCCAACACGTTCGACGAAATCACCCACTACAACAACTACTACGAGTTCAGCACCGACAAGCAGGCCGTCAACCCGCTCTCGGCGAATTTCCGCGCCGCGCCCTGGGCCGTCGAAGTCGGCGGGCTGGTTCACAAACCCAAGACCTACAGCCTCGAGGACTTGCTGCGCTTCGAACAGGTCGAGCGCGTCTACCGTCTGCGCTGCGTGGAGGCCTGGAGCATGGTCATCCCGTGGACGGGCTTCGAGTTGAACCGCCTGCTGGCGGAGGTCGAGCCGATGACCGGCGCCCGCTACGTCAAATTCACCGCCCTTTATGACCCGGAACAGTTCCCCGGTCAGCGCAGCCCGTTCTACCCCTGGCCCTACACCGAGGGCCTGCGCCTGGACGAGGCCATGCATCGCCTGACGCTGATCGCTACCGGCTTGTACGGGGAGGTCTTGCCCAACCCGAACGGCGCGCCGCTGCGGCTGGTGGTGCCGTGGAAGTACGGATTCAAGTCTATCAAGGCCATCGTGCGCATCGAGTTGACCGAGGAACAGCCCGCCACGCTGTGGAATACGATTGCGCCGCACGAGTACGGCTTCTACTCGAACGTCAACCCGCAGGTGGACCACCCGCGCTGGAGCCAGCGCACCGAGCGCAGAATCGGTGAATTGGGCCGCCGCGAGACGTTGATGTTCAACGGTTACGGCGAGGAAGTGGCTTCGCTATATGCCGGGATGGATTTGCGGGTCAACTATTAGGAAGAAGGAAAAAGTGAGAAGGAAAAAGGGAGAGGCGCGAAGGAAATTTCCGTGGCTTCAGGTTGCTGTACATGTGCTCGGCTGGCTGCCGCTGGCGCTGCTCTTGTTCGACGCGCTGGCCGGGCGGCTGAGCGCGAATCCCATCCAGGAGGTCGAGCAGCGGCTGGGACGGACGGCGCTGTACTTTCTGCTGGCCTCGCTGGCGGTCACGCCGCTGACCACGTTGACCGGCTGGCGCGCCCTGCCGCCGCGTCGCCGCGCCCTGGGGCTGTATGCCTTCCTGTACGCCGGTCTGCATTTTGCAACCTTTGTGGCCCTCGATTACGGCTTCGACCTGCCCGAAATCCTGCGCCTGACGGGGGAAAAGCCGTTCATCTTGGTCGGTTTCAGCGCCGGTTTCTTGCTCGTGCCGCTGGCGATCACCTCCTTCGACCATTTCGTCCGCAAGATGGGCAAACGCTGGAAGCGCCTGCACCGCTTTGTTTACATCATTGCGCCGCTGGTCATCGTCCACTACGGCTGGGCCAAAAAGGGCGATTTGTTTGCTCTGCGCGGCGACATCCTCCAGCCGCTCTTGTGGGGGATGCTGGTGCTTCTTTTGCTCGTCCTGCGCCTCCCTGCTGTCCGCAAGTGGGTGAGTCATCTGCGGCAAAAAATCACTTCTGTGAAATCTGTGTAATCTGTGGCTGTAATTGACGCCGCGCCTCTTCTGCACTATCATTCGGGGAGTGAACACGGCAACCTTCGTCTTCTTTAGAAATTTGAATGATTTACTTGGCCCTGCCCGGCGTGGGCAATCCATCTCGCTGCGCTTTGCCGACCATCAGACGGTCAAACATCTGGTTGAGTCCCTGGGCATCCCGCATGTCGAAGTCGGCGTTCTACTTGCAAATGGCCGTACGATCGGTTGGGAATACCGCCCGCGTGATGGCGACCGGATTGAGGTCTGGCCGGCGAGCGACTGTCCGCCACAAGTGCGCTTCGTGCTCGACAATCATCTTGGCCGCTTGGCGGTCTATTTGCGCATGCTTGGTTTCGATACGCTCTATAAAAACGACTACAGCGACGAGCAAATCGCCGCCCTGCTGGCCGAAGACGAGCGCATCCTGCTCAGCCGCGACCGGCGCCTGTTGATGCGCAAAGTGGTCCGTTACGGATACTGCCTACGTTCTCTGGAGCCAAAGGCACAGTTATACGAAGTCGTCCGCCGCTTCGACCTGCTCAGCCGTGCGCAGCCTTTTCATCGTTGCTTACGCTGCAACGCCCTGCTGGAACCGGTCGAAAAGGCCGCCATCCTCGAGCGCCTAGAACCGAAGACGAAACTTTACTTCGACGAGTTCGCCCTCTGTCGCGCCTGCGACCGGGTATACTGGAAAGGCTCGCACTGGGAACGGATGCAAAGCCTGATTGCCTCGCTGCGCGATGAACCTCAACCCTAAACCATCAAGAGGAAAGCCATGTCTGCCGTTTACGAGCGCCCCGCCGAACTGCTCCAAAACCTGATCCGCTTCGACACCACCAACCCGCCCGGCAACGAGCGTCCCTGCATCGAGTATATTCACGGCCTGCTGAAGGAGGCCGGCATCGAGACGACCCTCGTCGCCAAGCATCCCGACCGCCCGAACCTGATTGCCCGCCTGAAAGGCCGCGGCGACGCCCCGCCGCTGCTGCTCTACGGCCACGTGGACGTGGTCACCACCGCCGGCCAGCAGTGGACGCACCCGCCCTTCGAGGGCCGCATCGCCGACGGTTTCGTCTGGGGCCGCGGCGCGCTGGACATGAAAAGCGGCGTCGCCATGTACCTGGCCGCCGTCCTGAAGGCCAAAGCCGAGAACCTGCCGCTGCCCGGCGACGTGCTCTTCGCCGCCCTGGCCGACGAGGAAGCCGGCGACGTCTACGGGGCGCGCTTCCTGGTCGAAGAGCACCCCGACCTGTTCCGGGGCGTGCGCTACGCCCTGGGCGAATTCGGCGGCTTCAACCTCTCCATCGGCGGCAAACGCTTCTACCCCATCATGATCGCCGAAAAGCAGGTCTGCTGGATGAAAGCGACCTTCCGCGGCCGCGCCGGTCACGGCTCGATGCCGGTGCGCGGCCAGGCGATGGCCAAACTGGGCCGCGCCCTGCGCCGCCTGGACGAGCGCCCCCTGCCCGTGCACCTCACCCCGCCGGTGCGCCTGATGTTCGAGACGCTTGCCCGCAATTTGGGCGGAATCAACGGCTTGGTCATCCGTCTCCTGCTCCGGCCGGCGCTGACAAACGCGACCCTGCGCCTGCTCGGCGAGCGCGGCGGCCTCTTCTCCCCGCTGGTGCGCAACACCGTCAGCCCGACCATGCTCACCGCCAGCGACAAAGCCAACGTCATCCCGGCCGAAGTGACCCTCGGCATGGACGGCCGTCTCGTCCCCGGGGCAAAGCCTGAAGATATGCTCAGCGAACTACATGCCCTACTGGGTGATGATCTGGAAATCGAGGTCTTCAAACACGAACCCGGCCCGGCCGCGGCCGATATGGGCCTCTTCGACACGCTGGGCGGCATCCTGCGCGGGCTCGACCCGCAGGGCATTCCCCTGCCTTACGTCCTCTCCGCTGTGACCGACGCCCGCTTCTTCTCTCGGCTGGGCATCCAGACCTACGGCTTCACGCCCCTGCGCCTGCCGGACGACCTCAACTTTGCCGCCACCGTCCACGCTGCCGATGAACGCGTGCCGGTGGAGGCGCTCGACTTCGGCGTCGAAGCCGTCCTGCGGGCGCTGCAACAGTTCAAGTAGAGGCACAGGCCCGCAAAGATGCTTTCCCCTCTGCTCCCCGCTCTACTCGTTCTGGCCCTGGCCGGGTTGCTATGGTACTTCGTCCCGATTTTCTCCGGCATCCCCTGGGTGCCGACTCAGACCGCCCGCCTCGAGCGGGCGCTGGACCTGGCCGGGCTGCGGCCTGGCGAAACCTTCTACGACCTCGGCTGCGGCGACGGACGCGTCCTTGTCGCCGCGGCTCGGCGCGGGGCCAGGGCGATCGGGGTCGAGGTCTCGCCCATTCACTGCGCGGCGGCGCGGATACGGGCGACGCTTTCCGGCGTCGGCGGAAGGGTCAGCATCCACTGGGGGAATCTCTACCGCCACGACCTGGCCGGCGCCGACGTGGTCTTCTGGTACGGACACAGCCGCTACACCGCGAAAATGCAGGCCCATCTGGCCAGAACCCTGCAAGAGGGAGCACGTCTCGTCAGCATCAACATCGACTTTCCCGGCTGGCAGCCGGAAGCCATCGACAAACCCGCCCTGATCTTTCTCTATCGTTTTCCTCCCCCGGCCGGAGACGTCAATAGTTTCCTTCTGCGCGAGATCGCGTCCTGCCCGCCGCCCTCATAGACCAACCGATTGCAGAAAATCGAGCAGCGCCCGGTTGAACGCCTGCGGCTGATCCACGCTGACGGCGTGACCTGCCGCGGCGATGACGACCTGCCGCGCCCCGCGAATGGCCTCCACGAGCAGCCGCTGGCGCACCGGAGCGACGGTGGAATCGCGCTCGCCCGTGATGACCAGCGCAGGGGCCCGGATTTGCGCCAAGCGCGGGCGCGAGTCGAACAGTCCAAGCGAGAGCATCGCCCGTCGGTAAGCGCGCCGGTCGGCGGAGGAAATGGAGGCCATCAGCGCCTCGCGCAAAGGGGCGTCCTGCGGGTCCGGAAAGATGCGCCGGGCGACGAACCTGGCCTGGGCCTCCAGCCCAAGCGTGTTCACGACGATGAAACGCTGGAGAAAATACAGCCAGCCCTTCAGCGAGGCCGGGCGCAGGACGGCAAAGGTGTTGACCAGCACCAGGCTGCGCGTCAGGGCCGGGAAATCGAGGGCCAATTGCTGGGCAATGACGCCGCCCATCGAAATGCCGACCACATGCGCCGGGCCGGTTCCCAATTCTTCGAGCAGAGCGGCCAGGCGAGCCGCAACGCCGGGAATGCTCCAGCCGCGGCCATCGTAGGGCGAGTCGCCGAAGCCGGGCAGGTCGGGGGCCAGCGGACGGAAGCCGGCCTCGGCCAGGGCGGGCAGTTGCAAGGTCCAGGAAGCGCCGGTGGCGCCCAGGCCGTGCAGCAAAAGGACGGCCGGGTGGCCGTCCGGGTGGGGATCGAGGTAGTGGAGGTGATTCATGGCCTTGTCAGGGCAGAGACCCGATCTTGAAAAGACCGGGTCTCCAAATCTCATTCTTTTTTAGACTCGTCCGCCTCTTCGTCGGACTTTTCTTGGTCGTCTTCGCCGGACAGGCCTCGCCGGAAGGAGCGAATCCCTTTGCCCAGTTCGCCGGCAATCTTGCTGATGCGCCCGACTCCAAAGAGCAGGAGAACCAGGACAAGAATGATCAGCAATTCGGGCAAGCCAAACTGTCTGAACATAACCGCCTCCTCGAATGTACTGCGTTTACTTTACCACAATCCGGGAGTTTTGACCATCCTTAGGCCTTGCGTCCCCACACCAGGCTCTCGAGGAAGCGGCTCAGGCGGCGGAAGAAGGAACGGATGCCGGCCCACAGGCGATACAGACCCGGCCGGATGCGGCGCTCAGCCGAGAACGGCCCGCTCCATTCGGCCACCAACGCGCCCCACGTCAGACCGGCGCCAAAGGCGACCAAGACGAGGCGGTCGCCCGGCTGGATGCGGCCATCCTCGACGGCCTCGCAAACCGCCAGAGGAATGGAGGCGGTCGAGGTGTTGCCGTAGCGCTCCAGATTGACAACGAAACGGTCGAGCGGCAGTTTCAGGAAACGAGCCGCCGCCTCGATGATGCGGGCGTTGGCCTGATGCGGAACAATCCAACGCACCTCGGCAAGGTCGATCCCCGCGGCGGCCAGGGCCTCCTGCGTGGCGCTGCCCATGACGCGGGTAGCGAAGCGGAAGACCTCGCGCCCGTCCATGTGAATGAAATGCATGCCGGCCTTGACCGTCTCTTCTGTGGCGGGCTGGCGCGACCCCCCGGCCGGGACCGAGAGCAGGCTGGCCCCCGAGCCGTCGGCGCGCATCACCGCCGAAAGCACCCCGCCCGGCTGGCGGCTGGCCTGCAGGACGAACGCCCCCGCCCCATCGCCAAACAGAATGCAGGTATTGCGATCTGACCAGTTGGTCAGGCGCGAAAGCGTCTCCGCACCGACCACCAGAACCGTCTTCAGCGCCCCGCTGCGGATCGCTTGCGCCGCCATTTGGAGGGCGAAGATGAATCCCGAACAGGCCGCCGAGAGATCGAAGGCGCCCGCCCGCGCAGCGCCCAACTTGTCCTGGATGATGCAGGCCGTCGCCGGGAAGATGTGTTCGGGCGAGGACGTAGCACAGATGATGAGATCGAGTTCGGACGGGCGGACCCCGGCGACTTCCAGCGCCTTCCAGGCCGCCTGCACGCCGAGGGTAGCCGAACTTTCGCCCTCCCCGGCGATATGCCGCTCGCGGATCCCCGACCGTTCGACGATCCAGGCATCGCTGGTCTCCACCATCTTCTCCAGATCGGCGTTGGTCAGGACTTTTTCGGGCACCGCGCAGCCCCAGCCAGTGATATGGGCGTAGTACATGGTCACCCCCTTTCTCCAAAGCGGCTGAAAATCAGCGTGGCGTTATGCCCGCCGAAGCCAAACGAATTCGACATCACATGCCGCACCTCGGCCCGCCGCGCCTGATTGGGCACGTAATCGAGGTCGCAATCGGGGTCCGGCGTCTCGTAATTGATCGTCGGCGGCAGGAGGCCGTCCAGGATGGCCTGGACGGAGACGGCCGCTTCGAGCGCGCCGGAAGCCCCCAGTAGATGCCCCGTCATGGATTTGATCGAGGAGACCGGCACCCGATAGGCGTCTTCGCCGAACACGGCCTTGATGGCGGCCGTCTCGGACTTGTCGTTGAGCGGCGTGGAGGTGCCATGAGCATTGATATAGGAAATGTCCGCTGCCCGCAAGCCGGCATCTTCGAGCGCCCGCTGCATGCTGAGGGCCGCCCCGGCGCCGTCCTCGGCCGGGGCCGAGACGTGGTAGGCATCGTCCGAGGTGCCGTAGCCGGTCAATTCGGCCAGGATGGGAGCGCCGCGCCGACGGGCGTGTTCGAGCGATTCGAGCACCAGCACGCCGGCGCCCTCGCCCATGACGAACCCGTCGCGGTCTCGGTCGAAGGGGCGGGAGGCGCGCTCCGGCTGCTCGTTGCGGGTCGAGAGGGCGCCGATGACGCCCATCCCGGCCACCGCGATCGGGAGGATGGAGGCCTCCGTACCGCCCGCCAGGAGGACATCCGCTGCGCCGCGGCGGATCATTTCGGCTGCTTCGCCGATCGCGTTCGAGCCGGTCGCGCAGGCGGTGACCACTGCCATATTGGGGCCGCGCACGCCCAGTTGGATCGCCACCATTCCTGCGGCACTGTCGGCCAGCATCATGGGAACCAAGAAGGGGCTGACCCGCGCCGGCCCGCGTTCCCGCAGGACATTCAAATTCTCGACCAGGGTGTGGATTCCGCCGATGCCGGTGCCGATGACTACCCCCACGCGGTCACGATCGGTTTCGGAGATGTTCAGGCTGGCATGGCCGACGGCTTCGAGCGAGGCGGCCAGGGCGAACTGGGAAAAGCGGTCCATCCGCCTGGCTTCGCGGCTGCCGAACAGGGCCGCGGCGTCGAAGCCCCTGACTTCGGCGGCAATGCGCGTGGCAAAGTCGGAGGCGTCGAACTGGGTGATCGGCCCGACGCCGGATTTCCCCGCCAGGAGAGCCTGCCAAGTGGCGGGCCAGTCGAGCGCCAGCGGGCTGACACAGCCCAGGCCGGTAACGACGACACGGGTTCGCATAAACGTCTTCTCCTTTGGCAAAAAGAATAACGTCCGGGTTTTTCTGGACGTTATAACACACCGGGATAGAAAGGGATGCGGGGCGGGTCAGCGCGTCTTGAACACCTGTTGGACGTGCAGGCGGTCGTGTTCGGCGATGAATTTGACCAGTTCGAGCAGGTTGGTCGGCCCAAAGATGGCATGCCGCGCCGGACGCGACCAGGCAGCCGGCTCGAGGTCCTCGAGCAGCGCCAACAATTCCTTGCGAGCAGCGACGAAGGCTTCGAGGGCATCTTGCCCTTTCTGGCGGGCATAGTCGCGCTCCGCCACCCAGCGGTCGGTCACCTCCGCCGGCAGGAACGGGTTGTCCTCCGCCAGCACCCGGCCCAGGCGCGCCCGATGGACCTCCCGGTCTACGTCGCGCAGGTGACACAGGATTTCGGTCAGACACCACTCGCCCGGCGCAGGCCGACACTGCCAGCGCCCGTCGGGCAGGTCGGCCGTCAACGAGGCGATGGCCGCCGGGACGGCGCGCAAGACTGCCAGACAGGCCTGCGGCGTCTCGAAGGAGGGGCAGAGCCTCTGCGGGTCGGTCGTCTCCAGCCAGGCGCGCAGATCGGCAAAAGAGCCCTGGGGAATCTCGGGGTGGGTGTCGTCGCGCCCCTCGCGCACCCAGAAGACCGGCAAGCCGACGTCGCGGGCCGGCAGGAGATCCATGTCGAGGTCGTTGCCGACCATCACCACGGGGTCATCGGGCCAGCCGAGTTGCCCGAGGAATTCGTAAAAATAGGCGCCGGTCTCCTTTGTGAAATGAAAGGTCTCATAAGAAGAGATCAGGGCAAAGGAGTGGTGTTCGGGCGGCAGCCCGGCCCAGCGCAGACGATGGTGAACCGCCTTGAGAGGGAAATAAGGATTGGTTGCCACGGCCACCCGATAGCCCTGTCCGAAAGCCCATTCGACAAACGCAACCGCCTCCGGCCGCTGACGGGTGACGTCCTGGAGGCCCGGGAAGATTTCATCGTAATAGCGGTCGATCTGTTCCTGCAACGCTTCCCGTTCCAGGCCAAGGCGTGGGAAAAAGTAGGCGTCGAAGACTTGGCGCAGAGTCACAGACGGATCGGTGTTGGTCATCATCGCCTTGGTGCCGCCCATCAGGGCCGGGAGCATCACCTCGGGAGAAACACGGTCGGCCAGGGCAGCCGAAAGGGACGAGAAATAGGCCGGGGCAAATTCCTGCATGTTGGTGTCGAGCAGGGTGTCGTCGAGGTCGAGCAGGAGGGTGATGGTCATGGGTTTAGTAAGTGAGCAGACGGATTACTCTTTGACTTCGAACGCCGAGGGCAGCGGGTGGCACTCGCCGCAACCGATGTGAGGGTCGAATCCGGCGCGCCCGGTTTTTTCACAAAAAGGCGTCACCCGGACCCGCTTCTGGAAGGCCGAGGTCAGGGGGCGCGCCACCTCGGCGCGCAGGCGCATGTGCTCGCAAGCGTTGGCCCGCCCGATGGACGGCACGGGGCAGGTGCGACACAGGTCGCGGGTCCAGGCCGCGCCGAGCAGACGGCACTCCTCGCGGTTGCGGCCGCGGTAGTAATCGCCGTAAAAGTAGGCGCACTCGATT
>CALGPL010000035.1 GCA_937960595.1 uncultured Anaerolineales bacterium | reverse complement strand
TTAAATCAATTCTCATCGAACTGTTAACCTGCCGAGGGGTCGAATCGTGCGCCTTCCGGTATAATCATCCCATCTTTGTTCGACCAAGGACAACGGTTGTGAAACTCTCCCGCATTCCCATCCGCGCCCAAACGCTGGGCGAGGAAATCGCCAACAGCATCAGCCACGGCATCGGACTGATCGCCGCCATCATCGCCACGCCTTTCCTGCTGATTGCCGCCGTCCGCCAGGGCAATCCGTGGTTTGTCGTCGGAGCGAGCATCTTCGCCGCGGCCATGATTTTCCTCTATCTGAGTTCAACTCTCTATCACGCCATTCCACACCGACGCGCCAAACGCGCCCTGCAAGTGCTCGACCACGTTGCCATCTTCCTGCTGATCGCCGGAACCTACACGCCCTTCACGCTGGGAGTCATGCGCGGCGCGGTGGGCTGGACGCTCTTCGGGCTGGTCTGGGGACTGGCAGTCGTGGGAATCATTCTCAAACTCGTCGGCGGGGCCAAACGCGCCCCGGTCCTTTCGACCATCCTTTATCTGGCGATGGGCTGGCTGGTAGTGCTGGCCGTCCGTCCGCTGCTGGCGCGCATGCCGATGGAGGGCTTTTGGTGGCTGCTGGCCGGCGGGATCGCCTACTCGGCCGGGATCGCCGCCTACGCCGCCGTCCGCTACCGTTACACCCACTTCGTCTGGCACTTGTTCGTTTTGACCGGCACGATCTGCCACTACGTTGCCGTGCTGCGTTTTTCGGCCTGACCTTTTCGACCGGATCGAGAACCCTTTCACCAGATCGGGAAGATGGGCACCGATTCAGGCCCTGACAGGCCGGCCTTTCGCCGAATTCGGCCGGCAGGAGACAAAATTGTGACAGGTGTCATGCTTCTGTAACGATCTTTTATCTTGCAATCGGCCTCCAAAACCGGTAAGATAAAGAGGCCATGTCGAAGATGCGCGGCTTGCTGTTCTTAGGCATCTTTCATTAGCCCCAAAGGCAGAAAAGCCTGGTAGGTCAAGTGTACCTGCCAGGTTTTTTGTCCAAAAAACGAACCAAAGGAGATAGCATGGAAACACCCTGGGAGTATCGCTATGCGAACCGCACCAAACGCATGGGCAGTTCCGTCATCCGCGAACTTCTCAAATTGACCGAGCAGCCCGACATTATCTCTTTTGCCGGCGGGCTGCCGGCGCCGGAGGTCTTTCCGGTCAAACAGTTCCAGGAAGCCTGCAACTATGTCCTGGAAAACATGGGGGCGCAGGCGCTACAATACAGCACCACGGAGGGCTATCGCCCGCTGCGCGACATGATTGCCCGTCACACGGCCCGATACAGCGTCAACGTGGACCCGGACAACATCCTGATCACCTCCGGCTCTCAGCAGGCACTCGACTTCATCGGGCGCGTCTTCATCAACCAGGGCGATCACATTGTGGTCGAGTCGCCCACCTATTTGGGCGCGCTCCAAGCCTGGAACGCCTACGGCGCCCAGTACATTTCCGTCCCCTCCGATGAGAATGGCATGATCGTGGACGAACTCGAGAAGGCCCTTCGCATCGGTCCAAAGTTCATCTACGTCCTGCCCAACTTCCAGAACCCGGCCGGCACCACCCTTTCCCTGGAGCGGCGCAAACGGCTGGTGGAACTGGCCGACCGCTACGGCGTCCCGATCATCGAGGACGACCCCTACGGACAGTTGCGCTACGAGGGCGAACATCTTCCCTCGGTGGTCATGATCGACAGCCAGCATCAGAGCAACAACGGCCACACCTACAGCGGCAACGTCATCTACATGAGCACCTTCTCCAAACTGCTGGCGCCCGGCCTGCGGCTGGCGTGGGTCATCGCCCCCAAGGAAGTCATCCGCAAACTGGTGCAATCGAAACAGGCCGCCGACCTGCACACGGCCACCTTCAATCAGGTAGTCGCCTACGAGGTCGGCAAGGGCGGCTTCTTGGACGAACACGTCAAGGTCATTCGCGCTACCTACAAAGAACGCCGCGACGTGATGCTCGAGACGATGGATGAGGTCTTCCCGGCCGAGGTGCGCTGGACGCGCCCGCAAGGCGGCATGTTCCTGTGGGGCATCCTGCCGGAGGGCATGGACGCGGCCGAGGTGCTCAAGAAAGCCATCGAGTACAAGGTGGCCTTTGTCCCGGGCGGACCGTTCCACCCGAACGGCGGCGGCGAGAACACCATGCGCCTCAACTTTTCGTATTCCAATCCCGACGATATTCGCGAGGGCATCACCCGCCTCGGCACGTTGCTCAAGGAACTGGTCATCAAGAAGTAACCGTTTTTGCTGTCTTCCGAGGGGCAGGCTCACCACCTGCCCCTTTATGTTCCTGCCTGCACAAAGCGTCACCGTTGACGTTCCCTCGCAGGCGTGCTATCATGAACACGCTATCATCTTTTTTATTCAAGGAGTTATCTCATGAGCAGTGACTTCATTGCGCGGCTGCTGGGCATGATCGTCTTTTCCATTCTGGGGGCTTACGCGGGCAACTGGTTGGGACGTTTCAACGACGAACAGCAAATGCTCTACACCCTGACCGTCAGTCTGGTCGGCGCGCTGGTCGGTCTGGTGCTGACCCCCTTCCTGACGACCCGCCCCATGCGCAGCCTGCGGGCGACGCTGGGACGCCTCTCCGCCGAGACTCTCTTCGCCGGCATGGTTGGGCTGGTGGTCGGCCTGATCGTGGCAGCCTTGCTCTCTTTCCCTCTCTCGCTGCTGCCCGATCCCTTCGGCAAGATTCTGCCGTTCGTCGGCGTCTTGCTCTTCACGTACTTCAGCGTCTCGCTCTTCGTCATGCGCCAGAGCGATTTCGCCAACATCATGGGCGCCCTGACCAGCCGCCGCGAGGACGGATCGGGAGGCGGATTCCCCACCTCCAACCGCACCACCCTGTTGGATACCAGCGTCATCATTGACGGGCGGGTGGCCGACATCGCCCGGACCGGCTTCCTGCCCGGCACCTTGCTCATCCCGCGCTTCGTGCTGAACGAACTGCAATATATCGCCGATTCGCCCGACAGTCTGCGGCGCGCTCGCGGCCGGCGCGGCATGGAGGTGCTGGCCGAACTGCAGAAGGCCCCCTCGGTGGTGGTTCGCATCAGCGACATCGACGTGGAAGGCGTGCGCGAGGTGGACGATAAATTGGTCATTCTGGCGCGGCAATTGAAATGCCCGATTCTGACCAACGACTACAACCTCAACCGCATTGCCGAACTGCAGGGCGTCCCAATCCTCAACGTCAATGAATTGGCCAACGCCGTCAAGTCCATCGTCTTGCCCGGCGAAATGCTCTCCATCAGCGTCATCCAGGAAGGCAAAGAGGCCAACCAGGGCGTGGGTTACATGGACGATGGGACGATGGTGGTGATCGAAAACGGCAACAAACTGATCGGCAAAACCGTAGATGTCGTCGTCACCAAAGTCCTGCAAACAGCCGCCGGCAGGATGATCTTCGCCCGACCGGAAGAACAGTGATCTGTAAAAAAATGGACGATCACCGGCCGAAGGCGGTTCAGGGAATCTGGTGCGAAACGTAAATATCTGCTTCCAGCATGGTGCTCAAATCTGCTGAAAAATAGTGGTGAACGAAGTAGAGCGTTCGCCCGTCGGGACTCAACGTAGGTTCGCCGGCAAAGGTGGAAATGATTTCTTCGGCCTGCCCCCAAGAGCCGTCGGGGCGGCGCAGAGACCGAAAAATGGCCGGTCCCGGGCGTCCCCTGGTGCTTTGTCCGCAGAACCACAAGGCCTGTCCATCCGGGCTGAGATAGGGCCAGCCTTCCCAATAGGGAGTGTTGACACTCGCCCCCAAATTAACCGGCTCGCCCCACCCGGCGGGCGTCCTATGCGAGACCCAGAGATCCAGGTCGCCGAGGCCGCCGGCGCGCCTGGAGTGGAAATAGAGTTCCTGCCCGTCGCCGGAAATGTGCAGTTCGCCCACCTCATAGGCGGTCTGCCTGAGTTCGTCCCCGGCGGAACGCCAATGTTGCCAGCGGCCATCGACCAGGTCGGCGCGGAACCACTGGGGCTCCGAGAAACCGACGCGAACGGTGCAGAAATACATCAAATCCCCGGCAATGAACTCGCAGCCGTCCAGCGACAGTTCACCAGGTGCAGAGAGCCAGACCCGCTCCGGCTCGCTCCAGACCTCGCCGCTGCGGTGCGTGACCCATAGCCCGGTCACGCCATCCAGGACTTGTCTTTCGGCCGGGATGCTCACATCTGGCGTGAAGACAAAGTAGAGCGTCTGTCCGTCGGGGAGCAGGAAGGGGCTGTCTTCGCCGCCGGCCGTGTTGACCGGGTAGGGGAGCGGTTCGGGCTGAGTCCAGCCTGGGGCGGCCGTCGGCGGCCAGTAGTCGGACTCGGGGCCATACTTGACATCCGGCACAAGAGCATAGCGGTCCACAAACGGGCGGGGAGGCTCGCTCTGTCTGCAGGCAAGGGCAGTCAGGAAAAAGATCAAAAGAGGGGGAAGAAGGCGCCGTATGATCATTTTCGAAAAGAGGTCGGGCTGCGACCAGAAAGGGAGCGCCTGGTTGCCTAAGAAACAGATTAGAGATTCCGCCCAACGCCCCAAAACCTCTTTGCATTCATTATAATCTTTTTCAGAAAGTGAGAAACCATGAAAATTGTCACCGATTGTGCAGCCGACCTGACTGCCGAAGAGCGCGAGGCGCTTGGAATTGTCGAGGCGCCGCTGTTTATTCAGTTCCCGGAAGGAGAGGTCAATTCGGCCGATCTGACCCCCGACGAGTTCTACGCCCGTCTGGCAGCCATGTATCCGCAAATTCCCTCCACTGCCCAGCCCTCGAGCGGCATCTTTGCCAATCTATACCAGAAATTGACCGCGGCCGGGCAGGTACTCTCGATTCACATCTCCTCCGGCCTGAGCGGAACGATCAACTCGGCCCGCATGGGCGCTGAACAATTCAAAGAAAAAGTCGTCCACGTGGTCGACTCGTTCACCCTCTCCGGCGGACAGCGCTTCCAGGTGCTGGCAGCCGCCCTGGCCGCCCGCGCCGGCTGGACCAAAGACGCCATCCTGGAGCGGCTGGCCCAGATCCGCCAGAAGACCGAGGTCATCTACACCCTCGAGACGCTCGAATACCTGGCGCGCGGCGGCCGCATCGGACGCGTCCAGGCCCTGCTGGGGTCGGTCCTGAAGATCAAGCCGATCATTCGCGTCGATCATGAAGACGGCAAATACAGCACGGTGGGCAAAAGCCGCACCATTCCCAACGCTCTCGAAACCATCGCCGACTTTCTGCATCAGAGGTACGGAGAAGAGGCGCTTTGGGTCAGCGTGATGCACGGACACTACCAGGAAGGCGCCAGCCATCTGGCCAAACTCCTGCAAGAACGGCTCCATGTCCGCCGGCTGGAAATCCTGCGCATCTCGCCGGTCTTGGGGGTGCATACCGGGCCGGGAATTGTCGGAGCGGCCGTCGTGCCGATGGAATTGATGGAAAATTTAGCCTGAGAAATCTCCCGCAGCCGAAAACCTGCGGGAGATTTTTTGTCTCCAATTGTGGTTATAATAGGCGCCATCATTACGAGGAGAATCGCATGGTACGCGTCTACAACACCCTGACCCGCCAGAAAGAAGAATTCCAGACCATCGAACCCGGCAAGGTGCGCATGTACGTGTGCGGCGTGACCGTCTATTCGGAGGCGCACGTCGGCCACGCCATGTCGGCGCTCGTCTTCGACATCATCCGCCGCCACCTCATCTACCGCGGCTACGACGTCAAATTCGTCATGAACTTCACCGATGTGGACGACAAGATCATCGCCCGCGCCCATCAATTGGGCGTTGACCCCTTCGAATTAGCCGAAGGCTACATCCGCGACTATCAAAAGAACCTGGCCGACCTGAACGTCCTGCCGGCCAGCGCCAACCCGCGCGCCACCCAAACGATGGACAAAATCCAGGCCATGATCCAGGGCCTGATCGACAAGGGCTACGCCTACGCCGCGCCCAACGGCGACGTGTACTTCCGCGTCACAAAATTCGGCGAATACGGCAAACTCTCCGGCCGCCGGCTGGAAGAAATGCAGGCCGGGGCGCGCATCGAGGTCGGCGAGCAGAAAGAACATCCGATGGACTTCGCCCTCTGGAAGGCCGCCAAACCCGGCGAACCCGCCTGGGATTCGCCCTGGGGCAAGGGCCGCCCGGGCTGGCACATCGAGTGCTCGGCCATGAACCTGGCCGAACTCGGCGAGCAGATCGACATCCACGGCGGCGGCAACGACCTCGTCTTCCCGCACCACGAAAACGAAATCGCCCAGAGCGAAGCCTTCACCGGCAAACCCTTTGCCCGCTACTGGATCCACAACGGCATGCTGCAACTGGGCGGCGAAAAGATGTCCAAATCCACCGGCAACCTCATCACCATCAACGAATTCCTCAAAAAGCGCCCGGCCGATGTGATGCGCATGCTGGTCCTGACCGGTTCATACCGCGCCCCGCTGGTCTTCACCGACGAAGCGCTGGACGCCGCCGAAAAAGGCCTCGAGCGCCTGCGTTCCGGACTGCGGCCGGCCTCTCCCTCCGCGGCCGGTCTCTCCCCCGAGGCCGCCGACGCCCTGCGCGCCCAGGCCGAAGCGACCCGACAGGCCTTTGTCGAGGCCATGGACGACGACTTCAACACCGCCGGCGCCCTCGGCCACCTGTTCGAACTCGTCCGGGCGATCAACACCGCCCGCGACGCCGGCGCCACCGCCGCCCAACTCCAACCCGCCCAACAGACCCTGCGCGCCCTGGCCGAGGTCTTCGGCCTGCGGCTGGAGGAAAAGACCGGCGCAGGCAGCCAGGCCGATCCGTTCATCGAACTGCTGATCGAGGTGCGCGCCGAAATGCGCAAACAGAAGAACTGGGCGATGTCGGATCTCATCCGCGACCGCCTCAAAGAACTCGGCGTGACCCTTGAAGACGGCAAAGACGGCACAACCTGGCGCTGGGGTTGAGGACTTTTCCTTGTCGCCGGCTTGTCTTGTCGCTCTTTTTTGTCACAGCCCCTGTGTGTTTCTCCTGCCACCATGAACGACCAAAACTTCAGCCGGCGCGAGGGGGAGGTCATCGAATTGCTGCTGCAGGGCAAGAGCAATAAGCAGATGGCCGCCGCCCTCGGCGTTTCCAATCGCACCGTTGAGTTCCATCTCAGCAATATCTATACGAAACTTGGGGTTGCCTCGCGCACCGAGGCCGTCCTGAAACTCTCGGCGAGCCGCCTACGGGAATCCGCAGGCAAAGCGGCCCTCGAAACGCTACGGGATTCCGCAGTTGAAAAAGGGGGCGAAAACGCCGAGAATAGGGGCGTCCAAATCCAACGGCGGAGGCAACCGATGAAATCCATCTTCCGATTTGCTCTCACAGGCACTCTGGTCTTTATTGTCCTCCTGGCCTGGGCTTTTCTCGCCAACCTGCGCGCTCGAAACAGACCGGCCGAAGAATCCCTCACGCCCACCCCGACAGCCACCCCCGGCGCCGTTTACCAACGGCTCAGCCCGACGGTCATCGTCAAGGACGGAATCCTCCTGGAGGCCAGCGGCCACCTGACCTGCACCGAATTGACCTTCAACCTGAACGGCACGTTTCCAGAGGGATTCGCCGGCCAATTCCCCAACAATGAGATTCCCCCCCTGGTCAACGATTTGGCCCTCACCGCCAGCGCGGACGGCATTCCTCTCGAACTGGAAGGCTTTGGCGGCGGAGGCGGGAGCGGCGAGACCGGCGATTTCGAGATTCTCGGTCAGGGAGCCGCCTACCGTCTTCGGACCCCGCTTGAAGAGGGCCAACCGCTTCACGTCATCGCCCTGGTCACCTTCAACGACTATCTCGGCATCCCCGAACCGATCGCCTTTGAACTCGACCTGTGGGCAGAACATTGCGCCCTCCCCGCCTACGAATATCTCCCGCCGGACGCCCTCCGAACTGCCAGCGGGATCGAAATCGTGGTCACTCCGCGTTTGAGCCAATCCACCCTGACCATTGATCTCGAGGCCCGCGGCCCGAGGACGGCCATCGAAGACGAACTGCGGGAGCGTCCCACCGAACTCTACGTTTACACCGATTTACAAATCGAATTCCCCGACCCGGCGCGGGCTTTCGATTTCCAATTCTTTGGCGGCGGCGGGGGCGGCCCAGGCGAGGGCGAAACCTTCCAAATGCAGCAAGGAAGTTCCTACCGCATCCTTTCTCCGCTTCGGGTCGGGGAAACCATCCCCGTCATCCTGTGGGTCACTTTTGACCCCTTCACCGGCATCACCGAGCCGGTTCCCTTTGTCTTCGACTTGACCGTGCTGCCATAAGGTTCCAATCCAGGGCGCGGGAGAGGCCGCGCCCGTGTTAGAATCAGGCCGATGAGAGAATGGCTCTACTCGCGCAACGCCGTCTATGAGGCCCTGCGCGCCAGGCGGCGGCAGGTCTTTGGGCTGCAGGTGGCCGAGGGCGCCCAGGAGAAGGGCCGCCTGGCCGAGATCCTGCGCCTGGCGGAAGCGCGCCGCATTCCGGTCCGCCGCGCCCCGCGCCCGGCCCTGGACAAAATCCACCCCGCCCACCAGGGCGTCGTCCTCGAGACGAGCGGCTATCCCTACGTGACCCTGGCCGACCTGCTCGCTCTGGCCGAGCGGCGCGGCGAGCCGCCCTTCGTGCTGCTCCTGGATACGCTCAACGACCCGTTGAACTTCGGCGCCCTGTTGCGCACGGCGGAGGCGGTCGGCGTGCACGGCATCTTGCTGCCCCTGGCGCGGACGGTGGAGGTGACGCCGGCGGTGGTCAACGCCTCGTCGGGCGCCTCGGAGCATCTGCTCGTCGCCCAGATGAACCTTTCCCAGGCGATTGACGAACTGCGCGCGGCGGGCGTCTGGACCGTCGGGTTGGACCAGGCTCCCGAAGCGCGCGCCCCGTCCGAGGTCGAGTGGACGGGCGGGCTGGCGCTCGTCGTCGGCTCGGAGGGCGAGGGCATTCGTCCGCTGGTCAAATCCAAATGCGATTTCCTCGTCCGCCTGCCGATGCAGGGAAAGATCGAATCGCTCAACGCCGCCGTCGCCGGTTCGGTGGCGCTCTACCTGGCCTATCTGGCCCGCCAACAGTCTGCCGCCCACTGAATACTGAACACTGGAGTTGAATATGCCTGCTGCATCCTTTCACTTCCCCAAAGGCTTCCTGTGGGGCTGCGCCACGGCGGCCCATCAGGTCGAAGGCAACAATACGAACAACAACTGGTACCGCTGGGAGCAGGAAGGCCGCACGAAACACAAATCGGGCCTGGCCTGCGACTGGTGGGGCGGACGCTGGAAGGAGGATTTTGACCGCGCCGCCGAGGCCGGGCAAAATGCCCATCGTCTTTCGGTCGAGTGGAGCCGCATCCAGCCCGCGCCCGATCGCTGGGACGAGGAGGCTCTGGAGCGTTACCGCGCCATGCTGCGCGGCCTGCACGAGCGCGGCATGACCCCGCTGGTCAGCCTGCACCACTTCACCGATCCGCTTTGGGTGTACGAAATGGGCGATCCTTCGACCGGCTCAGGACGGGGCTGGGAAAACGAGGCGGTCGTGCCGCTCTTCGAGAAGTTCGTCCGCAAAACGGTGGAGGCGCTCAAGGAATATTGCACGCTGTGGTGCACGATCAACGAGCCGAACGTCTATGCCCTGAGCGGCTACCTGAGCGGCGACTTTCCGCCCGGCAAGCAAGATAACAAACTGGCGATGCGCGTCCTGGCGAACCTGCTGCGCGGGCATGCCGCCGCCTACCGAGCCATCCACGAGATTCAGCCCGAGGCGCGCGTCGGCTATGCCCTGCACTACCGGCCGCAGGCGCCGGCCCATCCCGCCTCGCCGCTCGACCGGCTGATGCGGAACATCCGCTACAGCGGCATTAACCTGGGCTTCCCGAGCGGCATCAGCACGGGCGTCATGCGCACGCCGCTGGGCAACTTCCGCGTGCCGGAGGCCAAAGGGACGCAGGATTACCTCGGCCTGAACTATTACTCGGTGGACACGGTCGCCTTCGACCTGCGCCGGCCGCGCGAACTCTTCAGCCGCGCTTACTACCCCAAGGAGGCCGATCTCAGCCCGACCGGTTTCATCGCCAACATTCCCGAAGGTCTGTTTCAGAGCATCCGCTGGGCGCAGCACACCTATCCGAACCTGCCCATCCTCATCACCGAGAACGGCGTCGAAGACCCCGACGACCGCCTGCGGCCGCGCTACCTGGCGCAGCACATCCATCAGATGTGGCGGGCGGTGAATTTCAACTGGCCGGTCAAGGGCTACTTCCACTGGTCGCTGGTGGATAACTTCGAGTGGGAACGCGGCTGGACGCAGCGCTTCGGCTTGTGGGGCCTCGACCCGGAAACCCAACAGCGCATCCGCCGCCCCTCGGTGGACCTCTATGCGGCCATCTGCAGAGAGAACGGCCTGACGAGCGAGATGGTGCAGCAATACTGCCCGGAAGTGTTCGAGAAGATGTTCCCCGATTAGACGGTAGACGGTAGACCGTGGACCGTCCACCATCCACCGTCCACCGTCCACCGTCCACCGTCCACCATCCACCGTCCTTCGCGATGAACCCTGCTCTTGAGACCCTCTTCCGCCGCCGGAGCATCCGCAAGTACACTGAGCAGCCGGTCGAGCCGGAAAAACTCGACCTGCTCCTGCAGGCGGCCATGGCCGCGCCCTCGGCGATGAATTGCAAGCCGTGGGAATTCGTCCTCGTCACCGAGGCGGAGAAACTGGCGCAGTTCCGCAAGCGGTTGATCTTCGGCAACCGCAACGCCCCGGCGGCGATCGTCGTCTGCGGCAACCCGTCGCTTTCGACCAATCCGGCGGCGCGCCTGTTTTGGGAGCAGGATTGCTCGGCGGCGGTCGAGAACATCCTGATTGCCGCCGTCAGCCTGGGGCTGGGGACGGTCTGGGTGGGCGTGCATCCGGTGGCGGAGTTCGAGCGGGTGGTGCGCGAGGTGGTCGGCCTGCCGCGTCACGTCACCCCGCTGGCGCTGGTCTACGTCGGCTACCCGGCCGAGGAGAAGCCGCCGCGCACGCAGTACGACCCTGAGCGCGTCCATCTGGAAACATACGGACGCAAAAAGACGGCCTGAACCGCCAGGAAACCCGCTTCCATATTTGCACGAATTTTCCTTCCCGCCCACCAAAATTCGCTTCCTTCACCGACAATTGTCCAGAATCCTCCCCTGACTCGTTGGTCATCCTGTTATGACTCGTTTCCGAACCTCTCCAGACTCGTTTTCAAATTCCCAGACTCGTTTCCGACGTTCCCCGCCGCCGACCGCCGTCTCTGTTGTATAATCTTTTTCAGAAACGCCGCGCCATCCACCGTCCACCCATGAAACGCGCCATCCTCCCCCTCCTCCTGCTCGCCGCCTTCCTGTTGGCTGCCTGCGCGCCGCAGGTGACAGACCGCGGACCGCAGACCGTGGACGGCGGAACGCAGACGGCGGACGGTGGACGGCAGACCGCCGACTATCCGACTCCCACCCCCACGCTCACGCCGACGCCGACCCCCACCCCCACCCCGACGCCGGTGATCGTGGAGGACTTTTTTGATGCGGAGACCTTCCCGGCAGAGATGAGGCGCTACGTGGAGACTTTGCCGAACCGCAATAATCTTGACCCCAGCGAAGAAGAGCAGCGAAGGTACCTGGAGCAGGATCGGGCTTTTCATCAGTTTTATATGGAGCAGATGGTTTTGTATTTGCAGGAAAATGG
>CALGPL010000034.1 GCA_937960595.1 uncultured Anaerolineales bacterium | reverse complement strand
AGCCTTTCGAGGCTGTCAAAACGACAGGCTAAAAGCCTGTCCTACAATAGCCATGGAGAATATATGCGCAAAAAACGCTCACTTCTTTCCCTCTCGCTTGCCGTTCTCGGCCTCCTGCTTTTGGCCGTCCTGGCCTTCCTCGCCTGGGGGCTGACGCCGGCCCGGCCGATGCCCCAGGTCTTCGAGCGCGTGCCGGGGCTGGAGCAGGTCGGCGCAAACGAACGCTGGCTGACCTTCGTCCCCGACGGCGGCGCGCCGACCGTCGGCCTGATTCTCTACCCGGGCGGGCGCGTTGACTTCCGCGCCTACGCCCCGGCCGCGCAGGCCATCGCCGACCGCGGCTACTTCGTTGCCCTGGTGCGCATGCCGCTCAGCCTGGCCGTCTTCGACCCGGACGCGGCCGCCGAGGTCATCGCCGCCAATCCGCAGATCGAACGCTGGGCGGTGGGCGGACACTCCCTCGGCGGGGCGATGGCGGCCAATTTTGCCGCGGCCCATCCGGGGTCGGTGCAGGGACTCGTCTTGTGGGCCGCCTACCCGGCCGCTTCGGATGACCTGAGTCAATCGGGGCTGCGCGTCGCCTCGATTTCCGCCTCCCGAGACGGTCTGGCCACGCCCGAAAAAATTGACGCCTCCCGTCCGCTCCTGCCGCCGGAGACCGTTTGGGTCGTCATCCAAGGCGGCAACCATGCCCAGTTCGGCTGGTACGGCGACCAAAACGGCGACAATCCTGCTACAATTTCAAGAGAAGAACAGCAGGCGCAAGTCATCGAAGCCACTGTGGCACTGCTGGAAAGTTTGAAGTAGGACAGCCTTTCGAGGCTGTCCAAATTGACAGGCTAAAACGACAGGCTAGAAAGCCTGTCCTACAAAAAAGGAGAAAACCATGTCCAACCGCATCTTCCTCACCAACCTCTCTGATTTCCCCGCCGAGGGGCGGAAAGTCTTCCACGTCGAAGGCGCCTCCGTCCTGGTCGTGCGGCTCGGCGAGGGCTTCCGCGCCGTCTCGAACAAGTGCCCGCACCTGGGCCTGCCGCTGGCGGGCGGCAAAGTGGACGGCGAGACCATCGCCTGCCCGTTCCACGGCAGCAAATTCGACCTCAACAGCGGCGAGAACCTCGACTGGGTGACCGGCTTCGCCGGCATGAAAATCCCCGAATGGTCGCGCCGCCTGCTGGAGATGGGCAAGCAGCCCGCTCCGCTGCACACCTTCCCGCTGGCGGTCGAAGACGGCAAACTGTACGTCGAAATGTAACGCGGACGAGCTTTTCGTCCTGCGTCGCAGCCGGCAAATGGGCAGATGAACTTTTGCTGATACGTTTTATACATTCTTCTGAAGCCCTGCTAACATCCGACCGATAAAATAAGAGTGAATATATCTGGATTGATTACGGAGGTCGCCAATGAAATGGTCTTGGAAACTCGGCCGCTTTGCCGGCATTGACGTTTACATTCACACCACCTTCCTGCTCCTGATTGCCTTCTTCGGCTTCAGTTACTGGGTGCAGACGCGCACGCTGGCCGGCACGCTCGAAGGCGTCGGCTTCCTGCTCTTGCTCTTCCTCTCGGTCGTCCTGCACGAATACGGCCACGCCTTGACTGCCCGCCGCTACGGCATCAAGACCCGCGACATCACCCTGCTGCCCATCGGCGGCGTCGCCCGCCTGGAGCGCATGCCCGACAAGCCGCTTCAGGAACTGTGGGTGGCGCTGGCCGGCCCGGCCGTCAACGTGGTCATCGCCGCCCTCTTGTTTGCGTATCTCTTCCTGACCCGCAGCCTGGCCCCGCTCCCCAACCTGCCGCTGACCGGCGGCCCGTTCCTCGAGCGGCTGATGGTCGTCAACCTGTTCCTGGTCGGCTTCAACCTGCTGCCGGCCTTCCCGATGGACGGCGGGCGCGTCCTGCGGGCGCTCCTGGCCCTGCGCCTCGACTACGTCCAAGCGACGCAAATCGCCGCCAGCATCGGGCAGGGCATGGCTTTCCTCTTCGGCATCATCGGCCTGTTCAGCAACCCCTTCCTGCTCTTCATCGCCTTCTTCGTCTGGATCGGCGCCCAGCAGGAGGCCAGCATGGTGCAGATGAAATCCGGCCTGAGCGGCATCCCCGTCCGCCAGGCAATGATGACCGAGTTCAAGACCCTCGCCCCGTCCGACCGTCTCCGCCAGGCGGTGGACTACCTGCTCGCCACCCCGCAGCAGGATTTCCCGGTCGTGGAGGACGGGCGCGTTGTCGGCGTGTTGACCCGCGCCGACCTGATGAAAGCCCTCGCCCGGCATGACGAAGCCCTGCGCGTGGACGCCGTCATGCGCCGCGACTTCGAAATCGTCCACCCCGGCGACATGCTCGAGGCCGCCCTCGCCCGCCTGCAGGCCTGCGACTGCCACCTCTTCCCGGTTGTGCAGGATGACACCCTCATCGGCCTGCTCAACTCCGAGAACATCGGCGAATTCCTCATGCTCCAATCGGCCCTTGGCCGCCGTCTTGCCCGCTAACCCCTCAACTAGCGATTACCCGACTATTCGACTACTCGACCATCCGACTATGCTCTATCGTCTCATCCGCCGCCAATTCCTCCCCGCCCCCATCGAGCGCGTCTGGCCCTACTTTGCCACCCCGGCCAACCTGAACGAGATGACGCCGCCCGACATGGACTTCCAAATCGTCGCCGGCGGCGAACCGCCCATGTACGCCGGGCAACTCATCGAGTACCGCGTCCGCTTCCTGCCCTTCGTCCGCTCGCTCTGGCTGACCGAAATCGCCCACGTCGTCGAAGGCCGCTATTTCGTGGACGAACAGCGCCTGGGGCCCTACCGCTTCTGGTACCACGAGCATCTCTTCGAGCCGGCCGAGGGCGGCGTCTGGATGACCGACCGCGTCACCTACGCCCTGCCCTTCGGTCCCCTCGGCGACCTGGTCCACGCCGTCTGGGTGCGCCGCAAATTGGAGCACATCTTCGACTTCCGCCGCCGGAAGATGACGGAAATCTTTGGCCCGGAACGTGGCGCAAATCTCTGATTTGCGCAGACCCATCAAAGCCTTGCCGCAACTATTCAGAACGTAGCCAATCTCTGATTTGCGCAGACCAAGCCAAACCTTGCCTCGTAATTTTGGAGCACAGCCATGACCGTCAACCGTGAAATCCTGGCCCAATTCTTCGGCAAACTCCTGCCGCTTTTCCCGCCCCGCGCCGAGGCCTTCCTCAAAAGCGCCACCTCCGCCGACCTGCAGCGGGTCAACTTCCGCTACATTTTCACCGTCCAGGGCATGGTCGAAATCAGCCACCTTATCGAGGATTTCGTCCTGTCCAACCCGGGCGCGGCGGACATGCACGTCTCCTTCCAGGCCTTCTCGCGCTTTGCCGACCAAGGCGAGCGCTACGCCCGCCTGAGCGAAGCCGTCCAGGGGTTGTGGCTCTACGGCGTCCCCGACGTCCCGCCGCCGCAACTGCCCAAGACGACCATCGTGGACACCGGCGGCACGCCCCTCGAGCAGTACTGGTTCGTCATCGCCTACGGCCCCGGCGTCCACATGACCCTGCTGGCCGAAGAAATCAGCGCCGCCGACCGCCTGCCCGACGAGCCGCGCATGTACGAGGGCTTCTACACCTTCGACCCCAACTTCGCCCACAAAGTGCTGGACGTCCTGCACATGCTCTTCCCGGAGCAAATCCCTCAGCCCGTCCCGCCCGAACTCCTCGACTGACCGCCCGCTCCGACTACGCGACTATCAGACTACGCGACTATCCGACTATCAGACTCCTCATGTCCCTCCACCGCATCGGCTACCCGTGCGTCTCCCTGCTTCTCGGCCGCACGACCAACCATGACTGCACCTTAAGAACCGCCTCGCCGGAAAAACTGCGGGCGCTCATCCGCCAGAACCTCGACGACCTGCGCGCCATCCTCGCGCACAACCTCGCCCATGGTTGGCGACTCTTTCGCGTCGGGTCGAGTGTCGTCCCGTTCGGCTCGCATCCGATCAACGGGGTGCGCTGGTGGGACGAGTTCCGCGCCGACCTGCGGGAGATCGGCGCCCTCGTCCGCGCCGAGGGGATGCGGCTCTCCTTCCATCCCGGTCAATACACCGTCCTCAACTCCCCCGACCCCGGCATTGTCGCCCGCGCCGTAGACGAAATCGCCTACTCGGCCCGCTTCCTGAGCGAACTCGGCCTGGACTTTTCCCACAAGATTGTCGTCCACCTGGGCGGCATCTACGGCGACAAAGCCGCCGCCATCGAGCGCTTCTGCGAAACGGTAGACCGCCTGGCCCCCGACCTGCGCCGCCGCTTGGTCATCGAGAACGATGAACGCAGTTACACCCCTGCCGATGCCCTCGTCGTCTCGCAGCGGACAGGCCTGCCGGTCGTCTTCGACAATCTGCACTACGCCGCCAACCCCGGCCCGGGCGACCTCGACGACCTGCTCGGCGCGGTCTTCGCCACCTGGCGCGCCGAAGACGGGCCGCCAAAGGTACATTTCTCCTCCCAAGCCGCAGGCGGACGCCTCGGCAACCACGCCGCGGACGCCGACCCCGCCGATTTCAAAACCTGGGGCGAGCGCTGGAGTCGGCACGGCGAGTTCGACCTGATGCTGGAAGCCAAAGGCAAAGACCAGGCTTTACTTGAACTGGAGAACCATCTATGAAAAACGCTATCCTCTGGGGCGCTGCCGGTGGAATCGGCAAAGCCCTGACCCAAAAACTCGTGGACGAAGGCCTCGCCGTCGTTGCCGTCTCCCGCCGTCCGAGCGAGATGAAAGCCCTCACGCCGCACGTCATCGCCGCCGATGTGACCCAGCCCTCGCAGGTCGCTGCTGCGGCGCGCATGGCAGGCGAAATGCTCCCCGCCTTCGACCTCTTCCTCTACACCGCCGGCGACATCGCCTCCCTCAAGGTCGCCGAAATGACCCCCGCCGACTGGAACCGCCTCCTCGCCGCCAACCTGACGGGCGCCTTCCTGACCGCCCAGGCCAGCTTGCCCTTGCTCGCCCCCGACGCGCGCCTGGTCTTCCTCGGCGCGGTGCACGAACGCCTGCGTCTGCCCGGCCTGAGCGCCTACGCTGCCGCCAAAGCCGGCCTCGAAGCCTTTGCCGAAGCCCTGCGCAAAGAGACCCGCCGCCCGGCGCTGGTTGTCCGCCCCGGCGCGGTGGACACCCCCTTCTGGCACAAAGTCCCCTTTTCCATGCCCAAGAATGCCCTCGCCCCGCAAGCCCTGGCCGAAACCATCTTCTCGGCCCTGACCGAAGGCAAAACTGGCCTCCTCGACCTCTGACTTTCGACTTCCGACTTTCGACTTTTGACTTTTGACTTCCGACTTTCGACCTATGCCCTCCCTCTGGTGGATTCGCCGCGACCTGCGCCTGACCGACAACCCGGCGCTTCGTGCCGCGCTCGAGGCTGCTTCCGTGATACCGGTCTTCATCCTCGACCCGAAGTTTGATTCCGCTTCCCCTCGACGGCGCAACTTCCTCTACGCCGGCTTGCGCGCCCTCGACCGTGACCTGCGCGCCCGCGGCTCCTATCTCCTCCTGCGCCGCGGCGACCCGCTTGACGTGCTGCGCGTTCTGCTGGCCGAAACCGGCGCGAGCGTCATCTACGCCGAGGAAGACTACACCCCCTACGCCCGCCAGCGCGACGCCGAGATTGCCCGCGCCCTGCCGCTGACCCTCGTCCAGGGGCAGACCGTCCACCATCCGCTGGCCGTCCTCAAGCCCGACGGCTCGCCCTACACCGTCTACACGCCCTTCAGCAAAGCCTGGAAAGCGCTCCTCCCCGCCGACCTGACTCCGCTGCCGGCGCCGGCGCGCATCCCCACCCCGCCCGGCCTGCGCTCCGATCCGCTGCCCGACGCCCAAGATGACCCGAACTTCCCCGCCGGCGAAGCCGAAGCCCTCCGCCGCCTCACGCATTTTACCTCCTCACGAATCACGAATTACGCCTCACGAATTACGAATTACGCCGATCTCCGCAACCGCCTCGACCTCGACGGCACCTCCCGCCTCTCCCCCTACCTGCGCTTCGGCATGATTTCCATCCGCCAAGCCGTCCACGCCGCAAAGCAGACTTCGGAAGTCTCCCAGACTTCCGAAGTCTTGGGCGCCGAAACCTGGCTCAACGAACTCATCTGGCGCGAATTCTACATCTCCATCCTCTACCACTTCCCCCACGTCCTGCGCACCGCCTTCAACCCCGCCCTGGCCAACATCCCCTGGCGCAACGACGAAGCCGAATTCGCCGCCTGGAAAGAAGGCCGCACCGGCGTCCCGGTGGTGGACGCGGGCATGCGTCAACTCAAAGAGACAGGCTGGATGCACAACCGGGCGCGCATGATTGTCGCCTCCTTTCTCGTCAAAGATTTGCTCATTGACTGGCGCTGGGGCGAAGCCTGGTTCATGGAAAACCTGCTCGATGGCGACCCGGCGGCCAACAACGGCGGTTGGCAATGGACGGCCGGCACCGGCACCGACGCCGCGCCGTACTTCCGCATCTTCAACCCCATCCTGCAATCCCGCAAATTCGACCCAAACGGCGACTACATCCGCCGCTGGGTCCCGGAACTGGCGCATCTCCCCGCCGACGCCATCCATGCCCCTTGGGAGAAAGGCGTCCGCATCCCCGGCTACCCCCCGCCCATCGTGGACCACGCCGCCGTCCGCGAACGCACCCTTGCCGCCTACGCCGCCGCAAAACGAATAACGCCTAACGCCTAACGCCTAACGAATAACGAATAACGAATAACGAATAACGAATAACGAATAACGAATAACGAATAACGCCTATGGACTCCTTCACCCACCACAACTACCTCAACCTCGAGACCTACCGCAAGGACGGCACCCCTGTCCGCACGCCCGTCTGGTTCGCCCGCGAGGGCGAGACGCTCTACGTCTGGACGCAGTATGATTCGGGCAAAGCCAAACGCCTCCGCCGCGAGGGAAGCGTCCGCATCGCCCCCTGCAAAGCCGACGGCACGCTCCTCGGCGACTGGCTCGAAGCCCGCGCCGAAGCCGACGCCTCGCCCGAAGCCCTCGAACACGTCCAACGTCTCATGCGCCGCAAATACG
>CALGPL010000033.1 GCA_937960595.1 uncultured Anaerolineales bacterium | reverse complement strand
CCTGCCGTTTATGAGCATCTATTGAAGTTCAAGAAAGAATTATCAAATCGAAACAAAGAAGAGACGGGTGTTCGTTATGAGTGGTATGCCTTGCAAAGATGGGGCGCTGAATACTGGGAGGAATTTGAGAAGCCGAAGATTGTCATTCCTGCCATTACCAACCAAGTGCAATATGCTCCAGATTTTGATGGACACCTGACAAATGATAAAACTTCAATTTGTGTCACCGACGAAGTCGAATATCTGCTGGGACTTCTTAATTCACGATTGTTTTGGTGGTTTATTCAGAAAACAGCGGCATCCAAACAAGGCGGCTTTTACGAGTTTAAGCCAATGTATGTTTCACAAATACCGATTGCAAAAGGTGACGACAGCAAGCAAATCTCCGCCCTGGTCGAGCGTATCCTCGCCGCCAAGCGCGCCGAGCCGCAGGCGGATGTGAGCGAGTGGGAGCGCGAAATTGACCGCCTCGTGTATCGGTTGTATGGCCTGACGGAGGAAGAGATCGCAATGGTGGAGGGGTGACCGTCCACGAATGGAAACCACGCAGACCTCCGAGTTCTCGGAGAACTCGGAGGTCTAGGAGAACCCCATGCCTCGCAGAACAACGCCCTTCCTGCCCGACCAGTACTATCACTTCTACAACCGCGGCAACAACCGCCAGGCGGTCTTCTTCGAGCGCGCCAACTACCTCTATTTTCTGAAAGGCGTCAGAAAATACCTGTGTCCGCAGGTCGAAACCCTGGCCTACTGCCTGATGCCCACGCACTATCACCTCCTGGGGCGGGTCGTCGCGGCCCCGGAGACCTCGACCTCGGAGGTCTCCGGCAGGGTCTCCCGCGCCATGATGCGGCTGGGCGTCTCCTACACCAAAGCCATCAACAAGCGCTTCGGCCGCGTGGGGGTCTTATTTCAAGGGCAATTTCAGGCCAAGCCGGTGCAAACCTACGAACACCTGCTCAACCTGTGCGTGTACATCCACGCCAACCCGGTCAAAGACGGTCTGGTCGCTTTGCCCGAGGAATGGGAATTCTCGAATTACCTCGAATGGATGAACCTGCGGAACGGCACGCTGGTCAACCGCGAATTCATCGCCGAACATTTCGGAACGCCCGAAGAATACAGACAACGCCTGCTGGATTACCTCCAAACCAGGAATCTGCCCGATGATTTCCGCAATTACATCCAGGATTTGGAAAAATAAGACCTCCGAGGTCTCTAAAATTTGGGCGCTTGGCGACCCCGCCCTGCTCGACCTTCCTCTGCTGGGCATCTTCTCGTCCGTCAAATGCCCGGCGCGGCTCATCTTGAAAGCGCACGATACCGCCCGCGAACTCGCCGCCAGCGGGCAGGCCGTCATCGGCGGCTTTCAGTCGCCGGTGGAAAAAGAAATGCTCACGGTGTTGCTGCGCGGACAGAGTCCCATCGTCATCTGTCCGGCGCGTGGGTTGGAAGGGATGCGCATCCCATTGGCATGGAGGCCCAAACTTGCCGCCGGTGAGTTGCTGATTCTTTCACCTTTCCCGGCCTACGTCAAACGCCCTCAGGCCGAGAGCATCCACAAACGCAATTTACTCGTCCTGGAAATAGCAAGCGAAGCGCTGATCATCCACGCCGAGCCAGGCGGAAAAGTGGAGCAAATTGTCCGCGCCGCGCAACGAGCAGGAAAGCCGGTTCGCAGGCTGGAGTGAGAAAAAAAATGAATCTCCATGTCAAATGGACACAAAATTTCCCATGAAACTCACCGCCCTCGCCGGCGGGGTCGGCGGCGCCAAACTGGCCGACGGCCTCGCCCAACTCCTGCCCCCCGAAGACCTGACCATCATCGTCAACACCGGCGATGACTTCGAGCATTTCGGCCTCTACATCTGCCCGGACCTCGATACGGTCTGCTACACCCTGGCCGGGCTGGCCAACCCGGTCACCGGCTGGGGCCGCGCCGAGGAGACCTGGCAGGCGATGGAAGCCCTGCGCCGCCTCGGCGCCCCGGACTGGTTCAACCTCGGCGACCGCGACCTGGCCACCCACCTCGAACGCACCCGGCGGCTCAGAGAGGGCCAGCCCCTCAGCCGAATCACCCGCGACTTCTGCCGCGCCTGGGGCGTGCGCCATACCGTCCTGCCGATGAGCGATGACCCCGTCCGTACGATGGTGGACACGCACGAATACGGCGAACTGCCCTTTCAGGAATACTTCGTCAAATATCGCTGCGAACCGCGCGTGCGAGGCTTCCGCTTTGCAGGCCTCGAATCCGCCCGCCCGGCCCCCGGCGTGCTGGAAGCCCTGCGCGAAGCCGACGCGGTCGTCCTCTGCCCGTCGAATCCCTGGGTGAGCATAGACCCGATACTGAACCTCACCTCTACCCCCCATCCCCCCTTCCCCTCTCCCGCTGGGAAAGGAGAAGGGGGGCGCAGGGGGGATGGGGTGAGGGCTTCTCCTCTCCCTGGGAGAGAGGGGCCGGGGGTGAGGGCTTCCCCTCTCCCTGGGAGAGAGGGGCCGGGGGTGAGGTGGGTCGCCGTCTCCCCCATCATCGGCGGCAAGACCGTCAAAGGCCCGGCGGCCAAAATGTTCGCCGAACTGGGCATCCCGCCCTCCGCCCTGGCCGTCGCCGAGCGCTACCGCGGCCTCTTGACCGGCTTCGTGCTCGACACCGCCGACTCCGCCCTGGCCGAAGCGATTCAACGCGCCAACGTTCAAACGCTCATCACCGACACCCTGATGAATTCCCCCTCCGACCGCCGCCGTTTGGCGCAAGATGTGTTAAACTTCATTCGTTCTCTCCTAACCGCCGACCGCTGACCACCGTCCACCGTCCGCCGTCCACCGTCCGCCGTCTACCGTCCACCGTCCACCGTCCACCGTCTACCGTCCACCGTCCGCCGTCCGCCGTCTACCGTCCACCGTCTACCGTCCACCGTCCAATGACCATCTGGGCCATCGTTCCCGTCAAACCCCTGCGGCGCGGCAAATCGCGTCTGGCCGGCATGCTGACCGAAGAGCAGCGCACGCGCCTCAACCGCTACCTGCTCCAGCACACCCTGGATACGCTCAACGAAGTCCCCGAAATCGAGCATACCCTGGTGGTCAGCCGCGACCCGGCCGCCCTGGCCCTGACGCGCGAACACGGCGGCCACACCGTGCTGGAAAACGGCGCCCCGCAGTTCAACACCGCCATCCAGCGCGCCACCGTCGTCGCCCGCGCCCATGGCGCCCACGCCGTCCTCATCCTGCCCGCCGACCTGCCGCTGATCGACCCGCCCGACATCCGCGCCCTGCTCGAGCGCGGCCAGACTCCCCCGGTCGTCGTCATCGCCCCCGACCGGCGCCGCGACGGGACCAACAGCCTGTTCGTCCACCCGGCCGGGCTGATCGAGTACGGCTACGGCCCAGGCTCGTTCCAGCGTCACAGCGAACGCGCCCGCCAGGCCGGAGCACGGCTGGAAATCGTAGAGAACCCCGCCCTGGGCCTCGACCTCGACCTGCCCGAAGACCTGGAAGCCCTGGGCGGCCTGGAAATGCTCGGACTCACCTGAAGGAGGATTCTATGTCACGCATTGCCCTGTACCTGCAAGATTCCCACGACCTGCGCGACGGGCTGGACTACGTCCGCTACGCCGAGGAAAAAGGCTTCGAGGCCGTCTGGCAGGCCGAGAGCCGCCTGGTGCGCGATGCCATCGTCCCCATGGCCGCCTACGCCGCGGTCACCGAACGCATCAAAGTCGGATCCGGCGTCATCAATAACTGGACGCGCAACATCGGCCTGCTGGCGGCCACCTTCCTGACCCTCGACGACCTGGCCCCCAACCGCGTCATCTGCGGCATCGGCGCCTGGTGGGACCCGCTGGCGCGCAACGTCGGCATCGAGCGGCGCAAACCGCTCACGGCTATGCGCGAGACTGTCATCGTGCTGCGCCGTCTGCTGAACATGGAGCGCGTCACCTTCGAGGGCGAATTCATCCACGTCAACGAGATCGAACTGGACGTGGTGCATGGCCGCCGCGAGCCGCGCCACGTGCCCATCATGATCGGCGCCACCGGCGACCAGATGATGGAACTGACCGGCGAAATCGCCGACGGTGCGGTGCTGAACTACTGCGTCCCGCCCGAATACAACGACCGGGCGCTGGAACTGCTCGACAAGGGAGCGCGCAAGGCCGGCCGCGCCCTCGAAGACCTCGACCGCCCGCAACTCATCGTCTGCTCGGTGGACCACGACCACGACCGCGCCATTGAGACGACCAAGATGCTGCTCTGCCAATACCTGGCCCAGCAGCCGCACATCGCCAAGGCCAGCGGCGTCTCGGACGAGGTGGTGCATGAGATTCAATCCATCCTCGGCTGGCCGGCCACCAAGGAGCAAATCAACCGCGCCAAGCACCTCGTGCCGGATGAACTCGTCCACCGCATCACCGCCTCCGGCACGCCGGAGGAGGCCCGCGCCAAAGTGCAGGAATACATCAAGCGCGGCTGCACCTGTCCCATCCTCTACTCCGCCGGCGGGAACGTGAAATTGCTGATCGAAACGTTTGCCCAGTCATAATTCAAAAACTCAGGATTTGGACTATAATAAGCCCTTGCTCTTGCCCGGCAAGGGCTTTTTCTATCGACTTTATTTGTAATAAACTTTACCGCCAAGGCGCCACACGGCGCCAAGCCGATTTGGAAGTCGCCAAGGTCTCTTCTTGGCGAATTCAGAAAGTTTCTTGGCGTTCTTCGCGCCCTGGCGGTGATTACGAATAAAGTCTTATGCTAAAGAGACTCTATGCTTCCTGAAGATCATCCCTCTCCCATCATCCATCGCAAGGCGGAGCAGCGGCCGCCGCGCGATTGGCGCACCTGGCTTTTCGGCCCGCCGCTGCGCACCGCCGACGCGCCGCATCAGACCATCGGCAAATTCATCGGCCTGGCCGTCTTCGCCTCCGACGCCCTCTCGTCCACCGCCTACGCCTCGCAGGAAATCCTGTTCATCCTGGCCGCGGCCGGCAGCGCGGCCTTTGGCTACGTCTTCCCCATCTCGCTGGTGATCGTCGGCCTGCTGGCCATCGTCGCCCTCTCGTATGAACAGACCATCCACGCCTACCCCGACGGCGGCGGCTCGTACATCGTCTCGCGCGACAACCTGGGGCAGAGTTTTGCCCTGGTGGCCGGCGCCGCCCTGCTGACCGATTACATCCTGACGGTTGCGGTCTCGATTTCTTCGGGCGTGGCGCAAATCGTCTCGGCCTTTCCGCAACTCTTCGAGTACCGCGTCCTGCTGGCGGTCGGCTTCGTCTGGTTCATGACGCTCATCAACCTGCGCGGGGTCAAGGAATCGGGCGCCATCTTTGCCGTGCCTACTTACTTCTTCCTCGCGACGATGTTCATAACGGTCGGGAGCGGCCTCTACAAGTACCTGACCGGCGCGCTGGGTCAGGTGATTGACCCGCCCGAAATCGAAGTGACCCAAACCCTGGTGACCGTCACCCCCTTCCTGCTGCTGCACGCCTTTTCGAGCGGCACCGCCGCCCTGACCGGCATCGAGGCCATTTCGGACGGCATCACCGCCTTCAAGGAACCGCGCAGCCGCAACGCCGGCATCACCCTGATTTGGATGGCCTCCATCCTGAGCACGCTCTTCCTGGGCATTTCCTTCCTGACCGGCAAAATCGGGGCCACCCCCTCCGAGGTCGAGACGGTCATCTCGCAATTGAGCCGCACCGTCTTCGGGCGCGAGAGCGCCTGGTATCTGCTCGGCATCTCGGCCACGACGGTCATCCTCATCATGGCCGCCAACACCGCCTTCGCCGACTTCCCGCGCCTGAGTTCCATCGTCGCCCGCGACCGCTTCCTGCCGCGCCAACTGTTCCTGCGCAGCGGACGGCTGGTCTTCTCGTATGGCATCGTCACCCTGGCGCTGGTCGCCTCGCTGCTGATCGTCGTCTTTCAGGCCAGCGTCAACCGCCTGATTCCGCTCTACGCCGTAGGCGTCTTCATGTCCTTCACGCTTTCGCAGGCCGGCATGGCGCGCCGCTGGCGGAAGATCGGCCACCTGCGCCCCGGCGAGACGCTCAAGGAGCGCGGCTCGACCCTCAAGCACGACCCCAAGTGGGCGGTCAAGATGGTGATCAACGGCTTCGGCGCCCTGTGTACCTTTGTGGTCATGCTCATCTTCGCGGCGACCAAATTCGTACACGGCGCCTGGGTGGTGCTGATTCTCATTCCCACCGTAGTGGCCTTCTTCCTGATCGTCAACCGGCACTACACCACGCTGGCGCGGCGGCTCTCGCTGGAGAACTTTCCCGGCCAGCCGCTGCGTCCCGGACGCCACCGCGTCCTCCTGCTGGTCAGCACCGTCCACCGCGGCACCTGGCAGGCGCTGAACTACGCCCGCCGTCTCTCCGAGGATGTGACCGCCGTCCACGTCGGCCTCGAACCGGAGGAGGTCGAAAAAGTCCGCCAGAAATGGCAAATCTGGGGCGAGGGCGTGCGCCTGGTCATCCTCGAATCCCCTTACCGCTTGCTCATGGAGCCGCTGCTCAATTACATCGAGGAAGTGCTCACCCTTCAGGAGCCGGGAGAAACGCTGACCATCGTCGTGCCGCAATTTGTCCCCTCGAAGAAATGGCACGAACTGCTGCACACCAACACTGCCGATGCCCTGCGCGAACGGCTGCTCAGCCGTCCGGGCATCGTCATCACCGAGGTCCCGTATCAGGTACCGTAAGGTTTTCAACTTTATCTTTACCGCCAAGGCGCCAAGGGTTTTCTTGGCAATTTCAGGAAGATTTTGGGTGCTCTATGTCTTGGCGGTGATGACGAATAGAGTCTATTGAGAAAGGAAAGAAATCATGAAAACCATTGTGGTAGGCTGCGGACGGCTGGGGGCCGAACTGGCCTATCGTCTCTACAAAAAAGGCCATCAAGTGACCGTGATGGACCCATCTCCCCAGCGCTTCAACCAACTCCCCGCCGACTTTCAGGGCCGCACCATCTACGGCGATTTGCTTTCGGCAGACCTGATGGAAAGCGCCGACTTTGAACACGCCGACGCCCTGGCCGCTGTGACCGACGACGACAGCGTCAATGCTGTGGTGGCCCACGTTGCGCGGACAAAATACCACATCCGCAACGTGGTTGTACGGAACTACGCCCCCGCCCTGCGCCCGGTGCTGGAGGCCTTTGGCTTTCAAATCGTCAGTTCCTCCTCCTGGGGAGCGCAACGCATGGAAGAAATTCTCGACAACACCCGCCTCAACACCGTCTTCTCCGCCGGCAACGGGGAGGTCGAAGTCTATGAAATCGTCCTGCCCGAAGAATGGGAAGGCCGCCCGCTCGCGGCGCTTACCGAAAACAGCCGCGAGTGCGTTATCGTGGCGCTGACCCGCAACGGACATGCCACGCTGCCCACGCCGGAGACCCTGCTCAAAGCCGGCGACATCCTCGACATCAGCGCTACGGCCAGCGGCATCGCCTGTCTGCAAGGCGTTCTGGAAAGCGGAAAGGAGGCGCAGTTATGAAAGTCATCATTGCCGGCGGCGGGCGCACCGGCGCGCAACTGGCTTTCCTGCTTGTGAAAGAAGGCCATCAAGTGCGCCTCATCGAAAACCGCCCCGAACTGCTCACCCATCTGCACAAAGAACTGCCGACCGAGGTCATCTGCGAAGGCAGCGTCCTCGACCCGAACGTCCTGGAGCGTGCCGGCATCCGCGAGGCCAACGTCCTGGCGGCTACCACCAATTCGGACTCATACAACCTGGTGCTTTGCTACATAGCGCGCCAAATGTTCAAGGTGCCGCGCATCATTGCCCGCGTCAACAACCCGCGCAACGCCTGGCTGTTCGATGAAAACTTCCACGTGGATGTGGCTCTCAACCAGGCCGATGTGCTGGCGCATCTCATTCAGGAAGAGATGTCGCTGGGCGATATGATGACCCTGCTCAAACTGCGCCGCGGCCGCTACTCATTGGTGGAAGAAAAAGTGCCAGAAGGGGCGAAAGGCACGCAGGCCGCCATCAAAGATCTGCGGCTGCCCGACCAGTGCGTCATCGCTGCCATCATCCGGCATGGTAAGGTGACCTTGCCGCGCGGCGACAGCCGCTTTGAGCCGGGCGACGAAGTGCTGGCCATCACCGATGAAGAAGGCGCTCGCTTTCTGGCCGAACTCTTTGCCCCGCCCCAACGCCCCGTCCGCAGCGCAGCATGAGTTTCGAACAATTCATCACCTTCCTGCATACCGCCGAACTGGAGGCCACCACGCGCTTCTACGCCGGGACCCTCGGCCTGCCGCTCGTGCGCGACCAGGGCGTCTGCCGCATCTTCCGTGCCGCCCCCTCGGCCTACCTGGGCTTCTGTACCCACCTCGAAGCGCCGCGCCCGGAGGGCATCATCCTGACGCTGGTGACCGAAGACGTGGACGGTCACTACGCGCGCCTGCGCGCCCGGGGCGTGGAATTCATCCAACCGCCGAGGCACAATCCCCGCTATCACATCTATCACTGCTTTTTCAAAGACCCGAACGGCTACCTCTTGGAAATCCAGCGCTTCGACGAGCCGCTAGAGTAGAACGAGATTTATCTCGTCTCTTCAAAAAACAGAGACCAGGTTGCTCCAAAAACCTGGTCTCTCTCTCCTTACTGCGCCAGATAGCCGCCGTCCACCGCATAGTAGGCCCCGGTGACGAAGGAGGCCTTGTCGGAACTCAGCCACATGACCAGTTCGGCCACTTCATCCGGCTCGCCCAAACGGCCAATCGGATGCAGGCCAACCAACATGTTGCGGATTTCCGGATTCTCGTCCAGGGCGGCGATCATCGGCGTGTGAATGAATGCCGGGCCGACAGCGTTGACGCGGATGCCGTGCTTGCCGTACTCGACCGCCGCGTTGCGCGTCAGGCCGACAACGCCGTGTTTGGCCGCTACATAGGCCGGCGCGCCGGCAAAGGCCACCTGCCCCAAAATCGAGGCAATGTTGACGATGGCCCCGCCGCCGCTCTGCAGCATGGCCGGAATCTCGAAGCGCATTCCATAGAACACGCCCGACAAATTGATGCCGATGACCTTGTCCCACGCCTCGATGCTGTAAGCGCCGGTCGGGTTTTGTTCGCCGCCGATGCCGGCATTGTTGCAGGCAAAGTCCAGGCGGCCGAACTTCTCCAGGGCGAAATTGACCAGCCGCTCGTTGTCGGTTGGCCGCGAGACATCCGCCCGGAAATATTCGGCCACGCCGCCGGCAGCGCGAATCAGTTCGACGGTCTCCGCGCCGCCCGCATCGTTGACATCCGAGACCACCACGTTTGCCCCGTAACGGGCATAGTGCTGGGCCACCGCCCGGCCGATCCCCGACGCGGCGCCGGTCACAATCGCAACTTTCCCATTGAAGTCGTACATGGTTATCTCCTTTCAGATAATTCGGATATAATCTGTATTGTTTGGACAAATTCTAACAGATTTTCCAGAACACTCTGTAAATGTTTCGTTAGAACGCGATCAACAAGATATCTATAATAACTGCAAACAACTCTTATTTCCCATGTCAGAGAGTGCCTGAAAACTCGTAATCAACCACAGACAAACCCAGATAAAAGGGGTTCTGGCGCCTCAAAAACGGCTGTTCATCCGAAAAATCGGTGTTCCTCTGTGTTTATCTGTGGTTTCGGAAGATTTTTCAGACACTTTCTCAGACATCTTGTATAATAGACTCGTCCGCCCTGACAGGAGTTGCTATGATTACCCACTATTACCGTCCCCAAACGCTCGAAGATGCCCTCGCCCTGCTTGCTCGCCCCAACGTCCGCCCTCTGGGCGGCGGCACCCTCCTCAGTCGGCAACGGGAAACAGACTTCGAGGTCGTTGACCTGCAGGCCCTCGGCCTGGACAAACTC
>CALGPL010000032.1 GCA_937960595.1 uncultured Anaerolineales bacterium | reverse complement strand
CTACGCGCCGATCAGCATGTCCATTCAAAAGGCCGCCAGCAGCCTCATCAAGAAGGGCACGGTCGTCACCGAGGGCCTGCTCAACATGGTCGAGATGGCCTTCCGCGCCTACGACCCCTGCTTCGGCTGCGCCACCCACTCCCTGCCCGGCCAAATGCCGCTCGAAGTCACCATCCGCAACGCCCAGGGCGAGATCGTGGACGTGCTCAAGCAGTTTGTGGATTAAGTCTGATAGTCGGATAGTCGAGAGTCGCATAGTGAGGAGGATAACTATGAGACTTTCAGACTATCCGACTATTCGTATGTTTCCATGAAAACGCTTGTGATTGGCTTGGGCAACCCAATCCTCGGAGACGATGGCGTCGGCTGGCGCGTGGTGGAGGAAGTCGCCCGGGTAACGGCCGGCCGGCCCGAGGTCGAGACCGATTGCGTTTCGCTGGGCGGGCTGAGTCTCATGGAGCGGCTGACCGATTCTGAACGCGTCATCCTGGTGGACGCCATCTACACCGGCCAGAAACCGGTCGGGACGGTCAGCCAGTTTCTGCTCAGCGATCTGCCCGACCTGACAGCCGGCCACTCGGCTTCAGCCCATGACACTTCGCTGCGCAATGCACTCAATGTAGGGCGCAGCATGGGGATTCGCCTGCCGAAAGATTCGCAGATTCACGTGGTTGCGATAGAGGCCCAGAACGTGGTTGATTTTTCCGAAAGACTCTCGCCGCCAGTCGAGGCCGCCGTCAGTGAGGCGGTCGAAAGAGTGTTACAATTGATTCGCTATTCCCAAGGAGAGTGACATGGTTTCCCCCGAACTCTTGCGCCGTTATCCCTTCTTTGCTCTGCTCAACGAAGAGCAATTAAAAGCGATCTCGATGATCGCCGACGAAAAAACCTACCCCAAAGATTCATTGCTGGTCAAAGAAGATACCGCCGCCGAAAAACTCATGCTGCTCATCGAAGGAGACGTGGACCTCATTTACAGTGGCGGCGGCGAAGGGGCGATTTCCAACGCCCTGGTCGGCTCGATTGCGCCGGGTGAAGTGCTGGGGGTCTCTTCGCTGATCGAACCGTATGCCTACATTTCCTCGGCGCGCGCCACACAAGATGTCCGCGTGATCGAGATCAACGGGAAGGCCCTGCGGGCGCTCATGGAAATCGACCCCAAACTCGGCTACCGGGTGATGTGTAATACTGCTGCGGCAGTGCTCGAACGACTGAAATACACGCAAGTCGAACTGGCCGCCGCCAGAGCATGATGAACAAAGACCGGGCTCCTCGAGGAACCCGGTCTGCTTTTTCAAATTTCGCTGGTCATGATGAACAGCGGCTTCATTTCAAAGGACTCGTATTTCGGGCGATAGCGGTCGGTGTTGTAGAACTGCTCCACATCCACCACCTTCTTCGTCCCGGTGACCACATCCAGAGGGACATTGTCGTAGCGGCCGTTCTTCAGGACCACCAACCGGCCGTGAATCCCTTTCAGGATCAGGTCGAGGGCCAGGTTGCCGAAAGCCATCGGCACGACCGAGTCGATTGCATCCGGGTCGCCGCCGCGCACCAGGTAGCCGAGTTTCTGATTGATGATGTTGATCGGCACACCGTTGTTGTACTGCGCCGAGCGGTTCTGGATTTCAGAAGCAACCAAATCGCCGATGCCGCCCAGTTTCGCGTGACCATAGGCGTCGGTGGTGCGGTCCTGGAAGACCATCTCGCCGCCCTCGAACATGGCACCTTCTGAGACCAGCACAATCGAGTATTTGCTGGGATTGCGATTGCGGTCATAGACCAGCAACTCGGTCAGCCGGTCAATGCTGAATTTCCATTCGGGGATCACACAGCGATTGGCTGCGCCCGCCATGGTGGGCAGCATGGCGGTGAAACCGGCGTACCGCCCGAAGACCTCCAGCACCATGATGCGTTCGTGCGAACCGCCGATGGTGCGCAGGTTATTGGTCAGCGCAATGGTGCGGGTAACGCAGGTGCTGAAGCCAATGCAGTAGTCGGTGCCGGGGACGTCGTTGTCCATCGTCTTCGGGATGGCCACGACTTTGAAACCCTCCTGGTAAAGACGGACGGCGTAACTGAGCGTATCGTCGCCGCCGATGGGAATCAGGTAGTCGACCCCCAGAAAATCGAGGTTTTTCAGCACTTCCTCGGTCAGGTCGTTGCGCTCTTCGGTGTACTTGTCGCGCAGGTGAGCAGGCACATTTTCTCTTTTGACTTTTGGAGGGTTGGTGCGCGAGGTGTGCAAGAACGTGCCGCCGGTTCGTCCAGCCTTATTGACGATCTCCTCGGTGAGCACGACATAATTGTTGCTGTTGTCGGCTCCCTTGTCGCGCACGAGGTCGATCAAGCCGGCCCAGCCGCGGCGGATGCCGATCACCTGATAGCCCTCGCGCAGGGCGCGGATGGTGACCGCCCGGATGGCCGGGTTCAGGCCCGGCACGTCGCCGCCGCCTGTCAGAATGCCAATCACGCCTGGCTTCTTCTTTGACATATCTGCCTCCTCGAAAGAATTATGAGTGCAAATTAGCGGCAATTATAAACCCGAAAGGCCTCTCGCGCGGAAACATTCAGCGCAGTGGCGGGAAAATTCGCATGGCTTTTACAATGGCCGTCAGCAGAGCGACATAACGCTCGACCGAGAAGCGGCCAAACGGGCCGATTGGCATTAACCGCTGGACGGCGATGGTCTGCGACTCGGTGTATTTCAAGATGCCCTGCTCCCCGTGCCGGCGGCCCAGGCCGGAGGCCTTCATGCCGCCCATCGGGGCGTCCACCGACCCCCAGGCGGCGGCAAAGCCATCGTTGATGTTGACCGTCCCGGCCCGGATTCGCCGAGCAATGGCGCGGCCCAGCCGCAGGTTGCGCGTCCAGATGCTGGCGTTCAGGCCATAGACCGAATCGTTGGCCGCCGCGATTGCCTCTTCCACATCATCGAAAGGATAGACGCTCAGCACCGGCCCAAAAGTCTCTTCGGCATAGACCTCCATCTCCGGCGTGACCCCGCTCAGGAGAGTCGGCTCGAAGAAATACGGTCCCAGGTCCGGGCGGGGCCGGCCGCCCGCCAGCACCACCGCGCCCTTCTGGACGGCATCCTGCACATGACAGGTCACCTTTTCCAATTGCGATTGTGACAGCAACGACCCCATTTGCATCGAAAAATCCAGGGCGCTGCCCAGTTTCAGGGCCTGCACGCGCCGCGCCAGTTCGGACACAAACCGTTCGTAGATCCCGCGCTGCACATACAGGCGCTCCAGATGCACACACAACTGGCCGGCGTTCGAAAACGCGCCGCGTAAAATGCCCATCACGGCTTTGTCCAGGTCGGCATCGTCCAGCACGATGGCCGGATTCTTGCCGCCCAGTTCCATCGAACACTTGATCAGCCGCTCGCCCGCCTGCGCCGCCAGCAGACGCCCGGTCGAGGTGCCGCCGGTGAAACAAAGGAAATCGACGCCCTCGAGCATGGCCGGGGCAATAACGCGGCCCTTGCCGGTCAACACCTGAACGACGTCTTGCGGCACGCCTGCTTCGTGCATCAAATGCACGCCATAGAGGGTGATGAACGGCGTCTCCTCGGCGGGTTTGAGAAGGACGCAATTGCCGGCCAGCAGCGCCGGAATGGCGTCCGAAGCCGCCATCACGAGGGGATAATTCCAGGGCGAAATCTGCCCGACCACCCCCACCGGCTGGCGCAGTTCGACCGTGCGAGTCAGCAGAGGAATGGCACCTTTGCGCCGCCGGGGGCGGAGGTAGCGCTCGAGGCGGGCAGCATAATGCCGGCTGTTGACAGCCACATCCAAGACCTCGTCGAGCGCGTCCAGGCGGGCCTTGCCGGCCTCCAACTGGAGAAGATCGAGCAATTCTTCCCGATGAGCCAGGAGGAGATCATGGTAACGCATAAAAATCGCCCGCCGCTCAGAGAGCGACGTGCGCGCCCAGGCCGGTTGGGCCTGGCGCGCTCGTTCGATCGCCAGGCGGACATCCTCCGCCGTGCAGAGCGGCACACGGCCCAACACTTCCCCCGTGAAAGGCATCCGTACCGTCGTCTGTTCGCGGCCGCCCTCGCCGCAACGCACCAGGCGCGCCAGGGAGATCAAGTCGGGCAAGCGAGATGGCGACAGTGTTTTGGCAGAAGCAGCGGTTGTATTCTTCATTAAAAAAAGCCTCCCGAAGTGTAGATTGGATTGGCAACGCTCGAGGAATCAATCGGCAGGAGCGACCCCCGCGGCTGCTTTTCGGCCGGCAAAGAAGCCCTCTCCCCAGAAGAAAATCAGGGCCGCCCAGACAATGCTGAATCCGACCAGGCGATGGTGATCGAACGGCTCGTGATAGACCAGCACGCCCAGAGAAAATTGCAGCGTCGGGGCAAGATATTGCATCAGACCGATCATCGAAAGTGGAATGCGCTGCGCCGCCGAGGCGAACATCAGCAAGGGAATCGTGGTCACCAGGCCGGCGCCGACCAGCAGGATGTCCGTCAAAAGGCCGTTGTGCAAAAAGGCCCCGGCGCCTGCCGCCTGCCCGAAGGTCAGATAGGCCACCGCCGGCAGAAACAACAGGCCGGTTTCGAGCGTCAGCCCATAGAGGGCACCGAGCGGAGCAGTCTTCTTGACCAGGCCATAGATAGCAAATGAAAAGGCCAACGTCAGCGCAATCCAGGGCAGCGAACCGTAACTGACCGTCAGATAAATCACCCCGGCCGCCGCCATCAGAATCGGAATCCATTGCAAAAGACGCAGCCGCTCCCTCAAGAAGAGCACCCCCAGGGCCACGCTCAACAAGGGATTGATAAAATAACCCAGGCTGGTCTCGACGATGAAACCGGCATTGACCGCCCACACATACGTCAGCCAGTTGACGCCAATCAGCAGGGCCGCGGCAGTATAAATGACCAGCACGCGCCGGTTGAGCAGACTGCGGAAGTCCCGCCAGCGCCGCGCCCAGAAAATGAAGACCAGCAGCAGCAGAAACGACCAGACGATGCGGTGGCCCAGCAATTGCAACGCCGGCACCCCTTGAAGCCATTTCCAGTAAATCGGGAACAGCCCCCAGGTAAAATACGCCCCAAACGCCAGCCAGAGACCTTTTTTATCCATATCATCTCCACAACAAGCGGCAAGTATACCCCTCTCTGTTGTATAATGCAAAACGATGCACACCCTCCTCCCTGCTCCCCTCTCCTTGCGCCCCGAGGCCGGCCAATTTCGCCTGCACGCGCAAACGTCTTTCTGCGCGCCGGACGACCTGCGTCACCTGGCCGCGCCTCTGCGCGCTGCCACCGGTCTGCCTCTGCCGCTCCAGAAAGAGGCCGACCATGCCATCTGCCTGACCCTGGCCGAGGATGACGTCGCCCTGGGCAGCGAAGGCTACCGGCTCGAGGTCCGCGCCGAGACGATAAAACTGACCGCTGCCCGGCCGGCGGGACTCTTCTACGGGATCCAGACCCTGCGCCAGTGGCTGCCGCCCGCCCCGCCGCCTGTCCCGCCGACCATCGACGCCTGTACCCTCCTCGACGCTCCCCGCTTCCCCTGGCGCGGCGTGATGCTCGATGTGGCCCGTCACTTTTTCCCGCTCGAGGCCGTCAAGCGACTGATCGACCAGATCGCCCTCTACAAATTCAACAGGCTGCACCTGCACCTGACCGACGACCAGGGCTGGCGGCTGGAAATCAAGTCCTGGCCCCAACTGGCCGAGGTGGGCGGTTCGAGCGCCACGCGCGGCGACCCTGGCGGTTACTACACGCAAGAAGAATACGCCGAACTCGTGCGCTACGCCGCCGAACGCTTCATCACCATCGTCCCCGAAATCGACATGCCCAGCCACACCCAGGCTGCCATCGCCGCCTGCCCGAAATTGAAAGGCCTCAGCAAATATTCCGGCCTCTACACCGGCACCGAGGTCGGCTTCTGCTCGCTCAACATCCACGAGGAGATCACGTATCGCTTCATCGAAGATGTCTTCGGCGAACTGGCCGCGCTGACCCCCGGCCCCTACCTGCACATCGGCGGCGACGAGGCCCATTCCACGCCGGAGGCCGATTACCAATACTTCATCGAACGCGCCCAGCGCATCGTCCGCCAGACAGGCAAGCAAATCATTGCCTGGGAAGAGGCCGCCAAGGGTCGCCTGTTGCCCGACACCATCGCCCAATATTGGTGGCAGGCAGACCTGGCGCGCCGCGCCGCCGCCCGCGGCAACCGTCTGATTATGTCGCCGGCGACGCAGGTTTACCTGGACATCAAATACAACGCCTCCACCCCGCTCGGTCAGGACTGGACACAAAAATATATCGAAGTGCAGGATGCCTACGACTGGGATCCGGCCGCGATCCTGGAGGGCGTGGGCGAGACCTCGATCCTGGGCGTGGAAGCCCCTCTGTGGACCGAAACCATCATCACCGCGCAGGAAGCCGATTTCATGTTCTTCCCGCGTCTGTGCGCGGTGGCCGAGGTCGGGTGGACG
>CALGPL010000031.1 GCA_937960595.1 uncultured Anaerolineales bacterium | reverse complement strand
GAGATGGTGATGCCTGGGGACAACGTGAACATGACGGTCGAGTTGATCGTGCCGGTGGCGCTGGAGCAGGGTTCGAAGTTTGCGATCCGCGAAGGCGGTCTGACCGTCGGCGCCGGCGTCATCACCAAGATCCTCCAATAGCATAAAGGTAGAAGCAGGTAACGATATGACGAAGCAGAAAATTCGCATCCGCCTCAAGGCTTATGATCATCGCGTCCTCGACCAGTCTGCCAAGCGGATTGTCGAAACGGCCGAGCGCTCTGGCGCCCGCGTGGTTGGCCCTGTACCCTTGCCAACCAAGATAGAACGGTTTACAATACGGCGCTCGACTTTCATTGACAAGGACTCGCACGAGCACTTCGAAGTGCGCACACACAATCGTCTGATTGATGTTCTCGATCCGGATTCGAAGACGATTGATATGTTGATGCGCCTCAACCTGCCGGCGGGTGTGGATATCGAGATTAAAATCTAATTCGTTTGTTCGTCTAACTGGTCTGACGTTGGACGTGTCAGGCCAGTTAGACTGGATAGGCGACACAAGAACGGTTCCGTGCGTGGGCCTTCACACCTTTTGTGCCGCGGCGGACCGATTGACTGTGTTGCGCGGAGATGATGCAGCCTAAGCCCAGGCTGACAGTCTCGCAAAATAAACAAAGGAGAAAACCGAGTATGTTGAAAGGGCTGATTGGAAAGAAGATCGGCATGACCCAGATCTTCGACGAGGCCGGTGTGGCTATCCCGGTGACTCTGATCGAGGCTGGGCCATGCTACGTTACGCAGGTACGCCTTCCGGAGAAGGAAGGCTACGCAGCGGTGCAGTTCGGTTTTGGCGAGGTGACTCCTAAGCGCCTGACCTCGGGCGAATTAGGCCACCTCAAAAAGCACGATTTGCCCCCGCTGCGTTTTTTGCGCGAGTTCCGCCTGAAGAGCGCCGAGTACAAAGTCGGCGATAAGGTGACGGTGGACATCTTTGGCGTCGGCGAGCGCGTCGATGTGGTCGGCACGAGCAAAGGCAAGGGCTTTGCGGGGGTCGTCAAGCGCTATCATTTTGCCGGCGGCATCAAAACGCATGGCGCCTCCGACCGGGTGCGCGCCCCCGGAGCGAGTTCTTCGACCACCACCCCGGGCCGCGTCTACAAGGGGACGCGCCGCGCCGGTCACATGGGCCACGAACGCGTCACCGCTCAGGGTTTGAAGGTCGTGCTGGTGGATCCGGAGCGCAATCTGCTTGGGGTGCATGGCGCCGTTCCCGGCCCGAAAGGCGGCCTGGTATTGATCAAGGATGCGCGCAAGCAATAGGCGCGCTGGATGGGAGCATGGTTATGAAGGTTGACGTTTTCAATATGAAGGGCGAGAAGGTCAAGACGGTCGAATTGCCGGCCGAGATCTTCGAAGCCGCCGTGAATGTCGATTTGATGCACCAGGCTTTCGTGCAGCAGATGGCGAACGCGCGCCTGGGCACGCACAAGACCAAGACCCGCGGCGAGGTCGCCGGCGGCGGGAAGAAACCCTGGAAGCAGAAGGGCACCGGCCGCGCCCGCCAGGGGTCGACGCGCGCTGCCCAGTGGGTCGGCGGCGGGAAGATCTTTACGCCCCGGCCGCGCAAATACACCCAGCGCATGCCGCACAAGATGCGACAGGCGGCGCTGCGTTCGGCGCTCTCGGCCAAGGCGGCCGAGGCGGGCGTGGTGATCGTCGATGAATTGGCCCTGGAGGAGCCCAAGACCCGCCTGATGGCGCAGGCGCTCGAACTGCTGGTCGGGAACGCCTCTGCCCTGGTGTTGGCGGCGGAGAAAGACGCCGCCTACGAAGTGGTCGCCCGTTCGACCCGCAATCTCCCGGATGCAAAACTGCTCCTGGCGAATTATCTCAACATCCGGGACATTCTCCAATACGACAAACTCGTCATGCCGCTCAAGGCACTGGACGTGTTGAAGTCGACCCTGGTGTAGGAGGCTAGCATGACGACGATCTATGATGTGATTCGCCGCCCCCTGGTCACCGAAAAGTCGAACTACCAGTCGGGCAAACTGCGCCAGTACACGTTCGAGGTGGATGGAAAAGCCACCCGCACGCAGGTCAAGGATGCGATCGAGACGCTGTTCGACGTGAAAGTGACGCGCGTCAATATCATCAACACGGCTGCCAAGCGCAGCCGCCGGCGCAACCGCCGTCTTCTGGTGCGCGAGCCCGGCTTCAAGAAAGCAATTGTGACCCTGGCCGAGGGATCGACCCTCGAGATCTTTGAAGGGGTGAAGTAATGGCTGTCAAAAAATACAAACCGGTGACCCCCGGTCAGCGTGGGATGACCGGCTACACCTTCGAAGAAATTACCAAGACGGAACCTGAGCGCAGCCTGATCGTGCCGCGGCGGCGGAAAGGCGGCCGCAATGTCTATGGCCGCGTGACCGTTCGTCATCGCGGCGGCGGCGCCCGCGGGTTCATTCGCATCGTTGATTTCAAGCGCGACAAGCGCGGCATCCCCGCCCAGGTGGCGGCCATCGAGTACGATCCCAACCGGACGGCCCGCCTGGCGCTCCTGCACTACGCTGATGGCGAGAAGCGCTATATCTTGGCGCCCCTCGGCCTGAAGGTCGGCGATACGGTCCTTTCCGGACCTCAGGCCGAGATTCGGCCCGGCAACAGCCTGCCCCTGGCCAGCATCCCGGTGGGCACGATGGTGCATAACATCGAGGTGAAAGAGGGCAAGGGCGGACAACTGGTGCGCGCCGCAGGCGGTTCGGCCCAGTTGCTGGCCAAGGAGGGCGAATACGCCCAGATCCGGATGCCCTCCGGCGAGGTGCGTCTGATCCGGCAGGTCTGCTATGCCACCATCGGTCAGATCGGCAATGTCGATCACGGCAATATCAAACTGGGCAAGGCCGGCCGCAAGATTCACATGGGCATCCGTCCAACCGTGCGCGGTACGGCCATGAGTCCGCGTGACCACCCGCACGGTGGTGGTGAAGGCCGTCAGCCGGCGGGCATGCCGGGCCCGAAGACTCCGTGGGGCCGCCCGGCGCGTGGCTACAAGACCCGCAACAACAAGCAGACCGACAAGTACATTGTGCGCCGCCGCAGCAAGTCGAAGCGTTAGGCGTGTGAGTCAGTGAGGTAGCAGATATGTCTCGTTCGTTGAAAAAAGGTCCTTATATCGAGCCGAAACTGCTGAAGAAGATCGAGGCGATGAACCAGAAGGGTGAGAAGAGAGTCATCCGCACCTGGAGCCGCGCCAGCGTCATCTTCCCGCAGATGGTGGGTCACACGATCGCGGTCCACGATGGCCGCCGCCATGTGCCGATTTACATCACCGAGAACATGGTCGGTCATCGCCTGGGCGAATTTGCGCCGACGCGCACTTTCCGCGGCCACGTGGCCTCCGAGAAGTCGAGCAAGGCAAAGTAGGAGAGCAACCATGGCTCAGGATATTCGTGCTCAGTTGCGTTTTCTGCCTGTCTCGGCTCAGAAGGTGCGCCTGGTGATCGATGTGCTACGCGGCATGGATGTCGTCCAGGCGATGGAGACCCTGCGTTTCATGCCCCAAGGGGCAGCCGTGCCGGTGTCGAAGTTGCTGGCCTCTGCCGTGGCCAACGCCGAGGAAAACTTCGGCGTCAGCCGCGACGACCTGGTGGTTGCCAAGATTTTTGCAGACGAAGCCCCCACCCGCAAGTGGCGCCGCTTTGGGGCGCGCGGCCGCTTCAAGCCGATTTTGCGCCGCTCGTCTCATGTCACCGTTATCCTGCGCGAGCGCGAGGCCGCCTAGGCAAAGATAAGGAAAGAGGAGATCTTATGGGTCGTAAAGTTCATCCCGTTGGTTTTCGCCTGAACGTCACTCGCGGCTGGCAGGGGCGCTGGTTCGCCGAAGGCAGCCAGTACCGCGAGCAACTGGCGCAAGACATGGCCATCCGCGAAATGATCCACAAAGAGGCCGGCCGGGCGGGCGTCTCCCGGATTGATGTGGAGCGTTATCCTGGCAAAGTGAAGGTATCGGTCCACACGGCCAAGCCGGGCATTCTGATTGGCCGCAAGGGCGAGGGCATCAAGAAAGTGCGCGTGGCCCTCGAACAGTTGACCGGCAAGAAGATCGACCTGGACATCAAGGAGATTCAGGCGCCGGACTGCGACGCCTATCTGGTGGCGCACAACATTGCCGATCAACTCGAACGCCGCATCAGTTACCGGCGGGCGATGAAGCGCGCCATTCAGCAGGCCATGCGGCAGGGCGCCAAGGGCATCAAGATCGAGGTGGGCGGACGCCTGGCGGGCGCCGAAATGGCCCGCAACGTCTGGCTGCGCGATGGCCGCGTCCCGCTGCAAACCCTGCGCGCCGACATCGATTTTGCCCGCGCCGAAGCCACCACCACCTATGGCCAGATCGGCGTCAAAGTGTGGATCTATCACGGCGAAATGAAGACGGAAGTCGAAGAGAAGGTTGAGGCGACCGAGGGCGTGTACGTCAGCGAATGAGTCGGTCGTCGAAGTGAGGAATTGACTATGTTAATGCCAAAACGCGTGAAGTATCGCAAGCAAATGCGCGGCCGCATGAAGGGCAAGGAATCGCGCGGCGTCGAGATTTCGTTCGGCGATTACGCCCTGCAGGCCCTCGAGCCGGGCTGGGTGACTGCCCGCCAGATCGAGGCGGCCCGCCGTGCCATCGTGCGCGCCATGAAACGCCGCGGCAAGGTCTGGATTCGCATCTTCCCAGACAAGCCCTACACGCAGAAACCGCCCGAAACCCGCATGGGAAAGGGCAAAGGCGGCGTGGAATACTGGGTGGCGGTGGTCAAGCCGGGCCGCATCATGTTCGAGATCGGCGGCCTGCCCGAGGATGTGGCTATGGAAGCCCTCAATCTGGCCCGCTATAAGTTCTCGATTCGGACCAAGATCATCGCCCGCCATGACCTGGCGGCAGGAGAGCAAGCATGAAACCCGCAGAGATTCGCAAACTCTCTTTGGATGAAATCGAGGCCAAACTGGCGGACAGCCGCGAAGAGTTGATGAAACTCCGCTTCCAGCAGGTAACCGGTCAGTTGACCGATACCAGCCGCCTGCGCCTGGTGCGGCGCGAGATTGCCCGCTTGCAGACCATCTGGCAGGAAATGCTGACGGGCGGGGCCGCGCCGCAGGCCGAGCAAGAAGAGCCGAAGCGCAAAGGGAAAAAAGCCCAAGAGGCGTCTCAGGAAGCCAAGCCGAAGGCCCGGGCCAGAAAGCCGAAGGCCGTCGCGGCAGAAGAAGGTGAAGCATGAACAATCGTCGTCGCATGATGGGTGTCGTTACCAGCAATAAGATGACCAAGACGGTGGTGGTCGAGATCCAACGGACGTTCCGCCACCCCTTGTATCGCAAGGTGGTCCACCTGAGCAAGCGCGTCAAGGCCCATGATGAATTGGGCTGCCAGATCGGCGATCAGGTGCAGATCGTGGAGAGTCGTCCGATTTCGCGCGATAAGCGCTGGGTGGTCGAGACCATCCTGAAGCGTGAAATCCGCACGGCAGACATCGGCGTGGCCGACCTTGCCGCCGAGCCGGCTCTGGCCGAGGAGGCGACAACAGAACCGCCGACGGAGGGCCAGCCATGATCCAGAAGGAATCGATTCTGAAGGTGGCCGACAACACCGGAGCGCGTGAGTTGTTGGTCATCCACATCCTGGGCGGCTCGACCCGCCGATACGGCTACGTTGGCGATATTGTCGTCGGGACGGTCAAATCGGCGGCGCCGCAGGGCGCGGTCAAGAAATCCGAGATCGTCAAAGCGGTCATCGTGCGCTGCGCCAAAGAATGGCGGCGTGAGGACGGTTCGTATATCCGTTTTGACGATAACGCGGCCGTCATCCTGGATACGGACGGCCAGAATCCCAAGGGCAGCCGCATCTTCGGGCCTGTGGCGCGCGAATTGCGCGAGAAGGGCTTCATGAAGATCGTGTCGCTGGCCCCGGAAGTTCTCTAGGCCGGTTGAGGAGCAAGACGAGATGAAGGTCAAGATTCGTAAAGGCGATACCGTTGAAGTCATCAGCGGCAAACTCGAAGATCAGGGCAAGCGCGGCGAAGTGATCAAGGTCTTGCCAGAGGAAGGCCGGGTGGTAGTGCAGGGTGTCAATCTGCGCACCAAGCACCAGCGCCAAGTCCAGACTCAAGGGCGGACGATCAACCCCGGCCGCATCAAGTTCGAGGGTCCGCTGCACATTTCGAATGTCATGCTGGTCTGCCCGAAGTGCAATGAACCCACGCGGGTGGGCGTCCAGCGTGATGCCAGCGGCTCGCACCGTGTCTGCAAGAAATGCGACGCGTGGATCGATTAGCCGCCGGTTGGAGCGTTGACGTATGAATAGAATGCAAGAACGATATCAGAAAGAAGTGGTTCCGGCGCTGCGCAAGGCCTTTGGCTATCGCAACATCATGGAAGTGCCGCGCATCGAGAAGGTCGTCGTGAACATCGGCCTGGGCGAGGCGATGGACAATCCCAAAGCACTCGAGGCGGCCATGAGCGACCTGGCTCAGATTACCGGTCAGAAACCGGTCATGACCAAGGCCCGCAAGAGCATTGCCAACTTCAAATTGCGCGAGGGCCGCGTCATCGGCACCAAAGTGACCCTGCGCGGCGAGAAGATGTGGCATTTCCTCGACCGCCTGATGAACATTGCCCTGCCGCGCGTGCGCGATTTCCGCGGCGTTTCGCCGGAGGCGTTCGACGGACGGGGCAACTATACCCTCGGCCTGCGCGACCAGTTGATCTTTCCGGAGATCGACTACGACAAAATCGACAAACTGAGGGGCATGGAAGTCACCATCGTGACGACTGCCCGCTCGGACGATCACGCCCGGTTGCTGCTGCAACTGCTGGGAATGCCGTTCAGGAAGGAAGCGTAACCTATGGCAAGCACTTGCATGAAATACCGTGAAGCCCGCCGCAAGTACCCGACGCGCGTCCGCAACCGCTGCATGCGCTGCGGCCGCCCGCGCGGTTACATCCGCCGCTTTGGCTTGTGCCGGATTTGCTTCCGGGAACTGGCTCTGGAAGGAAAAATCCCCGGCGTCACGAAGTCGTCCTGGTAGCCGGGTGGAGGTAGGATATGAGCGTTTCTGATCCGATTGCAGATATGCTGACCCGCATCCGCAATGCCGTGATGACCGGTCAGACCATGACGGCGATGCCTCATTCGAAGGTCAAGTTGGAGATCGCCAAGATTTTGAAAGCAGAGGGCTACCTCGAGGGATATGAGGTCGCCGAGGGCGAACGGCCATCCCAAAAGGTTCTGCGCCTGAAGATCAAGTATGTTGGCGAGCGCCGTCAGCGGCGGCCCGTGATCACGGGCCTGGAGCGCGTCAGCCGGCCTGGGCGGCGCGTCTACACCAAGAAACAAGATATCCCCTGGGTGCTGTCGGGGATGGGGATCGCCATCCTTTCGACGCCCAAAGGCATCATGACCGGCCAGCGCGCCCGTCAGTTGGGCGTCGGCGGCGAAATCCTCTGCAAGGTCTGGTAGAGAGGAGGAATACTGTGTCTCGTATTGGACGCATGCCTGTCGTCATTCCGTCTGGCGTGCAGGTGGAGTTGAATGGCCCCCATGTGCGGGTCAAAGGCCCGAAGGGCGAAATGCAGCGCACCTTCTCGCCGTTGATCGGAATCAGCATGGAAAACGGCCAGTTGATCATCAGCCGCAAGTCCGAGCGCCCGGCCGAGCGCGCTTTGCACGGCACGACCCGGGCGGTGCTGGCCAACATGATCCACGGCGTCAGCAGCGGCTTCGAGCGGGTGCTGGAGTGGGAAGGCGTCGGTTACCGCGCCGAGATGGATGGCACGACTCTGGTTCTGTATTTGGGTTTCTCTCACCCGGTGAGAGTCGAACCTCCGGCAGGAATTTCTTTCGACGTGGATGCCAAAGCCCGTCAGGTTTTCGTGCGCGGCTTCGACAAGGAAGCCGTGGGCCAGGTGGCAGCCAACATCCGCAAAATCCGCCCGCCGGAACCGTATCATGGCAAAGGGCTGCATTATCTTGGCGAAAAGATCCGCCGTAAGGCGGGCAAGTCTGGAAAGGCGAAGTAAGGTATGGCTGAACATAATCGTTCTCATGCCCGCATCAAGCGGCATGCGCGCGTGCGCAAACATTTGAGCGGCACCCCGCAGCGGCCTCGTCTGAGCGTCTTCCGCAGCCTGTCGCAAATCTACGCTCAGATCATCGACGATTCGGCCGGCAATACGCTGGCGGCGGCTTCCTCGATCGATCACGAACTGCGCGACAAGATGAAAGGGCTGAAGAAAACCGAGCAGGCCAAACTGGTCGGCCAGGCGCTGGCCGAGCGCGCCACCCGCAAAGGCATCAAAGCGGTGGTCTTCGACCGCGGCGGTTTCAAGTACAGCGGCCGCGTCAAGGCGTTGGCCGATGGCGCCCGCGAAGGCGGCCTGGAATTCTAGGCCCTGATTGGAGAGCATCACTATGGATTACCAGGTAACGGAACTCGAACAACAAACCGAACAACTGGATGAGCGCGTCATCGAGATCGCCCGCGTGGCCAAAGTGGTCAAAGGCGGCCGCCGTTTCCAGTTCCGCGTCACCGTCGTCATGGGCGACAATCATGGCCAGGTCGGCATGGGCGTCGGCAAAGCCAATGCCGTGCCGGAAGCGATGCGCAAGGCTACCGACCGCGCCCGCAAGAATATGCATCCGGTTCACCTCTCGGGGACGACGATCCCGCATCAGTCGGTCGGCAAGGTGGGCGGGTCGGTCATTCTCCTCAAGCCGGCCTCGCCCGGCACCGGCGTGATCGCCGCCGGCGGCGTGCGCGCCGTCCTCGAAGCGGCCGGCGTGCACGACATTCTGACCAAATCGTTGGGCTCGTCCAACGTCTTGAACAGCGTCCAGGCGACCATGCAGGCGCTGGATGTCCTCAAGTCGCCGCAGGAAGAGGCTGCCCGGCGCGGCAAGCCGGTCGAAGAACTGATGCCGTTCTGGGAAAGGAGAAAGAAGAATGGCTAAATCTGCAAGCGGCAAAACCATCAAGGTGACGCTGGTGCGCAGCCCGATCGGCTACCCCAAGCCGCAAAAGGCGACCGTCAAGGCCCTCGGCCTGCGCCGCCTCCATCAAACTGTCGAACACGCCGACACGCCTGCCCTGCGCGGCATGCTGGCGAAAGTGGTTCACCTGATTCGCGTGGAAGAATAGGGACGAACATGAAACTGAACGATCTCAAACCCAATCCGGGGTCGAAGAAAGACCGCAAACGCGTGGGCCGCGGCATCTCGGCCGGGCAGGGCAAGACCTGCGGCCGGGGCACCAAAGGCCAGGGAGCGCGCTCCGGCGAGGGCGGACGTCTGTACCGTCAGGGCGGCAATCTGCCGTTCTACCGCCGCCTGCCGTTCGTACGCGGTTACGGTTTCACCCCGCTCCACTCTGTCGAGTACAACGAGGTCAACCTGGACCAGTTGTCGGTCTTCACAGCCGGGGCGGAAGTCACCCCCCAGACGATGACCCAGGCCCGCCTGTTGCGCAATCCTGAGAACCCGGTGGCCATCCTCGGCCGCGGCGAGATCAAGGCGGCGCTCAAGGTGCGCGCCCATCGGGTCAGCAAGAACGCCCGCGCCAAGATCGAAGCCGCCGGCGGCAGCGTCGAGTTGATTTCGTAGTCTCACGAGGAGACCTCTATGAAAACCGCATTTTCGGGATGGCGCTATCTCTGGAAATCCCAGGACATCCGCCGCAAGTTGCTGGTCACCTTGCTGATTCTGGTGATCTACCGCCTGGCGGCGAACGTTCCCGTTCCGGGCATCAACCGCGAAGCGTTGAGCCAGTTGATCCAGAGTTCCAACAGTTCGGGTTTCTTCCTGGCTTTCCTCGACCTGCTTTCGGGCGGCACGATCTCGAATTTCTCGGTCCTGGCGATGGGCGTTTATCCGTACATCACTGCCCAGATCATCATCCAACTGCTTCTGCCGATCTTCCCTTCCCTGCAGCGCAAGTTCCAGGAAGATCCGCGCGAAGGCCGCAAGTTGCAGGAGAAATGGACCTACTACCTGGCGATCCCGATGGCGGCTCTTTCGGCGATCGGTCAGATCAACATCTTCAATTCCTATTCGCGGGCCGGTCAGATCGTCACGTTTGGTTTCACCTCGGAATTGTGGGTCTCCTCCCTGGCCATCCTGCTGACGATGGTCGGCGGGACGATGTTTGCCATCTGGCTGGGCGAGTTGATTTCGGAATACGGCATTCGCGGCCAGGGTCTCTCGCTGATCATCTTCGCCGGAATCGTGGCGCGCATGCCCAACAACGTTGCGGTGATCTGGGCCGATCAGGCCACCCGCTGGCCGATGTTGATTACCATGCTGATCATCATCGTGGCGACCATTTTCGTGATTGTGTACGTCCAGCAGGGACGCCGCAACGTGCCGGTGATGTACCCGGGGCGGCGGGTCGGCAACCGGATGTCCATGCCGGTCAAGGGCACGCTGCCGCTGATGGTCAACATGGCGGGCATGATTCCGCTCATCTTCGCCGGCGCCTTGCTGCAACTGCCCTCGGTGGTGTCCAGTTATTTCCTGAATCCCGCCCGGTATTCGGAAGGCGTGGTGAACTTTGCCACCAAGGTCAACAACCTCTTCAACGCCAGCGGGCCTTACGACTGGGTGTACTGGCTCATCTATTTCATCTTTGTAGTGGTCTTCACCTTCTTCTACACCGATGTTCTCTTCACCCAGCAAAACTATGGTGAAAACCTCAAGAAGGTCGGCGCTCAGATTGCAGGCGTGAACCGCGGCGCCCCGACCCAGAAGTATTTGAGCAAGGTCCAACGCCGGATTACCCTGCCGGGCGCGTTCTTCCTGGGCGTGGTGGCCGTACTGCCCTACCTGATCAAACTGGGTCTGAACGCTGCCGGCATTGCTTCTCAGACCTCTTCCTCGACCATCTTCCTGGTCTCCTCGGCGGGCCTGCTGATCGTCGTCGGCGTGGTGCGGGACACTTTCCTGAACATCGACGCCGAACTAAAACTGCACGGCTACGACGACGCCCACCTGGTCAAGTAGGTTGTCATGCCTGTTTACATCGTTCTCCTCGGTCCGCCCGGCGTGGGCAAAGGGACGCAGGCCAAAATCATTGCCGAGCGCATGGGCCTGCCGCACATCTCCTCCGGTGACCTGTTCCGCGAGAACATTAAAAACGAAACCGATCTCGGAAAATTGGCCCAGTCCTTCATCAACAAGGGTGAACTGGTCCCCGACGATGTGACCATCGGCATGATTCGCGAGCGCCTCTCCCGCCCCGACTGCGCCGGCGGCGCCTTGCTCGACGGCTTCCCTCGCACGACGGTTCAGGCCGAAGCGCTGGACGGTCTTCTGGCCGAATTTGGCGGTCGTGTCGATTACGTCCCCTACATCACGGCCGGCGAAGCGACCCTCGTCGAGCGCCTGAGCGGGCGCTGGACGTGCCGGGCGCAGGGGCATGTTTTCCACGAGAAGCATAACCCGCCGCGTCAGCCCGGGGTGTGCGACTTCGATGGCTCGCCACTCTACCAGCGCGACGATGACCGCGCCGAGACGGTCGTACGGCGCATCCAGGTCTATTTCGAACAGACCGCGCCGCTGATTGCTTACTACCGCCAGCGCGGCCGGCTACGGGAGATCGACGGCGCCCAACCGATCGAGAAAGTCACCGCCGATTTGCTGGCCGCACTTGGACGCTGAGATGGACTGGCAACGCGACATCCGCATCAAAACCCCCGAAGAGATTGCCCGGATGCGCGCCGCTGGTCGCCTCAATGCCATGGCCCTGGCGGCCGTTCGAGAACTTTTACAACCCGGCGTCACCACCGCAGACCTCAACGCGGCTGCTGAGGAAGTCCTGCGGAAACACGGCGCTTATTCGCCCTTCAAGAATTACGGCCACCCGCCTTATCCGGCTTCGATTTGCGTTAGCGTCAACGAGGAACTGGTGCACGGCATTCCCGGCAAGCGCAAGTTGAAGGAAGGCGACATCGTCTCGGTCGATTGCGGCACGGTGCTGGATGGCTACGTGGGCGACTCGGCCTTCACGGCTGGGGTGGGCGAGATCGCTCCGCTCGCCCGCAAATTGCTGGAGGTCACCGAGCAAGCGCTATACGTGGGCATCGCGATGATGCGCGTCGGGAACAGGACGGGTGACATTTCGGCGGCCATCCAACAGTTCGTGGAGGCCAACGGATTTCACGTCACCCGCCAATATACCGGACACGGCGTCGGCCGGAGCATGCACGAGGGGCCGCAGGTGCCGAATTATGGGACGCCCGGCACCGGCATCCCCCTGCAGACCGGCATGACGATCGCCCTCGAGCCGATGGTGCTCGTCGGGACGCACCGCACCCGTGTCCTGTCCGACCAGTGGACGGTGATCTCTGCCGACCGGTCGTTGACGGCCCACTTCGAGCACTCGGTGGCCGTCACCGAAGGAGATCCTCTCATCCTGACTGTCCCTTGACCGGGAACGGGCCTTTCACTGGACGGAAGAGGCTAGAGCAAGTATAATTCGCATTTTGGCCGAAAAGCCGGTTGTTAGGAGAAACGCAATGAAAGTCAGTCCCTCCATTCGCAAACGCTGTGCGAAATGCCGGATCGTGAAACGCAAAGGCATTCTGTATGTCATTTGTGAGAATCCGAAGCACAAACAGCGACAAGGATAGGAAACCATGGCACGTATCGAAGGTATTGATCTGCCGCGCAACAAGCGCGTCGAAGTAGGCCTGACCTACATCTTCGGCATTGGGCCGACCCGCGCCCGCGAAATCCTGAGCGCCACCAAGGTGAATCCGGATACGCGCGTCAAGGATTTGACCGAGGCGGAAGTCTCGGCTATCCGCGAGTACATCTCTAAGAACTGGAAAGTGGAAGGCGATTTGCGCCGCCAAGAGCAGATGAACATCAAGCGCCTGGTCGAAATCGGCTGCTATCGCGGCCTGCGCCATCGCCGCAGCCTGCCGGTTCGCGGTCAGCGGACGCGCACCAATGCCCGCACCCGCAAGGGCCCCAAGAAGACCGTTGCCGGTCGCGGCCGCCGCAAAGGCGGGAAGAAGTAATCCGCATTCTCTGGAGTTAGAGAGGTCTTATGCCACAAACTGTACGTTCCACGCGCCGCGGCGCGACGAAGAAGGTCAAGCGTACCCTGTCTGCCGGACAGGTGCACATCTTTGCTTCTTTCAATAACACGATTGTGACCGTCACCGACAATGATGGCAACACCCTGTGCTGGGGCAGTTCGGGTTCGGCGGGCTTCAAAGGCTCGCGCAAGAGCACGCCCTTTGCGGCTCGTCTGGCCGCCGAGCAGGCCATCAAAGCGGCCCAGGCGATGGGCATCCAGGAAGTAGATGTGATCGTCAAAGGTCCGGGGCCGGGCCGCGAGAATGCCATCCGGGCGGTCCAGGCGATGGGATTGAAGGTCAAATCGATCTCGGATGTCACGCCGGTTCCGCACAACGGCTGCCGGCCTCCGAAGAGACGCCGCGTGTAGTTCAGTCGAGAGAGGTTAGCAAGTATGGCAAAGAATACGGGGCCGGCCTGCAAATTGTGCCGGCGTGAAGGCGAAAAATTGTTCCTCAAGGGAGAGCGCTGTTTTTCTCCCAAGTGTGCTTTCGAACGGCGCAGTTACGTCCCGGGCCAGCATGGCCGCTCGCGCAGCCGCGGCGGTAGCGCCACAGGCCGCGAATCGGACTACGCCAAGCAGTTGCGCGCCAAGCAGCGCACCCGCCGCGTTTACGGCGTCTATGAGCGCCAGTTCCGCCGCTATTACGGCAAGGCGCTCAAGGCGCGCGGCATCACCGGTTTGATGCTGCTGCAAATTCTCGAATCGCGCCTGGACAACGTCGTCTATCGGCTGGGCTTCGCCGCCAGCCGCGCCCAGGCCCGTCTCCTGGTCACACACGGTCATTTCACCGTCAATGGTCGCCGCACCGATGTTCCCTCGATGACCCTCGGCGTAGGCGATGTGGTTGCTGTCCGAGAAGGTTCACTGAAGACCACTTATTTCAAAGACTTGGCTTCTGTGGCCGAGGCGCGCACGGCCCCAGCCTGGCTGGAGCGCGATCTCAAGAAACTCTCCGGCAGTGTCTTGCGTATGCCGGAGCGCGCCGAGATCGACGGCAATCTGAACGAGCAGCTCATCGTCGAGTATTACTCGCGCTAATCTCTGAGTGGATTGCTCTCCTAGACGCGGCGTACCGTTCGTACGCCGAAAGAGGTGAACCGTGGCGGTTACAAACATGGTCATGCCGAAGATCGAGCGCGAAGCCGAAGCGCGTAACTATGGCAAATTTATCATCAGCCCGCTCGAGCGCGGCTATGGCGTCACGCTGGGCAATGCCTTGCGGCGGGTCCTGCTTTCCTCGCTGGAAGGCGTGGCGGTGACCTCCATCCGCATTGCCGACGTGTTGCACGAGTTCAGCGACATCCCCGGCGTCCGCGAGGATGTGATGCAGGTGATGCTGCAAATCAAACAACTGCGCCTGACCCTGGCAGATGTGGACACCAGCCGCATGCACCTGGAAGTGCGCGGCGAGGGCGTGGTCACTGCGGCGGACATCATTGCCCCGCCGGAGATCACCATCATCAACCCAGACTTGTACCTGTTCACAGCCGACAGCCCCAAGACGCGCCTGGACATCGAATTTACCGTCGAGCGCGGCCGTGGCTACTCGCCGGCCAATGAACGCGGGCGCATGCCCATCGGCGAATTGCCGGTGGACGCCATCTATAGCCCGGTCAAGCGCGTCAACTGGGAGGTCCAGGCGGCGCGCGTCGGCCAGAGCACGAACTACGACCGTCTGGTGCTCGAAATTTGGACGGACGGCACCCTCTCTCCCGAAGACGCGCTGAGCATGTCGGCCAAGATTCTCATCGAGCATCTGCGCTATGTGGCCGGCGTCAGCGAAGAGACGTTGAGCATCACGATGGAGAAGGAAGTGGCCGGCTCGCGCCTGACCAGCGAGGTGGCCGAGACGCCCGTCGAGTCGCTCGATCTCTCGGTGCGGGTCTTCAATTCACTTAAGCGGACCGGCATCACCACGGTCGGTGACGTTCTGGAACTGCTCGAGAAGGGCGAGCAGGCGGTCATGTCGATTCGCAACTTCGGCGAGAAGAGCCTCGACGAACTCCGCGCCAAGATGCTCGAGAAGGGCTATTTGAAGGAAGAACCCAAGAAAGAGTTGGAGTAATGTAGCAATGCGACACCAAGTGGCTGGTTATAAACTCAATCGTAGCAAGGGCGCCCGTCTTGCTCTGCGCCGCAACCTGATCAAGCAATTCTTTACCCATGAGCGCATTCGCACCACACAGGCCAAAGCGGCGGCCATCCGCAGCGAGGCCGAGCGGATGATCACCCTGGCGCGCAGCATCCAGGACGCCGACGAGGCGAAGAAGGTGGCGGCTCGCCGTCTGGTGGCGGCCCGTCTGGGCAATAACAGCAACGCCGTCATCAAGAAATTGTTCGATGAAATTGCCCCCCGCTTCGCGGGACGCAACGGTGGCTATACCCGTGTGCTCAAACTGGGACCACGCTTCGGCGACAAAGCCGAGATGGTCTTGCTCGAGTTGGTCGAAGAGTGATCAGGTCGTCGGTCGAGTTTGTCGGTCCTGATCGCTGACAATGGCACGTTACCAGATTATCGTCGCCTACGACGGCACCCGCTTTGTCGGCAGTCAGCGCCAGGGAGTGGGCCGCACCGTCCAGGCTGAACTTGAAGAGGCGCTGCGCCGCATCGGCTGGAAAGGGACGTCCATTTTGCTCGCCGGCCGCACCGACACCGGGACGCACGCCAGCGGTCAGGTGGCCGCCTTCGACTTCGACTGGACTCATGGCCCGCAGGCCCTCCTCCAGGCACTGAATACCCATCTGCCGGCCGATCTGGCTGTCCGCTCTGTGCAAATGGCGGCAGAGGATTTCCACCCGCGCTTCGACGCCGTCAGCCGGCGTTACCGTTATCGCTTGTTCTGTGATCCCGTCCGTGATCCGCTGCGAGAACGCTATGCCTGGCGAGTCTGGCCGGCAGTGACCGACCTGACGCCTTTGGCCGATTTGTGGCCGGGCTGCCACGATTTTTCCGCCTTCGGCACCCCGCCCCGGGCCGGAGGCAGCACCGTGCGCACCGTCCACGCCGCGGCGTGGCGTCAAAATGAAGACGAGTGGTCCTTCGAGATCGAAGCCGACGCCTTCCTGTATCGGATGGTGCGGCGGCTGGTCTTTCTGCAAGTGGCGGTCGGACAGGGCCGACTGACGCCCGAGGCGCTGCGTCGGGCGGTGGAGACCGGCGAACGGGTCCCGTTGGCCGGCCTGGCGCCAGCCTGCGGGCTGACGCTGCTCGCAGTCCGTTATGATAATCTGGCATGAATTAGTCTGAACGTTTGGAGAGACGAAAGTGTACAAATCTTACTATCCCAAGGCTGCTGAGATCCAACCCCAGTGGTTGCTGGTGGATGCCGCCGGTCAGAATTTGGGCCGCCTGGCTACCCGGATCGCCTCGCTCTTGCTGGGCAAGCACAAGCCGACCTTCACGCCGGGCGTCGGCGTCGGCGATTACGTCGTGGTCATCAATGCCCGTCACATCACCGTCACCGGCACGCGCACCAGCACCAAGTTGACCGAGAAGATGTACTACCATCACTCCGGCTACCCCGGCGGTCTCAAGGCGGTCAATTTGCGCGATCTGCTGGAGAAATATCCGGACCGCGTCATCCGCGCTGCGGTGTGGGGCATGCTCCCGCACAACAAATTTGGCCGCCAACTGATGAAGCGGCTCAAAGTCTACGGCGGCGCGGAACACCCCCACACGGCTCAGAATCCGCAAACGGTAGCATAAAGGAGCAAGGATATGTCAGTGCAATATTATGAAGGGATTGGCCGCCGCAAGGAGAGTGTCGCCCGCGTGCGCGTGATGAGCGGGTCGGGCAAATTCATCGTCAACGAGAAAGATCTGCAGGCCTATTTCACCCGCCTGGGCGACCTGGACGCCATTCTGCGACCGTTTATGGCTGCCGGCCAGGATGCCAAATCGTTCGACGTCACCGTCCTGGTCAAGGGCGGCGGCGTCAGCGGCCAGACCGACGCGGTGGCACTCGGCTTGGCGCGCGCCCTGGTCAAGATGGATCCGAACCTGACCTCCGCCATGCGCAAGCACGGCCTCCTGACGCGCGATGCGCGCGTCAAGGAACGCAAGAAACCCGGCCTCAAAGGCGCTCGCAAGGCCCCGACCTACACCAAGCGTTAGTCTCTGTCAGGCGCGGCGCACCCCCTGCACTGCGCAGAGACAGTCCTTACCGCGGAGACGCGGAGAGCGCGCAAGATTTTCGAAGAAAGGCGCTGCGCTCTCCGTGCACTCGGCGGTAGGTTTTTAACCTGTATTTATGGAGAATCCAATGCCCGGAATTACCCTGCTCGGACTGGGTCCCGGCGACCCGACCCACCTGACGCGCCAGGCCTGGGAGGTGTTGACCGCCGCGGCCGAGGTCTGGCTGCGCACGCGGCAGCACCCGGCCGTTGCCGGTTTGCCGGCTGCGCTCGAATTGCATTCCTTCGATTCGCTCTACGAGACGGGCGAAGACTTCGAGGCCGTGTACGCCGCCATCGTGGAGCAGGTGCTGGCCCTGGGCCGCCGTCCCCAGGGTGTGATCTACGCCGTCCCCGGTCACCCGTTCGTGGCCGAAGCAACCGGCCCTGAGATCCTGCGCCGGGCGCGGGCAGACGGCCTGCCGGTCCGCGTCGTGGACGGCGTTTCCTTCCTCGAGCCGGTCTTTGCCGCCCTCGGCCTCGACCCGTTCCCGCGTCTGGCCCTCGTGGATGCCCTCGAATTGAGCCTCAACCATATTCCGCTCTTTCCGCCGGATGCCCCGGCCCTGATCGCCCAAATCTATTCGCAGATGGTGGCGGCCGAGGTGAAGATGACTCTCACGGCGGTCTATCCCGATGAACATCCGGTGCGGCTGGTGCATGCCGCCGGCACGTCGCAGGAACAGGTCGAGGATCTGCCGCTCTATGCCATCGACCGCAGCCCGCATCTTGGTCTGCTGACGGCCCTCTACCTGCCGCCGCTTGGGGAGGGCACCTCCTTCGAGGCCTTTCAGGAGGTCATAGCGGCCCTGCGCGCTCCCGATGGTTGCCCCTGGGATCGCGAACAGACTCATGCCACTTTGCGCCCGCACCTGCTCGAGGAAGCCTACGAAGCGCTGGACGCGATCGATTCTGGTAATCCGCAAGAGATGGCCGAGGAATTCGGTGACCTTTTGCTGCAAATTGTGTTGCATGCCCAAATTGCCAACGAGGAGGGCGAATTCGGTATGGCGGAGGTGCTCAAGGGCATTCGCGAGAAGATCATCCGCCGCCATCCGCATGTCTTTGGCGAGGTGCAAGTGGAGGGGGTGGGGGACGTTTTGCAGAACTGGGAAAAGATCAAGGCCGCAGAACGACAGGAAAATGGCGACGAGGAGAAGGGCTTGCTGGATGGCGTACCGCTGGCCCTGCCGGCGCTCAGTCAGGCGCTCGAGTATCAGGATCGCGCCGCGCGGGTCGGGTTCGACTGGCCGGTGATCGAGGGCGTTCTCGACAAGATCGCCGAGGAGATCGAAGAAGTCCGGCAGGCTTCGGATCCCGCCATGCTGGCGGACGAATTGGGCGATCTGTTCTTTGCCCTGGTCAACCTGGCCCGTTGGAAGAACGTGGATGCCGAGTCGGCTTTGCGCGCCACGAATCTGCGCTTCAAGAAGCGCTTTGCCTATATCGAGGCCGCTGCCCGCCGGCAAGGCCGGAGGGTATCGGACCTGAGCCTGGAAGAGATGGAAGCATTATGGCAGGAGGCCAAGAAACACTGAAGGGCTTCCTCGGTTCGGTCTCCGGTAAGAAAAATTTAAGGTCAATCCCCCGTCTGTCCTCTTGTTCGCGCCTAACAAATATGTTAGAATCTGACTACAATAGCCCCATATCTTGGGGTTCCATTTTCGGGAACTCTATATATGGCGGCTACATTTGTTCTAAGAATCCCGGACCCTCGGCTTATGCGTTGTCCTTACTGTCATCACGAAGATTCCAAAGTCATTGATACCGCTCATGACAGCCACGGCGGCATTCGTCGCCGGCGGGAATGTCTTAAGTGCAAGCAGCGCTTCAGCAGTTACGAGCGTCCGATCCTGGCTACGCCCCTGATTGTCAAACAAGATGGAACCCGCGAGGAGTTCGATCGCGAGAAGTTGATGCGCGGCATCCGGATTGCCTGCGCCAAGCGTCCGGTCTCGGCTGCCGATATCGAACGGCTGACGGGCATGGTCGAGGCTGAATTGCAGAAAATGGGCCGGGCCGAAGTCTCCTCGCGCGCCGTCGGCGACCTGGTCATCGCCGGCCTCAAGGAACTGGACCAGATTGCCTACATCCGCTATGCGATCGTCTATTTGCGGCTGGACGATTTGCATGCCCTGCGCGACGAAATCAACCGATTATTGGAAGGCAAGTAAGAGAGCATGCCTTGGCGTCTCTGTCGGTGACGCGAGGCGAAAATGCATGGCGTTCTCATTCTCTGGGCATACCTTTCGACCCAGACTCTTTTTTACCCATTCCCCTGTTTGTAGAGGAGGCTGTCATCATGGCAACGACCAGCATTATTTCTCAGCATGGACTCTTGCCCACGCCGCCGAGGCCGGAGGATCTGCCTGGTGTGCAATTGACCGAGAATGCCCGTCAGGTGCTGTTGCGGCGGTACGTCCGGCGCGGCGACGACGGCGAACTGGTGGAAACGGTCGAGGAGATGTTCTGGCGGGTTGCCTATCATGTGGCCAAAGCCGAGGAGATATGGGGCGGCGATGTGATTACCAGGGCGCGCGAATTTTACCTTCTTCTGACTTCCAAGAAATTCTTCCCCAATTCGCCGACTTTCACCGGGGCGGGCACGCCGCTTGGGCAACTGGCGGCATGCTTTGTGCTGCCGATTGCCGATGACATGGGCCGTGATCCGTCCGGCATTTTCCAGACGCTGCGCAACGCGGCGCTGATCCAGCAGACCGGCGGGGGAAACGGCTTCTCGTTCTCGCGGCTGCGCCCAAAGGGGGCGCTCGTCAAATCGTCCGCCGGACAGGCGACGGGTCCGGTGGGATTCCTGCGGGTGTATGATCACGCCTTTGGCGAGATCGCCCAGGGAGGGACGCGGCGCGGCGCCAACATGGGCGTCCTGCGCGTCGACCATCCGGATATCGAGGAGTTCATCACCTGCAAGACGGACGAGAACGCCATCACCAATTTCAACATCTCGGTCGGCATCACCGATGCTTTCATGCAAGCGGTCAAAGACGACGCCGATTGGGATTTGGTTTTCCCCGATATTGCCTCGCCGCGCTACCGCGGCTTCCATGGCACCCTCGAGCAGGCGCGCCAGGCGGGCATTCCCATCAAGGTGTACAAAACGGTGCGGGCGCGTGATCTGTTCGAGAAGATCGTCCGCCAGGCGCATCACAACGGTGAGCCGGGCGTGCTCTTCCTAGACGCTGCCAACCGCGCCAATCCCGTCCCGCATCTGTATCCGCTCGAGTCGACCAACCCGTGCGGGGAACAATGGCTGGGCCCTTACGAGAACTGTTGCCTGGCTTCGATCAACCTGAACGAGCACTGCGGCCCCGCCGGGACGGTGGATTGGGAGACTCTCCGCCAGAGCGTCGAAACGGCCACCCGCTTCCTCGATAATGTGGTGGAGGTCAATGCTTATGTGCCGGCTGTGCCGCAGTTGAAAGAGGCTGCCCACCGGGCGCGGCGGATCGGCCTGGGCATCATGGGTCTGGCTGACCTGATGTACCATGTGGGCGTGCGTTACGGTTCGCCGGCCGGACAGGAATTTGGCGCCCAGGTGATGGAGTTCGTGCGCTATCATGCCATGCAGACCAGCATTCGACTGGCCCGCGAGCGCGGCCCGTTCCCGGCCATCAAGGGCAGCATCTATGATCCTGAGGACTTGCGCTGGGAGCCGCCGCGCTCGATCGTCCCGTATAGCCGCGATTGGGGTCGTCCGCCGGTTGATTGGGAGTCGGTGGTGGAGGGGATCGTCAAGTTCGGCATCCGCAACGCGGCTCAGACCACCGTCGCGCCGACCGGGACGATTGCCACCGTGGCCGGCTGCGAGGGATACGGCTGTGAGCCGGTCTTTGCCCTGGCCTATATCCGCCATGTCAACGATAAGGGCAAGGACTTGCAACTGACCTATGCCAGCCCGCGCTTCGAGGCGGCTTTGGAGCAGGCGGGTCTCGATGAAAAAGCCCGCCAGACGATCATCCAACAGGTGATGGAGCGCGGCACCTGTCAGGGGGTGGCGGAGGTGCCCGAGGCGCTGCGAGAGGTCTTTGTGGTGGCCGGCGACATCAGCGCCGAGGAACACGTCCGCATGCAGGCCGCCCTGCAGGCTTTCGTGGACAATTCGCTCTCGAAGACGATCAACTTCCCCGAAGGGGCCACGGTGGAAGACGTGGCCGAGGCCTACAGGCTGGCCTGGGAACTGGGCTGCAAAGGCACCACCGTCTACGTGACCGGTTCGCGCGAGAAGGTGGTTCTCGAGACGCGCGCCACTGCTGAGAAGAAGCAGCCAACCGAGGCCCCGGCGGCCCCGGTGGTCTTGCCCTTTGGCAACCCGGCGACGGGGAGCGCCAAACCGGTCTCGGCGGCGGAGATCGACTCGCAAATTGCCGCCTGGCATGAATCGAAGAAACCGCGCTCGCGCGTCTTGCACGGACACACTTTCCAAGTGGAGACGCCGCTCGGCAAGGCTTTTGTGACCGTCAACGAGAACGGCGGGGGGCAGCCCTTCGAGGTGTTCATCAACACGGCCAAGGCAGGGTCAGAGACGGCGGCTGTCTCGGAGGCGATTGGGCGGTTGATTTCGTACATTCTTCGCCTGACCTCGCCCATCCCACCGCGTGACCGCCTGGCCGAAGTGGTGCGCCAGTTATCGGGCATCGGCGGGGGCCGGTCGTTGGGCTTTGGCCGCAACCGCGTCCGCTCGCTGCCCGACGGCGTGGGCCAGGTGTTGGACGAATATCTGACGGGGGGCACCTCGCACGCGGTCAACGAGCGCGTCGAGGCGAAGGAGGATGGCGGCAACGGTCACCGGCCCGAACCTGTCGCCGACCTCGGCTCGGACTCGGCGCGCCAGTCGGCGCTGCGCATGGGCGATCTCTGCCCGGAGTGCGGCGAGGCGACGATGGTCAATGAAGAGGGTTGCCGCAAATGTTATACGTGCGGATATAGTGAGTGCTGATTCTGGATGTTCTTGGTGGTGATTACAGATAAAGTCGAAGGTGTGGCCGTCTTGAGGGCAGAACGGCCACACAGTTTTTTTGCCGGCCGGGACTCATTCCTCGCCGATGAGGATGGTCTCGATCCGATCCCCGGCCTGGGTGGGAGCCGCGTCGGGATCGCGCGGCGTCAGGCCCATCAGCACGTCCATGCCTTCGAGGACTTTGCCGAAGATGGTGAAAGAACCGTTCAAACGTTCTTGCGGCGTGTAGGTGATGAAGAACTGGCAACCGTTGCGGTCGCGGCCCGAGTTGGCCATGGCCAGCATGCCCGGCTCGGCAAAGGTCAGTTCGTTGTCCTCGTTGGGGATGAAGTAGCCGGGCGTACCGGCGCCGGTGCCGGTCGGGTCGCCGCCCTGGGCTACAAAGCCGGGGATGACGCGATGAAAGGTGGTGCCGTTGTAAAATCCCTGGCGGGCCAGGAAGACGAAGTTGTTGACGGTCAGCGGCGCCTGATCGGGATAGAGTTCGAGGACGATCTTGCCGCCTTTGGCCAGGACGATGGTGGCCGTGTAGTGCTTGTTCATGTCGATCGTCATTTCGGGCGGCGAGGACCATTGCAGGGTATGGGCGGTTGGACCGAGAGCGGTCGCGGTCCGATTCAAAACAGCCGTTCTTTCGGCCTGCAAGGAAAAGATCAGCCAGGTAAGAAAGGCTACAAAAACGAGCAGGATCGAACCGAGGATGAGCCGGTTGCGCGCCGCGCGGCGGGCGCGGGCGGCTCGTCGCCGGGCGCGGATGGTCTGATTGGTGACAGGCATACGATTCTCCTCCGGGGTCGCAGGCTTTTGTTGTCGGGTTATCGCAAGACTTTTCTTCAATAATTATAGCGCAGGGTTTTTCGATCGTGGCCGGTCGGGGGAACTTGATGTGCGTTACACTTCTCTCCGCTTCCTTTTTCGGGTATGATTTTGGGGTTTGGGCTGTCACCAGAAAGAAGACGATGCAGGGAGACGGACGAAGTCCCTCGGGAGGTTTTCGATGAGATTCAATGTTGTCCGCCGGGCTTCCGCGAGGGGGTCTGGGAAACAGGCCGGGCGTCTGTCGTTGAGCCGCCACTCGGCCCGGGTGGGTTTCCTGTTCATTCTGCCCTGGCTGATCGGTTTCGTCCTGCTCAAGGCGATCCCGATTCTGGCGGCGCTGGTCTTTTCGTTCACCAGTTTCAACATGCTCCATCCGGAGAATATCCGTTTCGTGGGGCTGCAAAATTACCTGGCCATCTTGCACGACCGAGATGCCGGCAGCAGTCTGTTCGGTTCGATCGGCTATTTTGTCCTGGCGGTGCCGATCGAGATGGTTGCGGCGCTGGGCCTGGCGGCCCTCTTCAGCAGCGACTGGCTACGCGGCAAGCGCCTGCTGCGGACGCTTTTTTTCATGCCCAGCATCATCCCGGCCATTGCCATTTATTTCATTATCTCTGGCCTGGTCAGCCCTGGCAGCGGCTGGATCTACCGCCTGATCCTCGAGCCGCTCGACCTGCCGCCGCCGGCCGGCCTGTACATGCTCTTCCCGGTCATCTTCGCGCTGTGGACGATTGGCCCCGGCTTCCTCATCATGCTGGGCGCGATGCAGGCGATTCCGCGAGAAATCTACGAGGCGGCGCGCGTCGACGGGGCGGGGCCGCTCATGCGTTTCTTCTCGATCACGATTCCGATGATCTCGCCGGCGATCTTTTTCAGCCTGGTCATCAACATGATCAGCGCCTTTGGCGGTGTGGCTTTGCTCGACCGCGGCCTGCCGTACAGCCAGAGCCTTTCGCCGATGGAATCCTACATCGCTTACCAGATGTTCTCTTTTCTCAACCTGGGGTACGCCAGCGCCCTGGCCTGGGTTATGTTTCTGGTCGTGATGGGCATCACCGTGGCGATCTTCCGCTCGGCGCGTTACTGGGTTCACTTCCCCGAGGAGGATGAGAATGTGGAAATCTAAGCGCGCCCGCCGGCGCGAGGTCTCGACCCTGACGGTGCGCCTGTGGGATTTCACCGGCATGGCTTTGCTCAACTTGTTCGTCTGGCTGGCGGCGCTGATTTACCTTTCGCCGCTGACCTACATGTTCATCACCTCGGTCAAGTCTGGCGAGCAGTTGAGTGACCCAAGCGCGCCGATTTTGCCGGCTCGCCCGGTCAGGTATGAGTATGAGGGCCGCCTGCGTTATGTATATGCTGTGCCAACCGAGGAGGGGACGCGTGAGTTGGCGCTCGTCGATACGGATCGCGGCGGCGCGTTCTTCGTCGACCCGCAGAACCCCGAAGCGGGCCTGATCCGCTGGGAGGGTTCGTGGCGGACCCTGCGGCGGGTCTACACGCCGCACTGGGAGTTCGGCAATTTCGTCACCCTCTGGCAGCAGATCGAATACCCGCGCCTGTTACGCAACACCCTCCTCCTGGTCTTCCTGGGCGAGATCGGCGTCCTGGCCTCTTCGATTGCCGTGGCGTATGGCTTTTCTCGTTTCCGCATTCCCGGCGGCAAGTCGCTATTCCTTTTGCTGATCGCTACGATCATGATCCCAGACAGCATCACGCTCGTGCCGACATTCTTCCTCTACGCCAATCTGCTCGACTGGCTGCGTTCCTTTACCAGCACGAGTGCCATTTACTATATTCCTCTCCTGTTGCCGCATTTCTTTGGCAGCGCCATCTATATTTTCCTCTTGCGGCAGAATTTCAAGGCCATCCCGCGCGACCTCGATGAGGCGGCCATGATTGACGGCGCCAGCCCCTTGCGCATCCTGATTTCGATTATCTTGCCGCAGGCGGTTCCCACCGTGGTCACCGTCGGCCTGCTGCATTTCTTCAACGCCTGGAACGAGATGCGCATGGCCAGTTTGTTCCTGGGCGTCAGCCAGGAACGGACGATCGGCTTCAGCGCCCAGGCGTTTCAGAGTTACGGCTTCACGCCGGAGTTCCTGCAGGCCAGCGCCCTGATGCTGATGGTCATCCCGGTCATCGTCCTCTTCCTGGCCCAACGTTTCTTCATGCAGGACATGGTCGTGACCGGCATGGAAAAGTGAGCCACCGATGAACAGACTCGCCTTCCGTAACATTTTCTTCCTCTGGCTGGCCTGGGCTCTGATCTTGATCGGTTTTCAGGCCTGGGCCTCGGCCCGCGTGCAGCCCGAATTTCCCGACCGCTCGCAAGAGTGGACAACGACCTACACGGACGAGGGCTATCAGGTCAATCGTCCGCTGTTGCTCGATCCTTTCCTAAATCACCAGGTTTGCTGGGACTCGGAATACTACATCGGCATCGCCATCGGCGGTTACGACGACCCGCGCATCCCTCACCTGACTCCGTTTGGAACGACCACTTATTACATGGATCACATGTTGGTCGGCGGCCAGCAGTACAGCGGCGAGGCCATCTCTCTGGCCTATGCCTTCTTCCCTTTCTATCCGTGGATGATGTGGCTGGTTTCCTGGCCGTTGAAATGGCTCGGCCTGGGCGAGATTGCCACCGCCGCCCTGGCCGGCGTGATCGTCTCGGCCCTCGGCACCCTGGGAGGGATGTTCGCCCTCTATGATCTTTGCCGCGAGAAACTCGAACATGAAGGCGCTCTGCGGGCGGTCTTCTATCTGCTCATCTTCCCGACCGGTTTCTTCCTGCTCCAGGTATATACCGAGGGACTGTTCGTTGGCCTGGCCTTTGGCTGCCTGGCGTTGCTGCGCCGCGGCAAATGGCTGCCGGCCGCCCTGCTGGGCGCGGCGGCCACCCTGACGCGCGCCGTCGGCGTGGCGCTCATCATCCCCATGGCCCTCACCTGGTTTCGCACCGGCGACTGGCTGGATGTTGACCTCGAGTGGCGGCAGATTTACTATCTCTGGAAGCATGCGCTGAGCGGCATCTGGATGGCCGTCCGTAAGGTTTTCCGTGACCTGTTTCGCCTGCCCTCGGCAGCCGCCGACCCGTCTTGGGACCAGGAGATCGCCCCCCTTCGGACGGTCTTGGTTTCCTTTGGCAAGATGTTGCTGGCCTTTGCGCCGCTGATCGCTTTCTTGATCTGGAAGACTTCGCGGCTGGGCCTTTCCTTCGATTTTATCGAGATGGTTTATTTTGGGCGCGGCGTGTTGGACTTCGGCGGCGCTTTCTATAATTGGTCGCTGGCCTTCGAGTACCTTTCCTCCCCCATCCCGCCGCGGGCGGCCTACTTCTTGACCGAAGTGATCGGCCTCATCGTTGGCCTGGTCACCATCCTGGCCTCCATCAAGCGGTATCCTGAACTTGCCTGGTTCAGCCTGGCCGTTTTCGTCATCTCGTGGGGCAGCGGACCCGTGCAGGGCATCCAGCGCTACATCCTGGGCGCGCCGGCCGTCTTTTTCATGCTGGCCCGCTGGGGTAAAAATCCGGTCTTCGATAAGGCCTGGACGATTTTCAGCGCGCTGTGGATGGGCTTTCTGGCTTATTTGTTCGCCGTTGACTTCTGGGTGGCATAGACAGGCATCGCAAGGGTGGGGGGCGCGAGACGGGCGCGGGGAGCAGGTTCGGCTCCCCGCCTGTTTTCGTGACCGGGGTCACATCGCCGAAGAGGCAAGTTCGTGTACAATTGTCCTGTACAGGAAGGAGGCGCGCATGTCCAAGAGACTGGTCGTCGTGGCCGGCAACATCGGAGCCGGCAAGACCTCGCTGACCGAGCGCATCGGGGCGCGGCTGGGCTGGCGCACCGATTACGAGTCGGTGGCCGATAATCCCTATCTGCCGGACTTCTACGCCGACATGCGCAGTTGGTCGTTTCATTTGCAGATTTACTTCCTCGGTCACCGCGCCGAACAGTATTTGCGGGCGGCTGCCGATCCGCGTTCGGCCATCCTCGACCGCAGCATCTACGAGGATGCCTACATCTTCGCCCGCGCTCTCCATCACATGGGCAATCTGGCCGAACGCGATTACCTGGCTTATCGCAAATTGTTCGACCTGGTGGTGGGCAACCTGCCGCCCCCCAACCTGCTGGTTTACCTGCGCTGCCCGGTCGAGGTCCTGATGGAACGCATCCGCCGCCGGGCGCGCAACATCGAGACCGGCATCTCGCCCGATTACCTGACCCTGCTCGACACCTTCTACGACGAGTGGCTGCATTCCTTCGACCTTTGCCCGGTCCTGACCATCCGCACCGATGACCTGGACTACGTTCACCAGTCCGAGGCGCTGGACACCGTCGTCGAACGCATCCAGGCGAAACTGGGCGGCAAGGAAGAAATCGTCTTCGGAAACGAATGAACATAAACTGGCGAAAGATTCTGCTGCTGGTGTCCGTGTTGCTGCTGGGGATGGCATTTGTTGCTTACGGCCTGCGGGCCGCCCAGATGACGGTCCTGGCCCGCGACTGGCCCTCTTACAACGACGCGATGAAGCGCCAGGCGGTCGAACGCTTTGGCCTCGACCGTCCGCTGGCCGTTCAGTATGGGGCCTTCCTGCTCCTCTTCCTGCCCGGCATTCTCCTCGGCATTGCTTACGGGCTGTATGGCCTGCCGCGCGGCGCGGTCCGGCATTCGCCCATGACCAAGACGCTCTTGATTCTGGCGCTGATCACCAACATCGTCACCGTTCTCAGCAATCTGCTGTTAGCGCCTTCGCCCGTTTTGGAAAACTCGGCGCCCTGGTGGTTTCTGATTAGCATGGCCGTCTTTGGGCTGGGAGGATGCCTGTTTTCGTTGGCGATTTGGAATGGCCGCAAGTGGGGGCTGTATGGATTAGCCCTGTCCATGGGGCTGGTCTCGGTCTTCAACCTGCTGGGGGGAATGCCCTGGCTGAATGCTCTGTTTGGCTTCAGCCTGGTCATCCTCTTGTGGTATTTCCTCCGTCCGGTCTGGTGGCAGATGGAATGAGCCATCGAACATATCCTTTTGAGAGGAGCACATCATGAACGACATGTATGCACAGCCATCCCCTTACCTTCCGCCTCCCAAGACGAATGGCAACGCGATCACCAGCCTCGTTATGGGAATTGCCGGCTGGGTATTCTATATCGGTATGTGGTGTTTCAATTTTTTTATTGGTTGGGCGATGGTGCTGGGCACGTATGGGCTGGGCCTGTTGTGTCTGGTGCCCCTGGCCTGTCTCTCGCCTTTACTCTGGCTGGTGGGAGTGATTACCGGCCACATGGCCAAAGGCCAGATCCATCAGCGCGGAGAAGGCGGCGAGGGGATGGCCACAGCCGGCTTGGTCATGGGATATCTCGGCTTGGGGTTGACTGTCTTGGGGGTTATCCTGGCCATTATCTTATCTGCGCTGGGAATCTTAAGCCTGGGTGCTTTATTCCCGGCTTCTTCTCAGTATTGAAATGCGTGACCTGCGACGCACTTTCCGGGTGCGTCGCAGGTCTGTTTTCATCGTTCCTCTCTCAGGGGGCATTGCAGCGGAAGCGCTCGAGGGCCTGACGCAGCAGGTCGAGGGCTTGGGATTCCTGGCCGGTGTAGGCTTTCCAGCCGAATTGACGGTCGCCGCACTGCCAGGCGGCTGCCAGTCCGTGCGGCAGCACGGTCGAGGGGGTAGATAGAAGGCCCACATAGGTGATCGGCCGTCCGCCAATGTCGGTCGTCAGCCGGGTTTCCTGCGGCAAATCGGCTTGCAGGACGACGGTCAGCATGACGGTGGGGTCATAATTGCCGTACAGGCGGCTCCAGGCGGTGAAGATATACATGTCGTCTGAGAAGCCGATCAGGATGCCCTGGTCGTAGCGGCTGCGGTTGGTGGTGTAATCGTTGACCACTTCCAGGTCGAAGAAAGGCAGATTGGGGGGGTGGCCGATACAAAATTCGTATTCGCAGAACAAACCGCTGAGATCAGGGGTGGGGTAAGGGGTTTGCGTCGGATAGGGGGTGTAGGTCGGCCGGGGAGGAATGGCGGTCAGCGCGGCGGCGACCGAGGTGCCCACCACGTCCACGGGCGGGGTGGCAAGGGTGACCGGCCGCGACTGGCAGCCGGGCAGGAGAAGAAGCAGAAGGAACAGCCACAATTTGGGTTTCATCGTTCTCCTTTTACAGGTGGGTCAATTTCAGGGTGGTCACACTATATCGCGAATTTGTCCAAAAGGCAATTCGCGGTTTTCTATGCTTACACCAAGACGCCGATCAACGTAGAAGTCGTCAAGGGCTTTTCTTGCAGGAAAGGCTTCCAAATCTTAAAAAAAGTTCTTGACTTCGCGATTCCAATGTGCTAGAATGAGTTATCCAAATCTTGCGTGTAGAAGTAAACCGTGAGCAACCCCCATCATCCCCTGCGGCTCAACGTGGGTTTCCTGATCAGCGCGGCCATCGGCACCAACCGCGATTTCACGTTCGATTATGAGCGCATGCAGTTAGGGGATGATTTGATTCTGTCCGATTTTGTCGGGACGGCGCGTTTCAGCCGTACGCCGCAGGGGCTCTTGTTACAGGCTGATTTTCGCGGCCGGGTGGTGCTTGAATGTGTGCGCTGCCTGACCCCTTACGAGCAAGCCCTCGCCTGGGAATTCACCGATTTGTACGCCTTCGACCGGCGTTCCATCACCGAGTCCAACCTGCTCGTGCCTGAAACCGGTCAGATCGACCTGGCCCCGCTTCTGCGCGAATACGCTTTCCTGGAATTCCCTATCAGTCCAATCTGTCGCCCTGATTGCAAGGGATTGTGTCCCGTCTGTGGCGCGAACCTCAACGAGGGCGATTGCGGTCATGCGCGTTCGGCCCCCGACTCGCCTTTTGCGGCCTTCAAAGAATTGTTCGACTGAGCCGCTGCATCCAGGAGGATCACCATGACACTGTCTGACCGCCGCCGGAAACACAAAGAGATCATGCACATGCTCCTGGAAAAAGCCTCCATCCAAGGGTATCTGACCACCGATGATTTGCTGGATGTTTATCCAGAGGTCGGCGATGACGTTGAACGGCTGACGGTCATCATGCTGGCGCTGCGCAGCCGCGGCGTGGACATTCTCGATTCGGACCGCTATGACCTGGCCATGATGGACGGTCTGGTCGAGGCCGAGGACGAGGCCTGGCTAGAGCCGACCGGGGCGTCGCTGGCCAGCGACGACGCTGTCGGCCTCTATCTGCGGGAAATGTCGCGTGTCCCGCTTCTCAAGGTCGAAGAGGAGTATGAACTGGCGGTGCGCATCGAGGAGGGCCGCAAGGCCAAGTCCATGCTGATGCGCCTGCCCGACCGGCGGCGTTCCCTCGAGCGCGCTCGCCTGGAGGCGCTGGTGCAAGACGGTTTGCTGGCCCGCGATCATCTCATCAAGGCCAATACCCGCCTGGTGGTCAGTGTAGCCAAACGCTATATCGGGCGCGGTGTTCCCTTTCTCGATTTGATTCAGGAAGGCAATTTGGGCCTGATGAAGGCGGTCGAGAAATACGATGTGCACCGCGGCTTCCGTTTTTCCACCTATGCCACGTGGTGGATTCGTCAGACGATCACGCGCGCGATCGCCGATCAGGCGCGCACGATCCGCATCCCCGTCCACATGTCGGACCGCATTCGTCAGATTTACCGCGCCACCCACGATCTGGAGCAGCGTCTGGGACGCGTCCCGACGGCTGAAGAACTGGCAGGGGAGATGGGCCTGGATTTGAAGAAGGTGCAATGGATCACCAAAGTTTCCTGGCTGCCGCTTTCACTCGAAAGTCCGGTGGGGGAGGACGAGGATTCCGAACTCGGTCAGTTCATCGAGGACGAATTCAGTCCCACGCCCATGCAGAGCGCCTATCAGACGATGCTGAAGGAGAAGATCGATGAGATCCTGGGCACGCTCTCGCCGCGCGAGGCGCGTGTCCTGCGTTTGCGCTTTGGTCTGGATGACGGCACGGCATACACGCTCGAGGAGGTAGGCGAGAAATTCGGCCTGACGCGTGAACGCATTCGCCAGATCGAGGGCAAGGCCCTGCGCCGTCTGCGCCATCCTCGCCGGGCGCGGCAACTCAAAGAGTATTTATAGGGCAGGCCCTTTCCGTTTTGGCGAAGGTCATTCGTCTGGTTCTCCTGTGTTTGCCGTGTAACGGGAAGTACCGCCCTGGATGAAGAGGTTGTTGCGCCGGCCTATTTTCCCCATGAACCCTGACTCTTCCACGGGCATGCGCGCCTTCACTCTTGTCTGGTTCGGCCAGGTCGTCTCGCTGGTGGGCTCGGCCATGACCTGGTTCGCCCTGACCCTGTGGGCCTGGCAAAAGACCGGCCAGCCGACGGCCCTCTCGACCCTCAGTTTCTTCACGTTTCTTCCCACCGTTCTATTTACCCCGCTTGCCGGGGCGTTGGTTGACCGCTGGAATCGCAAACGGGTGATGATCCTCTCGGATTCCGCGGCGGCTTTGGGCACCCTGGCCGTATTGCTTCTTTATTTGAGGGGCGGGCTACAAATCTGGCATCTTTACCTGATCGGCGTTCTGGCGGGTTTTTTTACCGCTTTTCAGTACCCGGCCTACCAAGCCGCAGTGACGACCATGCTGCCCGAACGGGACTACGGCCGCGCCCAGGGAATGCTCGGCCTGGCAGCCGCGCTTTCCGGCATCCTTGCGCCCGTGCTGGCGGCGACCCTGCTCGGCAGGATGGATATGGCCGGCATCATGCTCATTGACCTGGCAACGTTCGGCGTTGCGCTTGCGACTTTGTTGGCGGTTTTCATTCCCCAGCCGGCGGTCAGCGCGGCGGGGCGGGAGGGCCGCGGCAGCCTGGTCGGCGAGATTCTGTTCGGCTTTCGCTACATCCGCCGGCATTCCCCTCTGCGCGCTCTCACCTTGTTGTTCATCTTTGCCAATTTCTTCCTGGCAATTGCCGCGACTCTGATGGCGCCGCTGGTGCTGAGCGGATCAGGACAAAGCCGCGCCGCTCTGGCAGCGGTACAATCGGTGGGCGCGGCGGGCGGCCTGACGGGAGGCGCGCTGCTCAGCCTGTGGGGCGGATTCCGGCGGCGGGTCCGCAATGTTCTTTGGGGCGGGATCGGTGCCTGTTTGCTCGGCGTGCTGACCCTCGGTTTGGGCCGCTCGGTCCCGGTCTGGGCTTTCGGCAGTTTCTTCTTCTCGTTCTTCGAACCGTTCGTGGAAGGCGGCAACATGGCCCTCTGGCAGGCGCGCGTCGAGGCCGATGTCCAGGGACGCGTCTTTTCGGCCCGTCACCTGCTGGTGCAGATTCCCTACCTGCTGGGCGTGCTGACTTCGGGGCCGCTGGCCGAATACGGCCTCGGCACGTTCGCCGGCGGGATGGCCGGCCTCCGCCTGGCGGTGATCCTGGCGGCGGTGGGCGGGTTGGTCGCCTTTGGGGGCGGGGCGGCCTCCTCTGCTGTGCGCCGCGCCGAGGAGAAAATATGATGTATTGGATCGTTGGTGCCGTTGTTTTCCTGATCGTCCTCTATATTTTCGTTGACCGCGAAATCTACTTTTATGAAGGCACCCACCTGGGACCGCGCCTGCAGGGCTGGCTGTACGACCGCTGGGCGAAGAAATACGACCAGGGCAAACAAGCCAGCCAGGCGCACGATGCCGAAATGCTGGCTCAGCCGCTGTTGCAGGCTTTGCAGGACGTGCCGCAACCCTTCGTCCTCGACCTCGCAACCGGCACCGGCCGCCTGCCGCTTGCCCTCCTGCGCGCCCCCGATTTCAACGGTCACATCCTGGCTCTCGACATCTCGCTCGGCATGCTCGAACAGGCGGCGGCAAAATTGGCCGATTACAAGACCGGCGTGACGCTTCTCCGTCAGACCGGCTGGCCGTTGCCTTTTCCCGATGAATCTTTCGATCTGGTCTGCTGCCTGGAGGCGCTGGAGGTGATGCCCGAAATGGAAACGCCTCTGGCCGAACTGTTCCGTCTCTTGCGCCCAGGCGGAATGCTGCTGACCTCGCGCGGCACCGAGGCCTCCGGGCGGCGGGCAAAGGTGGTCAGCGCGCCGGATTTCGTTCGTCTTCTGGAGAGGCAGGGGTTCACCCGAATCGAAATCACGCCCTGGTGGAAACTGTTCGACCGCGTCCTGGCCTGCAAACCGGGGACTTTGCCGCCTGCCGGCCCGCGCCGGCTGGACGAAGTCCTGCTCTGCCCGGCCTGTGGGCGGCAGGCGCTGACCGAGACGCCCGACTCCCTCCACTGCCGGCAATGCAGCCGGACGTTGCCGATCACGCCGGAGGGCATCATCTTGCTTTGATTCTTTCGTCCGTTGCGGACGGAAACACTTGCCAGGCGGCGCAGGACATAGTAAACTTTAGGCCGTGAACGCGATTTCTCCGCTCCTCCTGATGGTGGCAATGACCATGGCCATGCGCATGGCGATGTGCAGCCGCGTCCGGGCAGCGGCGGCGGGGAAACGTTAGCAGGTTGACGCACTTCCTGACGGGCTGTCCGGCTGCGGGCGGCCCGTTTTGTTGTGGACGGTTGGGTTGTGTCTCCCGTCTGCCATTCTCTGGAAAGGGAGTTTCCTATGCCTGAAGACATCCTCGTTGCGATTGCCTGGCCCTACGCCAATGCCGAGATTCACGTCGGCAACATCACCGGTTCGCATCTGCCCGGCGACATCGTCGCCCGCTACCACCGCCTGAAGGGCAACCGCGTCCTGATGGTCTCCGGCACCGATTCGCACGGCACGCCGGTCACGCTCAAGGCCGATGCCCTGGGCAAGCCGGTCGAGGCGGTTTACAAAGAATATCATGCCGGCTTCCTCGAATTGTTCCGGCAACTCGGCATCACCTACGATCTGTTCACCACGACTCACACCGAAAATCATTTCAAGGTGGCCCAATCGGTCTTCCTGGCCCTCAAGGAGAACGGCTTCCTCTTCACGCAGAAGTCCATGCAGTGGTACTCGCCGGCGGCCAAGCGTTTCCTGCCCGACCGCTACGTGGAAGGGACCTGCTACATCTGCGGCGCGGACGGCGCCCGCTCCGATCAGTGCGACGCCTGCGGCAACGTGCTCGAACCGGAGAAGTTGATCAACCCGCGCGCCCGCACCGGCGACGGCGCCCTCGAATTGCGCGAGACCGAGCATTACTACCTCGACCTCTCCAAACTGGAGCCGGAGGTCAAAGAGTTCCTGCGCCAGCGTGCCGGCCGGATGCGCGAGACCGTCCTGGGCGAATCGCTCGGCAAGATCGAAGCCGAAGGCCTCAAACCGCGCCCCATCACGCGCGACCTAGACTGGGGCATTCCCGTCCCGGTCGAAGGCTGGGAGGGCAAGTGCCTGTACGTCTGGTTCGAGGCGGTCATCGGCTACCTCTCCGCGCCCATCGAGTGGAGCCGCCTGAATGGTCAGGAAAAGGCCTGGCATGCGTGGTGGGTCAACCCGGCTGCCCGCCAGTTTTACTTCATCGGCAAGGACAACATCTTCTTCCACACCTCGCTCTGGCCGGCCGAACTGATGGGCGCCGGGGAACAGTTCATGAAAATCTTTGCCGGCGAAACCGGCCGTCTGACCGTCCCCTACGATGTGCCGGCCAACCAGTTCATGAACCTCGAGGGCCAGAAAATCTCCGGCTCGCGCAACTGGGCCGTCTGGGGGCGCGACGCCCTGCGCCGCTACGACCCCGACGCCCTGCGCTACTACCTGACGGTCAACATGCCCGAACTGCGCGATACCGACTGGGACTGGGCCGACTTCGTCGCCCGCAACAACAACGAACTGGTCGCCACCTGGGGCAATCTGGCCAACCGCGTCCTCTCTTTCTGTTACAAACATTGGGAAGGACAGGTCCCGGCGGTCGATCCGGAGGCCCTCCGCCCCGCCGACCGCGACCTGCTGGCCGTCATCGAGGCCGGCTTCGACTCGGTCGGCCGCGAACTGGAGGCCGTTCACCTGCGGGCGGCTCTCCAGGAAGCGATGCGCCTGGCGAGCGAGGTCAACAAATACCTGGACGCCGCGGCCCCCTGGTTCCAGATCAAGACCGACAAAGACGAAGCCGCCAGGAGCATCTACACCGCCCTGCGCGCCATCGATTCTCTCAAGGTCATGCTGGCGCCTTTCCTGCCGTTTACCTGTCAGCGTCTGCACGAATTCTTCGGCTACGAGCAGCCGCTCTTCGGCGAGCAATACACCGAGACGGTCCGCGACGCCTTGGGCGAACACACCGTCTTGCGCTACCGCGGCGTGGAGGCCGTGCAATGGCGACCGAGCGAACTGCCGCCCGGCGCAAAGTTGAATCCGCCTGCCCCGCTCTACAAAAAATTGGACGAAAGCCTCATCACCGAGGAACGGGCGCGGCTGGGAAAAGAGCCGCAGGCAAATTGAGCCCGTATGCCGTAAAAATGCTCGAAAACCCTTCTCCAGTAGGGTGTATTCGGGCCTCCAAATCGGTATGATAGAAACGGTAACCGGATAACATGTCTGGGTGACCATGGAACTGATCCTCGTCATTGATCACGAGTTCCCCACCCAACGCCTGGTACGAGATCATCTCGAACGGGCGGATTACCGCGTCCTGACGGCTTCGGATGCCGAGACCGGGCTGCGGATGCTGCGCCGCGAATCCCCCGATCTGGTCGTCCTCGACGCCGGCCTGCCCCAACAAAGCGGCCTGGAACTGGCCCGCGCCATCCGCCTCGACCAGGAACTGGCCTCCCTGCCCATCCTGATGCTTGCCCCGCAGGCGAGCGACCACCTCCGCAACGACAGCCTGGAACTGGGCATCGATTATTACGTCACCCGGCCGTTCAACCCGCGCGAACTGGTCCAGCGCGTCAAAGCCCTTTTGCGCCTCTCGAAGAACGGCAAACCCGCTCCCACCCGCATCGCCCGCGGCGACCTGACCCTCGACCTGTGTGGCCGCCGTCTGCTGGTCCGCGAGGATCCGGTCGAACTGACTCCGGCGGAATTCTCCCTCTTATCGGTCTTCATGGAAAGGCCCGGCCACATCTTCACCCGTCAGGAACTCCTCCAGGCGGCGCTGGGACAGGCCAGTGAAAGCGCCGGCCGCACTCTCGACACCCACATTCGCAACCTGCGCCATAAAATCGAGGCCGATCCCCGCCAGCCTGTCTATATCCAGACCGTCCACCGCGTCGGCTACCGCTTCGGCTGGTTGGGCGGCGAGGTGACTTGAGGCAGGCTTGCCGTTGCCGGCGCCGGGATCGTCCCCCGGCGTTTTTTATTCGACTTGGCTGGCATCGTCTTTACCGCCAAGCCGCTGGAGAAGTCGCCCGGGGCTTTTCTTGGCGACCTCGGGAAGAGTCTTGGCGTTCTCCGCATCTTGGCGGCGGTGATGAAGACACAAGATCGGCTCCCGATGGTTTCATCCTTTTCGGGAACCAAACCCCTCGCCGGTCGTCTTTGTTTCGAGGAGGAAACCATGAACATCCCTGTCCTGACCCGTCTTTCCCTTGCCCTGACGGCAGCCGCCGTGCTGTTGGCCGCCTGCGTCCCCCTTCCTGCGCCGATTCAATCTGAGCCGGTCCAATCCGACCTGGCCCGCGACCTGGCGCCGGCCGTCCCGCCCACCGACTTGCAGGCCCTGGTGGGCAGCAACAACGCCTTTGCCCTCGACCTGTACGCCGCCCTGCGCGGCGAGGACGGCAATCTGATTGCCTCGCCTTACAGCATCTCGCTGGCCCTGGCCATGACCCGCGCCGGCGCGGCCAGCGAGACAGCCCGCCAGATGGACACCGTCCTACACTTCGATCTGCCGCCCGAACGCCTGCACCCGGCCTTCAACGCTCTCGACCTCGAACTGGCCTCCCGCTCCCAAGCCGCCTCGTCCGAAGCCGACCCTCTGCAGTTGAACATTGCCAACGCCGTCTGGGCACAGCAGGATCATCCGTTCCGCCGCGAATACCTGGACCTGCTGGCCCTCAACTACGGCGCGGCGGTCTTCCCGGCCGATTTCACCACCCGCCCCGAACCGGTCCGTCGGGAGATCAACCGCTGGGTCAGCGACCGGACGAACGGTCGGATCGAGGACCTGCTCGCTCCCGGCGCGCTGGACGCCTCCACCCGCATGGTGCTGGTCAATGCCATCTATTTCAAGGCCGACTGGCAGACCCCCTTCGACCCCCGTGATACCTACGAGGCGCCATTCTACCGCCTCGATGGTTCGCAGGTGCAGGTCGCGATGATGCACAACGAACTGGACCTGCCCTACGGGCGCGGCGAGAATTTCCAGGCCGTGGAGTTGCCCTACGCCGGCGGCACGGCTGCCATGACGATCATCGTGCCGGAGACCGGCCAGTTTGCCGCCTTCGAGTCCGCCTTCGATGCGTCGGTCTTGGATGCGATTCTCGGCCAAATGCAGCCGACCCGCGTCCTGCTCGGCCTGCCCAAATTCACCTTCTCCAGCCAGTTCGACCTCTCGGCCACCCTGAGCGGCATGGGCATGCCGGCTGCCTTCGACCCCGGCCAGGCCGATTTCTCCGGCATGGACGGGGAGCGCGACCTCTACATCAGCGACGTGGTCCACCGGGCCTTTGTGGCGGTGGACGAAGAGGGCACCGAGGCCGCCGCGGCGACCGCCGTCATCATGGCCCTTTCGGCCGTCATGCCGGAGGGAATCCCGCTGGAAATTAACCGCCCCTTCCTCTTCGCCATCCGCGATGTGCCCAGCGGCCAGATTTTGTTCGTCGGGCGGGTGCTCGACCCGGGCGAGTGAGTCTGCGGCGCTCGGTGTTAGGGCAGAGTCCCGCTCAGGTAATCGATAGCGAATTGCAAAGCGGCGTCGGCGGAGGCCTGTTTGTTGGCGCGCCGATCGCCGTTCCAGGTGAATTTGCGCGCCCAATCCCCATCGGTGGCGGAGAGACCGATCCAGGTGGTGCCGACCGGCTTATCGGGCAGGCCGCCGCCGGGTCCGGCGATGCCGCTGACGCTGACGGCCAGGTCGGCGCCCAGGGCGGTGCGCACGCCGCGCGCCATCTCGATGACCGTCTCGCGGCTGACCGCGCCGTGGGCGCGCAGCGTATCCCAAGAGACGTGCAGGAGGGCCACTTTGGCTTCGTAGGCGTAAGCGATCACCCCGCCCACGAAGTAGTCAGATGAGCCGGGGATGTCGGTGATCCGGTCGGCGATCAGGCCGCCGGTGCAAGATTCGGCGGTGGCCAGTTTTATATTCCGTTGGCGCAGCAGAGCGCCGAGGCGATATTCCAGAGAAGTTTCCATTTCGCCGTCATTATACCTGAGAGACCTTCTTCTGGTTGACAGTTCCCTGGAACGATAGTATTCTCATGGTGTGGAGCAGTTGTCTCTCTTCGATGCCGAGCCGCGCTGGACGGTCACCGAACTGACCCGTTACCTGCGTCAGTTGCTCGAGGCCGATGATCGTTTGCGAGGGTTGTGGGTGCAGGGGGAAATCTCGAATTTCTCGCGCCCGTCGTCGGGTCATGTCTATTTCACCCTCAAGGACGCCGGCGCTCAGTTGCGCTGTGTCATGTGGCGCAGCGACGCGGCCCGCCTGCGTTTTGTCGTCCAGGATGGCCTGGCCGTCGAAGCGCACGGACGGATCAGCCTGTACGAGGCGGGCGGTCAGCACCAGTTGTATGTTGATGTTCTGCGCCCGCTGGGGGAGGGGGCGCTCTATCAGGAGTTCCTGCGCCTGAAAGCCTTGCTGGAGGCCGAGGGCTTGTTCGACCCGGCGCGCAAACGGCCGTTGCCGGCGCGTCCGGTTCGCGTCGGCATCGTCACCTCGCCGACCGGGGCCGCCTTGCGCGATATGCTCGATACGCTGCGGCGGCGCAACCCTCTGGTCGAGGTGATTCTGGCGCCCGCCGCGGTGCAGGGCGAGGACGCTCCGCCCGCCCTGGTCGCGGCGCTGGAACAACTCAACCGCCTGGCCGCGCCGGATGTGATTCTGCTGGGGCGCGGCGGCGGCTCGATCGAGGACCTGTGGGCCTTCAACGATGAGCGGGTGGTGCGGGCGGTTGCCGCCTCCTCGGCGCCGGTCATCACGGGGGTCGGCCATGAGACTGATTTCACCTTGGTCGATTTTGCTGCCGATGTGCGCGCTCCCACCCCCACCGCGGCCGCCGAACTGGCCACGCCTGTGACTCTCCTCGACTTGCAGGCCGGCCTGGACGAAACGGCGGTCCGTTTGCGGGCGCAGGTCGAGACTCTCCTCCGACGCCGGCGGGAACGGCTGGAGGCCCAGCAAACCCGTCTGCGGTTTTATTCCCCTGTCCGCCGCCTGCAGACCGAGCGTCAGCGCCTGGATGAGCAGGCCCGCCGTTTGGTGCAGGCGCCAACCCATCGTCTGCGAGTGGCTGTCGAGCGGCTGCGCGGCCTGGAGAATCGGCTGCAGGCGCTCAGTCCGTTGGGCATCCTGGAGCGCGGCTACGCCCTGGTGACCCGCCGGGCCGACGGCCATCTGGTCACCTCGCCGGAGCAGGTGGCGGTCGGCGAGGCTCTCGCGGTGCGCGTTCGCGAAGGTTCTTTCACGGCGCGCGTTTCCGAAGAACCATAGGTGTGTTATGGACGAGATTTCTCCAAAAGCCATTGAGAAGATGACCTACGAGGAGGCCGCGGCCGAACTGGAAGAACTGGTCAGGGCGCTCGAATCCGAAAGCCATCCGCTGGAGGAGGCGCTGGCGCTCTTCGAACGCGGCCAGGCGCTGGTCAAGCGCTGCGCCGAACTGCTCGAACAGGCCGATCTCAAGATTCGCCGCCTCGCCGGCGAGGACGGCGAAGACTTTTCTGAAGAGTCGGGATGAGGGTAGAAACCATTCTCCAGAATCAAGTCTTACTGACCGCCCTGACAGCCTGGTTCCTGGCGCAAGTGTTCAAGGTGCCGATCGATTATTTCTTGAATCGCAGATGGAATTGGGCCGTGGCGGTCAGCGCGGGCGGGATGCCCAGTTCCCATTCCGCGCTGGTCGTCTCGACCGCGCATGCGATTGGCCTGTATTACGGTTTCGATACCCCGGTCTTCGCCCTGGCAGTGGCGATTGCGATGATCGTGGTCTACGACGCGGCCGGCGTGCGCCGCCAGGCAGGGATGCAGGCCGAAAAGATCAACATCCTCGTCAGCGAACTGCTCAAAGGGCATCCCATCTCGCAGCAACAACTGCGCGAGGTGCTCGGCCACACTCCCCTGGAAGTGCTGGGGGGCATCTTGCTCGGACTGGTGGTGTCTCAGGCGATGTGGTTTTTGTGGCGTTAGGGGGATTCTCTCAGCGGCGCAGACGCCGTCGCAGGGAGCCAAGCAGGGAACGCAATTCGGGAACGCGCAGCACGAGCAGACCGAGAAGGTAAACAATCCCGCCAAAGGCGACCCCTCCCAAAGCGATGACGGCGGTCGGCAGGCGATCGGTCAGCGGCAGCCAGGCCCATAGCGCGGCGCACATGCCCAGGGTCGCCAGCGCGGCCGCGCCTAACCCGTGGAGAACCTTCCGGTCTTCGAGGCCGCTCAGGCGGCGGCGCATCAACAGGAACAGAGTCAGCGCCTCGAGGGCGGTGGCCAGCGAATTGGCCAGTGCCAGTCCGCCGTGCGGCATCCAGCCGATTCGTTCGAAGAGGGCCGAAAGCCCGAAACTGAGCGCCACGTTCAGGCTCATCGCGCCCACGCCGACCAGGACGGGCGTCTTCGTATCATGCATGGCGTAGAAACTGCGCGCCAACACTTCCAGCACCGAGTGACCGACCAGCCCGGCCGCGTACCAAAGCAAGGCCCAAGACACCAATTCGGCCGTCTCGGCGGTGAAGGCGCCACGCTGATAGATGAAGGCCACGATGGGGCCGCGCAGGAGGATCAATCCCAAACTGGCCGGCAGGGAAAGCAACAGCACGCCCCGCAAGACGGAGGCCAGTCCGGCGCGCACCTGGTCCAGTTTGCCGAGGGCGTAATGGGCGGAGAAGGTCGGCATGGCCGCGGTAGCAATCGACTGGGCAATAACGGCCTGTGCCATCAGGAACATGGTGAAGCCGATGGAGAGGCCGGTCACTGCTCCTTGCCAGCGCGAGCCGAGCCAGGTGTTGACCCAGAAGTTGAGTTGCACCACCGCGACCCCCACCAGACGCGGTCCCATCAGGCGGAAGACCTCGCCCACGGCGGGGTTTTTCCACCCCAGGGTCGGGGTGTAGCGGCCCTTCAATTTCAACAGCGGCGGGACCTGGATGAGCAGGTACAGCGCTGCGCCGATCACCACGCCCCAGGCCAGGCCGTAGATTCCCAGGCGGGGGGCCAGGGCCAGGATGCCGAAAATCAGCCCCAGCCGGTACATGGCCGGGGCCAGCGCCGAGTAGAGAAAAATCTGGCTCGAGTTGAGAATGCCGACCAGCAGCCCGCCCAGGCCGAACAGGAGGGCCGAGAAGATCTGGATGCGCAGCAGATCGACCGTCAGGGCGAATTTGGCCGGGTCGGCGGCGAAGGCCGGGGCCAGGGCATAGCGCACGATTTGCGGGGCGAAGACGGCTGCCAGGGCGGCCAGGCCGGTCAACGTCAGCGTGATCAGGTTGCCGATGGCCGAGGCCAACCGCCAGGCGGCGCGCCGGTCGCCCCGCACCAGGAAGGCGGTGAAGGTAGGGATGAAAGCCGATCCCAGCGCCCCGCCGGCAATCAGCACGAACAAGGTCTCGGCGGGACGGTTGGCTGCCAGGAAGGGGTCCAGTTCGCGGGCGGCGTCGAAAACGTTGGCCGCCAGGATGCTGTAGGCCAGGCTGGTCAACTGGCTGATGATCATGGCCAGCATCACCGTCCCGGCGGCGCGGCGGATTTGGTGATTGGAGGTTTGCGGGGAATCGGTCACGGGGGAGGATTATACAACAGAAAGACGGGCCGGGCTCATCTCTGTCAGTGTCTTTGGCTGGAAGGGACGAGTTTGTCACCACCTATCTCTTCCTCCGCAGAGGTCGCAGATTGCGCGAGAAGAGAGAAAAAATCGGCGTCGTCTGCGCAATCTGCGGATAAGTTGGGCATTTTTCGCCGGCGAGCAGCGGCTAGACGGTTACCGAGACTCAACCAGATCAGGGAGGCCGGCCCACAAACAGGATTTCCCCTCCCGGTCTGTCTGGCATTTCTGCCAGGACGCGGAGAACGCCAAGAATCTTCCAATTCGCAGGAAAAGCCCTTGGCGGCTTGGCGGTAAAGAGGAGTGCCAACAAAGCCATCATACAACAGGCAGTCTGCGGCCGGGGTGGAACAGGTGTGCTATAATCGCTTCGACACGCGGAGGTGCGGATGCGAAAAACTGCGCATAGCCATCTATTCTTGCTGACCTTGCTCCTGGTTGCTTGTCAGCCGGCGCCCTCGCCGACTGCCTCGAACGAGACGCCGCTCGTGACGACCCGGCCCGGCCCGCCGACGGCGGCTCCTCAGACCCTGCCGGCCTGGATCCAGGTCTATTTCACCGACCCGACCGCGCCGGGGGCAGATTCTTATCGCGGCGGACCGGACGAAGCCCTGGCCGCCGCCATTGACGAGGCGCGCCTGTCGGTGGACGTCGCGATTTACAGCCTGAACTTGTGGAGTGTGCGTGATGCCCTGCTGCGCGCCTACCGCCGCGGGGTGGCCGTCAGGATGGTGACCGAGAGCGACAATATGGACAGCCCCGAAATCCAGAGCCTGATCCGCGCCGGCATCCCGGTGCTGGGCGACCGCCGTCAGGGCTTGATGCATCACAAATTCGTCATCATCGACCGCAGCCAGGTCTGGATCGGCTCGATGAATTACACCGCCGGCAGCGCCTATCGCGATAACAACAATCTGGTCTGCATCCGCTCGACGGCGGTGGCCGAGGATTATCAGCGCGAGTTCGACGAGATGTTCATCGAGGACCGCTTCGGACCCGATTCGCGGCCCGACACGCCGCGCCCGCGCCTGACCCTCGACGGCACCTCGGTCGAAGTCTATTTTTCTCCCGATGACGGCGCGGCGGCGCGCCTGGTTCAATTGATCCAGCAAAGCCGGCGCAGTATCCACGTCCTGGCTTTTTCGTTCACCTCGGACGAAATCGGGGAGGCCATCCGTCAGCAAGCGATCTTTGTGACCTTCCACGGCGTGATGGATTCTGGCCAGGTGACCTCGAACACCGGCAGTGAATACGAGCCGTTTCTGGCAACCGGCCTGGATATGCGCCTGGACGGCAATGCCGGCCTGATGCACCACAAAGTGATCATCCTGGATCAGCGCATAGTCATCTTCGGTTCGTACAACTTCACCGCCAGCGCCGAAACGCGCAATGACGAGAACCTCGTCATCATCGACCATCCGGCCGTCGCCGAGGCGTTCCTGTCCGAGTTCTGGCGCGTCTACGCCCAGGCCGCGCCGTGAAGGTTGCCTTTTTGGTCGAGATAGAGTAAATTTACATCAATGCCATCATCCGAAGGAGAAAGCCATGACCGACAAATTCTACCTTGGCCGCCTGCAGGACATGCAGGGGAAGTCCCTCGATCAGCCCCTGCTCTATGACCCCGACGATCTGACCACCCACGCCGTGGTCACCGGCATGACCGGCTCCGGCAAGACCGGTCTGTGCATTGCGATGATGGAAGAGGCCGCCTTACAGGGCATTCCGGCCATCCTGATTGACCCCAAGGGGGATCTGACCAACCTGCTCCTGCACTTCCCCGACCTGGCCCCCCAGGATTTCCAGCCCTGGCTGGACCCCGAACTGGCCCGCCGGGCCGGCAAAACGGTCGAACAGGCCGCCGTGGACGCCTCCACCTCCTGGCGCAACGGTCTCCAGGAATGGGGCCTCGGCCGCGAGCGTTTGCTGGCGCTCAAGAACGCCGCCGAATTTGCAATCTATACGCCTGGCTCCGACGCCGGCATCCCCGTCAGTGTGCTCACCTCGCTGGAAGCGCCCGGCCTGGACTGGGCCGGCAACCGCGAGATTCTGACCGAACGCATTGCCAGCACGGTGACCGCCCTCCTCGGCCTGGCCGGCATGGAAAATGTCGATCCGCTCAGTTCGCGCGAACACATCCTGCTCTCCAATATTTTCCAGGCCGCCTGGAGTCAGAATCGCTCCCTCGATTTGACCGAACTCATCTTGCAAATCCAAAACCCGCCGTTCGAGAAGATCGGCGCTTTCCCGGTCGATACCGCCTTCCCGGCCAAGGATCGCACGGCGCTGGCGCTGCGCCTGAACAATATCCTGGCTGCTCCCTCGTTCGAGTTGTGGCGCATCGGTCAGCCGCTCGACATTCCGGCCTTCCTGCGCGCCGCCGACGGCCGGCCGCGCCATTCGGTCTTCACCATTTCCCACCTGGCCGATTCCGAGCGCATGTTCTTCGTCACCCTGCTCCTTTCGGCAGTCGAGACCTGGATGCGCACGCAGACGGGAGCGACCGGTTTGCGGGCCATCCTGTACATGGACGAAATCTACGGTTATCTGCCGCCCAGCCGCAATCCGTCTTCCAAGCAGCCTCTCCTGCGCATGCTCAAGCAGGCGCGCGCCTTCGGTTTGGGCCTCGTTCTGGCCACCCAAAATCCGGTCGACGTGGACTACAAAGGCCTGGCGAATGCCGGCACCTGGTTCATCGGCAAACTGCAGACCGATCAGGACAAACAACGCCTGCTCGACGGTCTGGAGGGTGCCGCGGCCGGGGCGCTCAACCGGGCCGTTTTCGACCGCCTGATCTCTGGCTTGGGCAAGCGGGTTTTCCTGATGCAGAATGTGCATGAGAAACAGCCGGTCCTGTTTCAGACGCGTTGGGCGATGAACTTCCTGGCCGGCCCGCTGACCCGCGCCCAGATCCCGGCGCTGAACCGGCTGGTGGGCGCCACCTGGCAGGCCGCCGCGCAGACTCCGCCGCCGGCCGTCCCCGCCGCGGCGGGGGCCGTCCCCGAGGGGTTCGCGCCGATCCCGGCCGCACCTGCCGAGCCGCAGGCGGCTGCCGGGCCGACCGTCGGTCCGTCCGCGTCGGCCGCGGTCAGTCAGACCCGTCCGCCCGTGCCTAGCGGCTTTGCCGAATTCTTCCTGCCGCAGAATATCTCCTATGCCCGCGCCGCGGCGGCCCGGTCCCTCCCGCCGGATGCCTCCATGCGCGGCGTTCTTTACCGTCCGGCGTTGCTGGCCTCGGCCCAGGTGCGTTTCCTCGAGCGCAAGTACGGCGTGGATACCCAGGTCGAGAGGTCGGTGCTGGTGACCGATCCCGACCGGCGCGGCATCATCCGCTGGGATGACTTTGTCACTCCCCTGCCCGCCGACTCGGCCATGGATCCGGCGCCGGCGCCGGAGGCCCGCTTCGCCCTGCTCGAAGCCCCGCTGGCCGAGGCGCGCACGCTCACTGCTCTGCAGAAGGATTTCGCCGATTGGGTCTATCGTTCGAGCCGCCTGAAAGTGCGCGCCAACGAGGCCCTGGGCCTGTACGCCACGCCGGATGTCTCACAAGCCGAGTTCATGAAGGCCTGCGCCGAGGCGGCCCGCCAGGGACGCGATGCTGCCTTGGCCAAAGCCACTGCCGCCATCGACAAGCAAATCAAGACGCTCCAGGATCGCCTGGCACGTGAGGAACGCGAACTGAGCATGGACCAGGCCGAACTGAGCCAGCGCAAGGTCGAGGAGATCGGCACAGCCGCCGAGAGCGTCATCAGCCTGCTGGGAGGGCGGCGCAGTGTGGGCCGCAAACTCTCCACCTCGCTCACCAAGCGGCGTCTGACCGAACAGGCCAAGGCAGATGTCGAGGAGTCGATTCAGGCGATTGCGCAGTACAAACAACAGATTGCCCTGCTCGAACAGCAGCGTCAGCAGGCGCTTGCCGAAGCCAGCGCCAATTGGGGCGACGTGGTCAACGACATCACCGAGATTGCGCTGGCCCCCAAGAAGACCGACATCTTCCTGGAACGTTTCGGCATCGGCTGGATGCCTTACTACCTGGTCGAGGCCGGCGGGCAGACGCTCGAATTGCCGGCCTTTGGGATGGAATGATCGCAGGCACACGAGAAGGTTTCCGGGCTTTTGGCGAAGAGGGCGAATGTACTGGCTGATTGTAGCGATGATTTTGTGGGGGGCGCTTCATTCCTGGCTGGCTTCCTTGCAGGCCAAAGACTGGGCGCGGCGCCGGTTGGGCGAGCGCTTCATGTGTTTCTACCGCCTGGCCTATAATCTCTTTGCCGGCCTGAGTTTCCTGCCGGTGCTGGCGCTGGCCGTCTGGCTTCCCGACCGGTTGTTGTACCGGGTGCCGCTGCCCTGGGCCGGGCTGATGGTCGCCGGTCAGGTGCTGGCGGTGGCGGCGCTGGTGGCTGCCTTTTTGCAGGCCGATCCGGCCGAGTTCCTGGGCCTCAGGCAGATCGCTGGCGGCTGCCAGAGGAACGATCCGCTGGCAGCGCGGGGCGGGGAATTGATCGTCTCGGGCCTCTACCGCTACGTCCGCCATCCGCTCTACACGGCGGGACTGACCTTGATCTGGCTGATGCCGGTCATGACGGTTAATCGGCTGGCGCTCAACCTGGCGCTCAGTCTCTATATCGTGATCGGCGCCGTCTTCGAGGAGCGCAAACTGGTGCATGAGTTTGGCGAACCCTATCGCCGTTATCAGGCAGTGACGCCGATGCTGATTCCCTGTTTCAAGAGGAATAAACCGCCTTCCTGAGCGTCTGCATTTCCGCCTCGCCGAAGGGTATAATTCCAGGCATGAGTTTCGTGACCCGCCCGGTGCGGGCCAGAAAGCCCGACAAGAAGGTACAGACCGTCCAGGTGGGGGGAGCGCTTCTGGGCGGAGTCTTGCTGTTCCTGCTGGCCGTTTTGTTGATCCATGGCACCTTCCAGTTGGTCTATGCGGGCCGCATCTTCCCCGGCGTGTCGGTGGCGGGGGTAGACCTTTCGGGGCTGACGCCCGACGAGGCGGCTCTCCGGCTGAGCCAGACTCTTTCTTATCCTTACACCGGTCAGGTTTTGTTTGTGGATGGCGAACGCGTCTGGGCGGCCACGCCGGCGCAACTGGGGATGGTCTTCGACCTCGGCGCAACGATCCGGCAGGCGTATGCGGTCGGCCGCGGCCGGGGGATGTTCGCCAATCTGGCGACGATTCTCAACGCGGCCCAGGCCGGTTACCCGGTCGAGCCGGTGGTCATGGTCGATGAACGCGTCGCCCATGCGTATCTCCAGCAAATCGTGCTGCTCATCAATCAGCCGATGATCGAGGCTGACCTTCATCTCGAGGGGACGCAGGTGGTCTATCGGCCCGGTCAGGTGGGGCGGGTTTTCGATGTGGACGCGACGATGATCTTTCTGACCACGCGTCTGCGTTCCTTCCAGGAGGGGGAAGTGACGCTGGTGATCGAGGAGCAGGTCCCGCGCGTGGTGGATGCCTCTGCCCAGGCCGAGGCGTTGCAGACCCTGCTCGGCCAGCCGCTGATCCTGGCCCTCCCCGAGATGCAGGCCGATGACCCCGGCCCCTGGACGGTGGAGCCGGCTGCCCTGGCGGCCATGCTGCGGGTGGAGCGCGTCCCGGTGGGTGAGACGGAGGCCATGCAGTACGTGATTCGCATCGAGACGAGCGCGCTGCAGCCGCTGCTGGATCAGATTCGCTCCCAGGTCGATCGGGAGGCGGCCAACGCCCGCTTTATTTTCAACGACGATACCCGTCAGTTGGAGCCGATTCGAGCGGCAGTCGTCGGCCGCGCCCTGGACGTGGAGGCGACCCAAGTCGCGATCGAGACCGGTCTCCTTCAGGGCCAGCACGCCATTCCGCTGGTGCTGACCTACAGCCGGCCCGAGGTCAACGAAACGGCCACGGCTGAGTCGCTTGGGATCAGCGAGCGTGTCTCCTCCCATACGACTTTTTTCCGCGGCTCCAGCCAGGCCCGCATTCACAACATCCAGACCGCCTCGGCCCAATTCCACGGCCTGCTCGTCCGGCCTGGCGAAACCTTCTCGATGGCCGAGGTGCTGGGCGATATCAGTCTGGAGGGCGGCTACGCCGAGGCGCTCATCATCTATAACGGTCAGACCATCAAGGGCGTCGGCGGCGGCGTCTGTCAGGTTAGCACCACCCTGTTCCGCACGGCTTTCTTTGGCGGTTACCCGATCGTCGAGCGGCATGCCCATGCCTATCGGGTCTATTATTATGAGCAGACCCAGTACGGCTATGACGCCTCGCTGGCCGGGTTGGACGCCACCGTATACGTCCCGCTGGTGGATTTCAAGTTCACCAACGATACCCCTTACTGGCTGCTGATGGAAGTGTGGGTCAATCCGCAGGCGCGCAGCATGACCTGGAATTTCTATTCCACCAGCGACGGCCGGATCGTGACCTGGGAGACCAGCGGGCCGCGCAACCTCGTCCCGCCGCCGGAGCCGCTTTTCATCATGAACCCGGAACTCGGCCCGACCGAAATGCGTCAGGTGGACTGGCCGGCCGAGGGCGCAGATGTGACCGTGCGGCGCATCGTCAGCCGCGATGGACTCGTCTTGTATCGCGACACGATCGACACGCACTACACGGCCTGGCAGGCCGTCTGCGAATATGGGCCGGGGATGGAGGCCCCCGAAACTTTCGCCGCCGACCACGGCTACTGTCAGCCCTAGACGTGGTAAAATAGCCGTCTGTTGTGGATAGGAGCAACCATGCTGGACAAGGAATTGCTGGATATTCTGCGCTGCCCGGCCTGTGTTCGGGAGAAAGATGGCCTGCTCGATTTTTACCGCCAGGCCTGGCTGATCTGTAAAGATTGCGGCCGCAAGTATCCGGTGGTGGACGACATCCCGGTCATGTTGATCGCGGAGGGCGACCAATGGGCCAGCGTCGCCCCGCAGGATTTGCCGTTGCCGCCTCCGCCGGTCAAGTAGCCGGCGGCGACGGGCGGCCTGTTCGCTCGAAGGATGATTTCTCTATGGCATTGAAGAAATTTCGCTTTAAAGCCCCGACTCTAGGTCAGTACATTGTCTGGGGCATCGGCTTGATCTTGGCGGTTGCGCTCTTCCTCTTCCTGCGCAACTTCGTCGCCTGCTGGCGGCTGACGCCGCTCCCCGGCACGCCGCCTTCTTTCTGCGTCTCTTCGGGCGGCGGTTTGCCGGCGGGCACACAGGAAGTTAATGAAGAGGGTACCCCCATTGGGCCTGCCCTGACTCCCACCCTGAGTGCCCCAGAAGTTGAATTGCCTCCGCCCTGGGACGGCGCCAGCCGGGTGACGCTGCTTTTCATCGGCCTGGATGCCCGCGACATCGAAGGCGATGGGCCGCCTCGCTCGGATACGATGATGGTCCTGACCCTCGATCCGCTCAGCCGGACGGCAGGCATGCTCTCGATCCCGCGCGACCTGTGGGTCAACATCCCCGGCTTTGGGTACGGCCGCATCAATACTGCCTATGCCCTGGGCGAGGCCTACAACTTGCCCGGCGGCGGGCCGGGCCTGGCGATGAAAACGGTCGAGAACCTGTTGGGTGTGCCGGTCCAATATTACGCCCAGATTGATTTCCATACCTTCGAGCGGATGATCGGCATGCTCGGCGGCGTGGATGTTTACGTAGAGAGCGAGATCACCATCGACCCGATGGGCGGCACCGAGGATACGGTCACGCTGGAGCCCGGCTGGCACCACCTCGACGGTTCGCTGACCCTGGCCTATGCTCGGGCGCGTCATACCGAGGGCGGTGACGTGGACCGCGCCCGCCGCCAGCAACAGGTGCTCATGGCCATCCGCGACAAGGTCATGGACCCGGCCGAGTTCCCGGGCTGGATCGCGGCCGCTCCCGATATGTATAACATCCTCTCGGATGGCATTCATACCAACCTGCCGCTCAATGACGCCCTGCGGTTGGCCGTCTTGGCGCAGCAGATTCCGCCCGACAACATTCGGCGCGGCGTCATCGGCTACGATGCGCTTATCCTGACCAGCGTCAATCTGGGCGGGGAGCAGGCCAGCGTCTTCCAGCCCATCCCCGATGATATCCGCGTCCTGCGCGACGAAATCTTCGGCAGCGGCGCCCTCAGCCCGATGGCCGCCGGCACAGGCGACATGACGCAACTGATGCAGGCCGAAGCGGCGCGGGTGATCTTCGTCAACGGCAGTTACACCCCCGGCCTGGCGGGCGATACCGGCGCTTATTTTGCCTCGCAAGGCATGAACGTGGTGGCGACCGGCAATCCGTACGATTATCAGGAGAACTACGGCGCGCTGTTCCCCAACCGGACGGTGATGATCGTCCATGCCGGCAAACCCTACACGATGCAATACTTGATGAATGTGATGGGCCTGACGCCCAATCAAGTGATCATCGCTTTCGACCCGAATGCCCCGGCCGATATCCTGGTCGGTCTGGGCTTCGACTGGTCGCTGCCCCGCTGAAAAACTTCCGCCGCCCCTTACCGGGCGGCGGAAAAATTTTGGTTCTACGGCTGGCGCAGAAGCAGGCGCAGGCCGCCGGTAAAAGACGAGCCATCGGCGATGCAGGTCGGGGCGCGCAGGTCTGAGGCGGCCGGGACGCTGTCGGGCAGCAGGCGCACGGCGTAGGGCACGCCGGGCGCCATGCGGAAGTCGGCGTAGCCGTTGCCGAGTTCCGGTTTCAGGCCGGTGAAGAGGCGTTCCTGCCCGCCCGGCCAGGTGACGATGATTTCCATGCCGGCGATGGGCTGACGGGAGGCATCTTGCACCTCGATCTGGAGCAGCCCGGGCGTCAGAGCCGGGTTGCAGACCTCTTCCTGAACGATGACGGTGAAATAGGCCCCCAGCGTGGGCGTCGGAGTGGGGGTGGGCCGCGGCGTAGGGGAGAAAACAGCCGTCGGCGTGGAGGTCGGGCGGCGGGTAGGGGTGGGCCGTCCGCCGGGGGGGGCGGTGGCGGCCGCCGTGGGAGTGGACGTAGCGACGGCGGTCGGATAGACGACCGGTTCGCCGAGTGCCTCGGCCAGCGCCAGCAAGGCGGCCGCGGCCTGGTCGGGGTCGCCGGCAGCGAGCAGACGGTCGGCCTGGGCGAGGAGCGCCGCGCCGGGGTCGGGGTCGCCGAGCAGGGCCAGGCGGCTTTGAGCGCGGCCCACATCGCCGTTCGCTTGATAGGCGCGGGCAATCATCAGCCGGTACTGGTCTTTGAATTGGGTCTGCAGCGAAACCGGCGCGGTGTCGGTGTACGTCACCGGGGCGATGCCCCAGGAGATGAGCAGTCCGAGTCCCAGGCCGATGGCCAGCCCGAAGAGCAGGTACCAGGGGCCGCGTTGGCTCTTCTTTTCGTCGGCGCTCATGGCTGCCTGCCTCCGCCGGTCGGTTCCCAGGTTTGCAGGTCGGTGGCAAGTTCCTGGAGCAGGGCGATATCGAGCGGCGCATAACCGGCGCTCAGACCGTAATCGAGGGCCGCGGCGGCAATCTGGACCGGCGGCTGGCTGCCGAGCAGAGCCAGGCGGCGGGCGGCCAGGTCGAGGTCGCCTTCGCGGTGATAGACCTCGGCGACCATCAGCACATAGTCGCTGCGGTAATCGGCCCGCAGAGTTTCGGGGGTGGTGTCGATGTATTCGACCGGGCTGATCAGCCAGCCGTAGATCAGGCCAAGCGCCAGGCCGGCCGCGATGGCGAGCAGGAATTTGATCCAGCGATCCATAACGTTATTTTGCCACAGATTCGCGCTTTTGTAGAGCGTTGGGGGGATTCGTCCGCGCTCAACGAAAGAACCCAGGCAGGGCACCGGCGGCACCCAGAGACACCTCCTTACCGTTGCTGCCTCTCGGCCCTGGCGGGGTTCGCAGGGCTCTGCCGCGCCGGGCCTGCCCGGGCACGGCGAGGATACTCGAAGAGGGCCGGGCTGTCAACGGCGCAGTTCGCCGTTCGGCCCGCACCTAGAAGGGGCCGGTTTCGACCTCGGCGGCGGAATCTTTGGGGCGGGCTTTTGACCTGTCATGATATAATCCTGTTACTGCTTTTTCACTCGGAGGCCAAATGGAAATTACAACTCAGCATTTCAAACATTGTGATCTGTTGACGGTCAAGGGCCGAGTAGACTCTTACACTGCTCCCAAACTGGTCGAAGCGATCGAGGCTTCCAACAAGAAGGACGTTTTCAAGATCGTCCTCGATTTAGGCGACCTGGAGTACATGTCCAGCGCCGGCTTCCGCGCTCTGCTCGTCGGTCAGCGCGCCTGCAAGCGCTACAACCGCGGCGAAATCGTGCTGGCGCGCGTCCCCAAGAAGATCTATGAGGCCTTCGAACTGACCGGCTTTACTCCCCTCTTCAAGATGTTCGACGACGTCACCGCCGCCGTCGGCAGTTTCTAGACCGCGCTGCCTTTTGTCGAAGGTTTGAGGCCGCCTCCTTCGCAGGCCGCGGGGCGGCCTCCGGTTGTTCCCATGCGAACCCTGGTGTTTCCCGCTTCTTTCGAGCAACTCGACCCCATTCGCGAGTTTGTGGGTCAGGCGGCGCGGGATGCCGACATGTCTGAAACCGAAATTTGCGCCGTGCAAATGGCCGTGGATGAGGCCTGCTCGAACATCATCGAACACGCTTACCACGGACGGGAAGGCGAGATCGAGGTCACCAGCGACTTTCGCGGCGATACGCTGACCATCATCTTGCGCGATTACGGCGATCCTTTCGACCCCGCCGGCATCCCCGAACCCGACCTGACCTGCGATCTCGAAGACCGCCGGGTGGGCGGGTTGGGCGTCTATTTGATGCGTCAGTTGATGGACGAAGTGAAGTACGAACAGCAGCCGGGGGCAGGGAACCTCTTGTTCCTCGTCAAACGGCGCAGGGGGACGGAATGAAAGGCCGTTCGACTTCTCCTTCGCTGTTTAAAGAGGTGATCGCCCTCGGGGAGCGGCTCTTGCAGGCCGAGGATTGGGAGGCCCGCCGCGAGGGCATCCGTTCTGCAGCGGAGGCTCTCCTGAAGGGGCGCGCCGAATTGTGGCTGGATGAACGTCTGGCCCATTTGCCCGGAACCCATCCCGTGCCGGTCTTCCCGCCCCATTTCCCCTCCTCGATCATGGCGCAGGCCTTCGAGACTGCCCAGCCCTGCCACGTTCAGACCGAGGAGGAGCACATTGTTGCGGTCCCCCTGCATTATCAGAGTCTCGTGTTGGGTGTTTTGCAAGTCAGCCGTCCTGTCAGCCGGCCGTGGCGTCAAAGCGAACTCGATCTTTTGCACGGTCTGACCGCCCACGCCTCGCTGGCGTTATATTCGAGTCACCGGGTGGCGGTCGAACAATGGCGCCTGGAGCAGTTGACGTTGGTGCGGCAGGTCGGCGCCCAGGTGGCCAACGTGCTCGATCTGGCCGAACTGTCGCGGCGCGTCACGGAATTGATTCTGCACACCTTTCGCTACTATTTCGTGGCCATTTTCACCCTCGAGCCAGGCAAGACCGTCCTCCAATTCCGTTCTAGCGCCGGCCCACGAAGCCGCCGCGGGCGGCGGCCGGCGCCGCTCCAGGCGGTCGAACTCGGTCAGGGGCTGATCGGCGCGGCCGCCCAGAGCGGCGAGGAAATCGTCGTCAACGACGTGCGCAACGAGCCGCGCTTCCGCTTCATCAAGGGGCTGCCGGGCACGCAGTCGGAGGTGGTTCTGCCGCTCAAGATCGGAGATCAGATTCTGGGCGTGTTGGATATCCAGAGCGACCAGCGTGACGCTTTCCACCCGAATGACCTGCTCGTCCTGCGCGCCCTGGCAGACAACATTGCCATCGCCGTCAATCACGCCCGCCTGTACAGCGATCTGCAAAAGCGCGTCGAGCAACTGGCCGTCGTGGCCGAGGTCGGCGACGACATCACCTCCATTCTCGACCTGGATGAATTGCTCCATCGGGTGGCAGTCCTGATTTCCGAGCGCCTGGGGTACCCGTATGTTCATCTTTATACCGTCCATCCCAACCGGCGGCAGATCATCTTCGAAGCAGGCAGCGGGCCGCGTAGTCAGGCGCTGCGCGGCTATGTGCTGAGCCTGGATCACGCCGAGGGCATTATCCCCTGGGTGGCGCGTCATGGCGAGACGGTGCTGGCCAACGAGGTGACTCAGGAGCCGCGCTACCGTCCCTCTCCCGTCCCGCCGGCCGATACGCGCGCCGAACTGGCCGTGCCTATCATCTACGACAACCAGGTGATCGGCGTACTCGATCTGCAAAGCGACCAGCCCGACGCCTTCAGCACCTCGGATCTCTATCTCTTCGAGGCGCTGGCCGATACCATTGCCTCGGCCATCCACAACGCCGAACTCTATCGCACCGAGCGCTGGCGGCGGCAGGTGGCCGATAGCCTGCGCGAAGTGGCCGGCCTGGTCTCGGCAGATGCCAGCGTGGACGATGTGTTGGACGCCATCCTGCGCGAATTGGAGCGCAACCTGCCCTGCGACGTGGCCGCCGTCTGGCTGCTGGACGGTGACTCGCTCTATCTGGCCCACATTCACGGGGCTGACCCCCTCGAGGTCGAAGCCGTCGTCCAGCGCTGGCCGGAGACCTCTGCTTATCTGGCCGGCGCCCTGCATGCCGAGACGCCCGTCATCCGCCGCCCGACCGATCCTTTCGGCCCGACGGGCACGGCCCTCGGTTACGCCGCCGATTACTCCTCGATCGCCGCCTCCTTGCGGGTCGGCGACCGCCCCTTGGGGGTGTTGACCCTCTCCCACCACACGGCTGGCCGCTATGGCCACGAGGCCCAGGCGGTCACGGCGACCTTTGCCAGTTACGCTGCCGTGGCGATCGAGAACGCCCGTCTCTACGACGCTGCCCAGGAGCAGGCCTACGCCTCGGCCGCTCTCTTGCAGGTGGCCCAAACGGCCGTCAACGCCAACACCCTGGACGAGGCCCTCGAGGCGATCGTCCGCATCGTGCCGATCCTGGTGGGCGTGCGCGGCTGCGTCATCTACCTGTTTACCCCCGATGGCTATCAGACGAGCCAGTCTTATGGCCTCTCCGCCGACCTGCGCTTTGTGCTCCGGGAAGCGGAGTTCGGCTTCGGCCGCTTTCCCCTCTTGGACGCGGTGCGCGAGCGCAATCAGATGGTCGTCGGCCTGATCGACCCGAACCTGGACCCGGACTGCGTCGGCCCCGATCTGGCGCTGACCGAAGAGGAGATCCTGTATGCCATGCAGGGCGGCGAACGCCTGTTGATCGGCCTGCCCCTGAACATCCGCTCCGGCGTCTATGGCGCCTTGCTGGTCGAAGAGACGGCCGCCGGGCGGCGTTTCCGCAACAAGCGCGTCGAAATCATCCAGGGGGTGGCTCAACAGGTGGCGCTGGCCATCCAGAACGAACATTTCCAGCGCGAAATGGTCCTGCGCGAACGCCTCGAGCAGGAAGTCCAGGTGGCCCGCCAAATCCAGCAGACTTTCCTGCCCGATCATCTGCCCGAGATTCCAGGCTGGGACCTGGCAGCCACCTGGCGGACCGCCCGCGAGGTGGGAGGCGACTTCTACGATGTCTTCGAACTGCCCGGCAGGCGGCTGGGGCTGTTCATTGCCGACGTCTCCGACAAGGGCGTGCCGGCGGCGCTGTTCATGGCCCTGACGCGGACTCTGGTGCGGGCAGTGGTCTACGACATCCTCTCGCCGGCCGAAGCCTTGCGGCGGGTCAATGCCCTCATCCTTCCCGATAACGAGCAAGAGATGTTCGTGACCGCGGTCTATGCTGTGCTGGACCTGGAGAGCGGGCGGCTGACGTATGCCAATGCCGGTCACAATCCGCCGCTCTGGCGCAATCAGAGTGGGACGACGCTCGAAAGTCTGGAACGCACCGGCCCGGCGTTGGGCATTCTCTCCGATTTTTCCATGCAGGAGCGGACGATTGAGATGAAGCCGGGCGACTGCCTGCTCCTCTACACCGACGGACTCTCGGAGGCTTTCTCGCCTTCCGGCGATCTCTTTGGGGTAGAGCGCCTCTGCCGTCACTTTCAGACGCATCCCTGCGAATCGCCGCGTGACCTGTTGAAGTCGCTGGAAGAGGCCGTTGACGAATTCATGGAATCGCTCCCGGCGGCAGATGACATGACCCTCTTGGCCCTCCAATGTCTGACGCCCTCGGCATGAATTCTCGTTAAGCGTTTCACGAATGCCCTTTTGGGCCTCATGGTATAATTATTTTCATCACATTCTCTCGAGGAGCATCGTCGCTTGGCTTTCAATCCTTTGAACTGGCTTCTGGGTCTGCTTTCCCTGGATATCGGGATCGACCTGGGGACGGCCAATACACTCGTCCATGTGCGCGGACGAGGCATTGTCATTAACGAGCCGTCCTGGGTTGCAATCGACAAACGGACACGCGACCCCTTGAAGGTGGGTTTGGAGGCCAGGGAAATGGTAGGCCGCACTTCCGGTTCGATTGTCGTCATCCGCCCTTTGCGGGATGGGGTCATTTCGGAGTTCGAGATCACCGAGTACATGCTCGAATATTTCATCGGCAAGGTTCATGAGCAAACGGTGGTGCCTCTTCCCCGGCCGCGGGTGGTGATCGGCATCCCCTCGGGGGTGACCGAGGTGGAAAAACGCGCCGTCTATGACGCGGCCATCTCGGCCGGCGCCCGGCAGGCGCACCTGGTCGAGGAGCCGATTGCGGCCGCCCTGGGGGCCGGCCTGCCGATCAACGAGACGCGCGGCAGCATGATCGTGGACATCGGCGGCGGTACGACCGAGGTGGCGGTCATGTCCATGGGCGGCGTGGTGGTCTCCCGCTCGCTGCGCGTCGCGGGCGACGAGATGGATCAGGACATCGTCAAGTACGTGCGCGAAAAGTACAATGTGCTGATCGGCGAGCGCGTGGCCGAACAAGTCAAATGGAGTATTGGATCGGCCTTTCCCATGCCGGTCGAAAAGACGATCGAGGTGCGCGGTCGCAATCTGATCAACGGCCTGCCCGAATCGGTGGAGATTTCTTCGGTCGAAGTGCGCGAGGCGCTGTCGAGTTCGGTTCAGGTCATTGTGGATACGATCAAAGACGCCCTGGACGAGGTGCCGCCGGAAATCGTCGCCGACTTGATGGATATCGGGATTTGCCTGGCGGGCGGCGGCGCTCTCTTGCAAGGCCTGGCAGACCGACTGAGCGATGAACTCAATTTGCGAGTTTGGGTGGCAGAAGATCCGCTGACCTGCGTGGTGCGCGGCACGGGCATGATCTTAGAAGACTTCGAGGGTCTGAAGAATTATCTGGTCGGCCTGGAACGCGGCAGTACGCGGCACAACTAGACGTGCCGCCGGGGGCCGGCACGGCCTCTCTGTCATCCTATGAAAAAGTTTACCCCCCGTTCTCTGCAAACGTTCATAATCATCCTGATTGCCGTTGGCCTGGTGCTGATGGCGTTGGGCGGCTACTTCAATGCCGCCGCGACGCGTCTCAGCGGGGCGTTCGTCGATGCCCAGGCCTGGTTGTCGCTGCGCTACCTGGCGCTGGTTGACTTTCTGACGGTGCCGCGTGAGGTGGTCTCTCTTCGCCGTGAAAATGCCGAACTGCGGGCGGAAGTCGCCCGCCTGCAGGGACGGGTGATTCAATTGGAGCAACAGGTGAGCGAGGCCCAGGTCCTGGCGGCGCTGGTGGATTTTGCCCGCACCAACCCCGAAAACGAGTATCTGGGCGCCAATGTCATCGGCCGCGATCCGAGTCCGTTCCTGCATTATGTGATCATCGACGCCGGCTCGAACCTCGGCATCCGGCCTGGCATGCCGGTGGTGACCGAACAGGGCCTGGTGGGGCGGGTGGAGGCGGTCACGTCCGAGGCGGCTCGCGTCCGGCTGATTACCGATCCGGCCTCGCAGGTCAACGTCCGTCTGCAGCGGTCGAACACCGAGGCCATTTTGCTCGGTTCGATCACCGGCGAACTTTCTCTGGAGATGATTCCGCAAGACGCCAATGTTGAGATCGGCGATCTGGTTCTGACTTCGGGGCTGGGCGGAGGCTTCCCGCCGAATCTGCTCGTCGGCCAGGTGCTGAATGTCCGCAAGTTGGACTACGAACTGTTCCAGCAGGCTGTCATCCAACCGACGGTGGATTTCAGCCGTTTGCAGTATGTGCTGGTGATTACCGATTTCCGCCCCGTCAACATTACTCCGCTCCTGCCGGGCTCGACGCCCTGATCTTATGTGGGAAATCGTGATTTCACTCCCTCTGCTCGGCCTGGCGTTGATGCTGCAACTGGCAGTTTTCAGCCGCCTCAACCTGTTGTATGGCAGCGCCGATCTCCTGCTGCTCGTTTTGATTGCCTGGAGTTTGCAGGAACGCGTTCGTTGGGCGTGGGTCTGGGGCCTGCTGGCGGGTCTGCTGGTTGGATACGTCTCCGGCCTCTCCTGGTACGTGCCCCTGCTGGGGTATCTGGGGGTCGTTGGCCTGGCGCAGGCGCTGCGCCGCCGGGTCTGGCAGGCGCCCCTGCTGGTCATGCTCCTGGTCACGCTGGCAGGCACGCTTTTGATGCACGCCCTCTCTTTTGTGACCTTGCGCCTCTCCGGCGATCCCTTGCCGTTGGGCGATTCGTTCAACTTGATTACCCTGCCGAGTATGTTCCTCAATCTGTTCATCGGGCTGCTGATCTATCCCCTCCTTCGCGATCTGTCCGTCTGGATCTATCCGCCGGAGGTGGAGGCATGAGAATCGCCGCGAACGCTTCGGGGCTGCCCCTGTGGCGTTTCCTGAGTGTGTACCTCTTGATGGGGATAGTCGTTGCCGTCTTTGCCTCGCGCCTGGCCCGCCTCCAATTCGTGGAAAGGGAGGAATGGACTCTCCAGGCAGAGGACAACCGCACCGAGGAGATCAGCGTTCCGCCTCAACGCGGCATCATCTACGACCGCAACGGTTACATCTTGGCGCGCAACATTGCCTCCTACAACATCGTAATCACTCCGGCTTATCTGCCCGACGATCCCGCCGACGTGGAACGCGTCTATCGCGAACTCTCGGCGCTGACCGGCATGCCGACCGGCTTTCCGCTCACCGAAGAGAGCATCGAGCAGGCCAAATTGCTGCGCGCCTGCACGCCCGGACCGGGGATTGCTCAGTGGGTTGCCCTGGGCGAATCGAACGCCCCCTATGACCCGGTTCAGATTCAGTGCAATGTCGGTCAGGAAATTGCCATGATCGTGCGCGAGCGCTCGGCGGATTGGCCGGGGGTGGGCATTCAAATCGAGCCGGTGCGCGACTATCCGACCGGTTACCTGACTGCCAACCTGATCGGTTTCCTCGGGCCGATCCCGGCCAACGTTGCCGAGGCCTACCGCGCCCAGGGCTTCGACCCCGACCGCGACAAAGTCGGCTATGCGGGCGTCGAACTGGCCATGGATGAAGTGCTGATCGGGACGCCGGGGCGGCGGGTGGTGGAGGTGGACGTCGCCGGCCAGGAACTGCGCAACCTCGAGCCGCCCGTCCCGCCGGTGCCGGGCAACAATGTCGTTTTGACCATCGACACCCGTTTGCAGGCCGCCGCCCAGGCCGCCCTCGAGACCGAAATCCAATCCTGGAATAATTACTATGGGTACATCCGCATTTCGAGCGGCGTCGTCATCGCGATGAATCCCCAGACGGGCGAAATCCTGGCGATGGCCCAGTATCCTACCTACGAGAACAACCGCCTGGCCCGCATCATTCCGGAATATTACTATCGCCAATTGGAGCAGGATCCCCGCCACCCGCTGAACAACGCCGCCATCTCGGCGGAATACCCGCCTGGCTCGACCTTCAAACTCTCTACGGCCACCGGCGCGCTGAACGAGGGCGTGGTGACTCTGACCCAAATCATCGACGCCCCCGGTGAACTCCTCCTGACCGAGCGTTTCTCCCCTACCGACCCCGGCAATGTGCGCCCCTTCCGCGACTGGATCTTCGACCAAAACCCGGCCGGCTTTGGCAGGATCGACTTTCTGCACTGCATTGCCTATTCGAGCAACGTCTGCTTCTACAAATTGGGCGGTGGCTACCCCGGCGAGATCGACAACGGCCTGGAGATCTGGCGTCTGCAGCAATACGCGCGCAGCCTGGGCTATGACCGGCGTTCGGGCATCGAATTGCCGGGCGAGGCGAGCGGCCTGATCCCCGATCCCACCTGGAAACGCATCAACCGCGGCGAGAACTGGTCCACCGGCGATACCTACATTGCCTCGGTGGGGCAGGGATATGTGCTGGCTACCCCCTTGCAGGTCATGCTTTCTGGGGCCACCATTGCCAACGATGGCGTCCTCATGCAGCCGACGGTCATCCGCGAGATCCGCGACGGTCAGGGCAATGTCCTGACCCTGTTCTGGAATCCGGTTGCCCACACCGTCACCGACCGGCCGCTGGAAGAGGGCAGTTATCAGATTTCGCCCTTCGTCCCCAACGTCCGCTGGGATATCACCCGCGATCCCGTCATCGAGGATTTCGAGTGCGAAAGCGGCTATTGCACCAGCACCGGCTTGTTCAAGACGGTCGAACCCTGGGTTGTGGAGAGCGTCCAGCGCGGCATGCGGATGGCCGTCACCGAGCCGCTCGGCACCCTCAACCGCGACTACTCTTTCCGCAACTACCCGATTGCGGTCGCAGGCAAGACCGGCACGGCCGAGTATTGCGACGATGTGGCCCTTTCGCAGAATCGCTGCTCCTTCGGGAACTGGCCGACCCATTCGTGGACGCTGGCCTACGCCCCCTACGACACCCCGGAGATCATCATCATCGCTTTCATGTACAACGGCGGCGAGGGCGGCGTGGTGGCTGCGCCGGTGGTCCGTATGGTGATGGACGCCTATTTCGAGATCAAGTCCATCGACATTGCCGAGGGCGCCGCGCCTTAGGCTGTCCGTCCGGCCGCGCAAATTCCCCCTTGAACTTCATGCTATAATCACGGCAACATGAGTGCGACTTCCGCCCTGATCCAGATCAAAGGCCTGCGAGATGGGCTGCTTGTGACCCTGGGGGATGCGCCCTGGGCCGAATTGCAAGACCTGCTCATCCGCCACATTGACGAGCAGCCGGCTTTCTTCCAGGGAGCGCGGCTGGTGTTGGATGTGGGGACACATGCCTTGCGTGTAGCCGAGTTGTCCTCTTTGCGTGATCTCCTGTCGGAGCGCGGCCTCGCTCTGTGGGCGGTGTTGAGCGAATCTCCCCTCACCGAGCAGACGGCGCAGAACCTCGGCCTGGCCACCCGCCTCTCGAAGCCGCGGCCGGCCGAGCCTCCTCCCGCCGAACTCCCGCCCGAGAACATGGCCCTGTGGGTCAGGCAGACGATCCGCTCTGGAATGCGCATCGAGTTTCCCGGCCCGGTGGTGGTGTTCGGCGACGTCAATCCCGGCGGCGAGGTGATCGCGGGCGGTTCGGTGATCGTCTGGGGCAGGCTGCGGGGCGTCGTCCACGCCGGGGCGGCGGGCGATGAGCAGGCGGTCGTCTGCGCCCTGGAACTGGCGCCGACCCAGTTGCGGATTGCAGGCGAAATTGCCGTTTCGCCTCAGAAGAAAAGCGATTCCGGGCCGGAGGTCGCCTGTTTGAAGGAAGGCCGTCTGGTGGCCGAACCCTGGCAGTGAGATGACATCGAGGATGGTGGCATGACAGCAAAAGTAGTGACGATTACCTCAGGCAAGGGCGGCGTCGGCAAGACGACCGCGGTCGCCAATATTGCCGTTGCCCTGGCCTCGCGCGGCCAGAAAGTGGTCTGCATCGATGGCGACATCGGCCTGCGCAATCTCGATGTGGTAATGGGACTGGAAAACCGTATCGTCTATGACCTGGTCGATGTGGTGGAGGGACGCTGCCGCCTGCGCCAGGCCATGATCCACGATAAGCGCCTGCCCGAACTCTATCTGATCCCGGCCGCTCAGACGCGTGACAAGAGCGCCGTTTCGCCGAGCGACATGGTCCGTCTGTGCGACGAGTTGCGCCCCGATTGTGACTGGATCGTGATCGACTCGCCCGCCGGCATCGAACGCGGTTTCCGCAACGCGATTGCCCCGGCCGACAAAGTCCTGGTCATGACCAATCCCGAGGTCTCGGCCGTGCGCGATGCCGACCGGGTGGTGGGCCTTTTGGACGCCGAGGAAAAGGGCCCGGCCTCCTTGATCATCAACCGCATCAACCCGGCCATGGTCAAACGCGGCGACATGCTTTCGGTGGAGGATGTGCTCGACCTGCTGGCCATTGAGTTGATCGGGATCGTGCCCGAAGACGAGAACGTCTTGGTCGCTTCCAACCGCGGCACGCCGCTGGCCCTGGATGGCAAGAGCCGGGCCGGGCTGGCCTTTCAAAACATTGCCCGCCGTCTGTTGGGAGAAACGGTTCCGTTCCTGGACTTCGAAGCCCCCAACCTTTTGCAGCGCCTCTTTACAGGGAGGAAATGACATGGCCCCTCTCTTTGGACGTCGTCGGAGCGCCAACAGCGCCAAAGAACGCTTGCAACTGGTCCTTATCCATGACCGGACCGATCTGACCCCCGCCGAACTGGATGCCCTCAAGGACGATCTGATTGCCACGATTTCCCGTCATGTGGAGATCGAACCCGCGGCCGTGGACATTCGCGTCGCCCAGGAGGGACGTTCCCAGCGGCTGGTGGCCGACATTCCCCTGCGGAGCAGCGCTCGCCGGCGGGCTTATTAACCCCATCCTTGAGCATGGTTTCCCCGGCGGCAGGTTGCCGTCCTGGGAGTGAGAATGTTTCGCACCGAGAACTGGCGTCATTTTGATTTTTGGCTGCTGGGCGTGGTCGTTCTGACCATGATCTTTGGCGTTGCCATGATCCGGTCGGCGATTGCCGGCAACGAAACCCTGGCCGAACTGCCTTCGCGCCAGATTACCTGGGCCAGTTTGGGTTTTCTGGTGATTTTGGTCGTGGCGGCCATTGATTACCGTCTGTGGGGGGGCGCGGTTCGTTGGATGTATCTGGCGGTGGTGCTCTTCCTGCTGTTGTTGTACTTCGTCGGTGGCCAGCGTTTTGGCGCCGCCCGCTGGATCGAAACCGGTCTGGTGTCCATCCAGCCGACCGAATTGGCCAAGATCGTGGTCATCGTCTCGCTGGCCTATTATTTTGCCCGCACCATCGACCGGCCGCGCTCCTGGCGCTGGCTGCTGGGGAGTCTGTTGATTGCGGCTGTCGTCGCCGGTTTCATTTACATTCAGCCCAACCTGAGCAACGTGATCGTCATCATGGTCATTTGGGCGGCCATGGCCTGGATTGCCGGTCTCGAAATCCGGCAAATGATCGTGATCGCGATTCTCGGTTTTGTCTTGTTCGTGCTGGCCTTTTTCTTTTTCATGGAGCCTTACCAGCAGGCGCGCATCTATAATTTCCTTTTCCCCGACCCGAATGCCAGTTACGGCGCCACCTACAACGTCCAGCAGGCCCTGATTGCCATCGGCTCTGGCGGCCTGGCAGGGAAGGGGTACGGCCATGGAACGCAGACGCAGTTGCGTTTCATGAAAGTCCGCCACACCGATTTCATTTTTTCCGTCATTGCCGAGGAATTTGGATTTGTAGGCGCTTTGCTGGTGATCGTGCTGCTTGGCTTCATTGTTTATCGTTGCCTGCGCGCCGCCCGCCTGGCGCGCGATCCCTTTGGCGTTTTTCTGGCTTATGGTGTAGCCGTTCTCATTTTCTTTCAAGGGGCAGTGAACATCGCGGTCAACCTGAATCTGATTCCGGTCACCGGCCTGCCTTTGCCGTTCATCAGTTACGGCGGCAGCGGGCTGCTTTCGCTGATGATTGGCGTGGGGCTGGTCGAAAGCGTGGTCATGCGCCACAAACCCCTGGATTTCTGACGGAGCAACCTTGGACCTGAACCCTGTTCGTACCCGTTTCGCCCCCTCCCCGACCGGGCGCATGCATCTCGGCTCGGCCCGTTCGGCGCTTTACCCTTTTCTGCTGGCCCGTCGCACCGGCGGGACCTTCATCCTGCGCATCGAAGATACCGACCGCAAGCGCTTCGTCCCCGGCGCCGAGGAAGAACTGATCGAAGGACTGCGCTGGCTGGGGATCGAGTACGATGAAGGCCCGGATGTCGGCGGCCCCTGCGGTCCCTATCGCCAGAGCGAGCGGCGTGAAATCTACCACGAACACGCCTGGCAACTGGTCGAGCGCGGCCATGCTTTCCCCTGTTTTTGCAGCCCCGAACGGCTGGAGCAGGTGCGCCGACAGCAAATGGCCAACAAACAGAATCCGCGCTACGACGGCGCCTGCCGCGACCTCGACCCGGACGAGGCCCGCCGGCGCGTCCGGGCGGGCGAGAAATATGTCATCCGTTTCAAGATGCCAAAGGAAGGCAGCATCACCGTCACCGACCTGCTGCGGGGGCCGATCACGACCGAGAACGCCGCCCTCGACGATTCGGTCCTGCTCAAGTCGGACGGCATGCCCACCTATCATCTGGCGGCGATGGTGGACGACCACCTGATGGGAATCACTCACGTGATTCGCGGCTCGGAATGGCTGCCGTCTCTGCCTTTGCACGCCCATGTATTGCGCGGCTTCGGCTGGCAGGAGCCGGTCTTCGTTCATCTCTCGGTCTTCCTCAAACCGTCGGGCAAGGGCAAGATGAGTAAGCGCGAGGCAGCCGAGGCGCTCAAGGACGGGCACTCGATTTTCATCACCGACATGAAGGATTTGGGCTACATCCCCGAAGGGGTGCTGAACTGGATCGTCCTGATGGGCTGGGGCGTGCCGGAGGATGATCTCATGACCCTGGACGAGATGATCGCCCGTTTCGACATCCATCACCTGACCCCCTCGCCGGCGGCGGTCAACTTT
>CALGPL010000030.1 GCA_937960595.1 uncultured Anaerolineales bacterium | reverse complement strand
GGCAGCACCTTCGAGAACGTAGCCCGCCTCAGCCGTCAGCCCGTGCTGGTAGTAAAGCCATCAAGGCGTTGAAAATGGCCGATCAGGTATTTGAAGACACCGAATTGCGCCTGCCTCGGTCGTAAAGCGCGCCGCGCGCGACTTCGCCGCCGCGTTGGCCGAATCTCCGCAGTTCACAGCCTTCAAGCCAGACTTGAAACCTTCTGACTTGCGCGAGGTCGTTCTGCTCAGAGTCATCCGTTCCGGCGACGAGGCGCGCTATCCCCGGCAGGCAGACCCGCGTGCTATGCGTCCAAATACCCCCATGCCCAACTTCGACTTGTCCGATAGCGAAATTGGGGCAATAATTAGTGATCTCAAATTGCATCCTTGATCCTCTGAGGAGAACGGCAATGCTTTCCCGCCGCGATTTTCTCAAACTGCTTTCCTCTGCTGGCGCAGGGGTGTTCTTTGCACAGTACGCTAGAGATAACCCTCAAATTAAGCGCGTCTATCTCTTTGAGACGCGCGTGGCCGGTTTTCAGTATCACGATGGCATGAAACCGGAGGTCGCCGATTTGCTCGTCCCGCCGCTCGACCTGGTGTTGGTGCGTGAGCCGGGAAACTCCTACGACGAACTGGCCATCGCCGTCCACACACAACAGGGCCATCATCTCGGCTATGTGCCGCGCGGCGAGAACGAAATCCCCTCGGCGATTGCCGACCAGGATGTCTTCATCGGCGCCGAATTGCTGCGCTTCGACCGTACTCTGGTTAAACTCGCCCCCTGGGAATGCCTGCATATTCGCTTCTTTCAGGCAGTGCAAGTGTAGGACAGGCCTTCTGGCCTGTCCTATCTTCATTGCTCTTGAGGAAAGTTTTCCTCAAAGCATAGCGTGGCGTCCAACCGTAACCCGTTGGGCAACTCGATAGTTTTCATTGTTGGACAACTTAATGAATTGTCCAACAATGATATATTCTCAAGAGCATTCTTAGCATACCCCCTGTGACCAATACCCTACAACGAAGCGAACGATGGTATCATTTCCCCTGTCAATTCACCTTGAAGGAGGCTCCCATGTCCAACCTGCCCAAAGGCTATCGCAAATTTCAAGCCAAATACCCGCAAATCTATGCCGCCTATGAAGCGCTCGGCAAAGCCGCCGCCGAAAGCGGCCCGTTGGACGAGAAAACCCGCGAACTGATTAAACTCGGCATGGCGGCAGCGCGCGGCTCCGAAAGCGCCGTGCAATCGCACACGCACCGCGCCCTCAAAGCGGGCGCGACCGCCGAGGAAGTAGAACACGCCCTCACGGTCGGCATCAACACTCTCGGCTTTCCAACCATGATGGCCGCCCTCTCCTGGGCCTGGGAGGCGCTCGAAGACCATAAGGAATGAGAAACGCACTTTTTCTTGCTCTGTGCTTCCTGCTGGCCGCCTGTTCTCCTGCCGTTCAACCCGCCGCGACCGTTTCGCTGAACGACCTTCAGCCGCTGCCTACCCCCGCCCTCGACCAGGTCCCGCTGCGGGTGGCGGTGGCCTCGGTCATCTCTCCCCAGGGAACAGTAGAATCCTACTCGGCGCTGCTCGATTACCTCGCTCAACGCCTGAAACGTCCGGTGGAACTCGTCCAGCGCCGCACCTACCTGGAAGTCAACGACCTGATCGAGCGCGGCGAGGTAGACCTGGCCTTCGTCTGCACCAGCGCCTACATCGTCGGTCATGACGATTTCGGCATGGAACTCTTGGCCGCGCCGCAGGTCAACGGCGAAACGGTCTATCGCGCCTATCTGATCGTCCCGGCAGACAGCCCGGCGCGTGACATGGCCGACCTGCAGGGCAAGGTCTTTGTTTTCACCGACCCCATCTCGCTCACCGGGCGCGTCTATCCTACCGCCCTGGTCAACTCCCTGGGCAGAACGCCGGAGGACTTTTTCGATCGCACCTTTTATACCTATAGCCATGACGAAGCCATCTACGCCGTGGCGAACGGCCTGGCCGATGGCGCCAGCGTGGACAGTCTGGTCTATGAATACGCTCTCAGCCGCGACCCGGCCCTGGCTCAACAAGTCAAAGTGATCCTGCGTTCTCCCCCCTTTGGCATTCCGCCGGTGGTCGTCAATCCCAACCTGCGCCCGCAAATCAAGGCCGAATTGCAGTCTCTGTTGCTGGGCATGGAGGAAGACCCGCTTGGCCAAGCCGCGCTGGCCGAGATTGGCATTGAGCGATTCGTCCCGATTCACGATGAAGCCTATGCCACGGCACGCTCCCTTATGCGGGAGGTCGTCCTTCCGGGCCTGCCATGAAAAATCTCCTCTCGACTCTCTGGCCCCGGGTATGGCGGCTCGTCTCGGCCGTCAGCGTGCGCGTCAAGATCATGGGCATGGCGCTGGGCCTGGTGCTTCTGCTGGGGATTGGCATCCTCTGGCAAGTGCGCGCCTCGCTCACCCGCACGCTGCAAAGGCAACTCGAGAACCAAAGCGTGACGATTGCCAGCGACCTGGCCGCCCGCGCCACCGACCCCATCTTGCTCAACGATCTGGTGGCGCTGCAAAAGTTGTTGGAGGAGACCCAAGCCAACAACCCTGATCTACGCTACGCATTCATCATAGATAAATACGGCCAGGTGCTGGTGCACACCTTTGACGGCGGCTTTCCCTTGGCGCTCCTGGACGCAAACCGGCTGCATCCAGATCATCGCAGCCAAACGCTCATCCTGCAAACCGAGGACGGCCTGATATGGGATACGGCCGTGCCGATTTTCGACGGCCGCGCCGGAGTCATGCGGGTGGGATTGTCGGATCGAGGCATGCGCGCCTCCATCGCCGCAGTCAGCGGTCAGATTCTCCTGATGATTGTGCTCGTCTCGGCCATCGGCGTGCTGGGCGTGCTCTTCCTGACCTTTGTGCTGACCCGCCCCTTGCGGGAACTGGTGGAGGCCACCGGACGCGTGGCGCGGGGCGATTTCTCGCCGCGCCTGGCGCGCTGGGCCGAAGACGAAATCGGCGACCTGGCCGAAGCGTTCAACGCCATGACCCTCGAACTGGCGCGCGCCGATGAGCTCCGCCGCGAGCGCGAGGAACTGCGCCGCCAACTGCTCGAAAAGGTGATTGCCACCCAAGAAGACGAGCGCCGCCGCATCGCCCGCGAACTGCACGACTCGACCTCCCAAAACCTGACCTCGCTGATGGTCGGGCTGAAGAACCTGCAAACCGTCTGTCAGGATACCGATCTCATTCAGCAGGCGGAGGCCTTACGACAAATTGCTACACAAACCCTGGAAGAAGTCCACGACATCTCGGTGCGTTTACGCCCGCGCCTGCTCGATGACCTGGGGCTGCCGGCAGCATTGGAACAACTGACCCGCGAATGGCAGGCCCGCCACGCCATTCCCGTTGATTTGCTGATCCACATGGGCGAAGAGCGCCTGCCCGCCGAAATCGAGACCGCTATCTACCGCATCGTGCAGGAATCGCTCACCAATATCGCCCGTCACGCCGCGGCGCGCTCGGTCTCGGCGCTGATCGAACGGCGCGGGGACGAGGTCATCGCCATCGTGGAAGACGACGGCCGCGGCTTCGACCCGGCGCGCTCCTCCGGCGAGCGTCAACTGGGTTTGGCCGGCATGCGCGAACGCGCCGAACTCCTGGGCGGCCGGTTGACGATAGAAAGTCAGCCCGGTAGCGGGACGAGTGTGCACGTTCAGATTCCGCTTCGATGATTTGTATTCGTGATGCGTAATTCGTGGTACGATTTGTAAGACGTGAAGATGACCACTATTCTGCTTGCCGACGACCATGCCGTTCTCCGCGCCGGGCTGCGGCTGCTCCTGGAAAGCCAGCCCGACCTGCGCGTGACGGGCGAAGCCTCCAACGGCCTGGAAGCCCTCGCCCTGGCCGAAAAACTCCAGCCCGACCTGATCCTCCTCGACCTTGCCATGCCCGGCTTAGGTGGCTTAGAGGCCCTGGCGGCGCTCCAAAAAGCCGCCCCGGCGGCGAAAATCCTCATCTTGACCATGCACGATGACCCGCAATACCTGCGCACGGCCCTGAAACAGGGGGCGATGGGCTACGTCTTGAAGAAAGCCGCCGATGCCGAGTTGATTTCCGCCATCCGCGCTGTGCTGCGCGGCGAGATGTACGTCCACCCTTCGATGACCCGCGTCCTGCTCGAAGACATGCTCCCCAAAGCCGAAACCGCCCCCGACGCCTGGGAAACACTCAGCGAACGCGAACAGGAAGTGTTGAAACTGGTCGCCCTGGGACACACCTCTGCCGAAATCGCCGCCCTGTTGAACCTGAGCGACAAAACCGTGGAAACCTACCGGGCGCGCGGCATGGAAAAACTGGGGCTGAAAAACCGCGCCGCCCTGGTGCGCTTTGCGCTGAAGAAGGGACTGATTGGGGGGGACTAAAAGAAGCGCAGGTCTCTAACCTGCCGGGCAAATACCTTTCTGATCTTGTGACATTCATCACACCCTTGTCGGGCTTTTCCCGACAATCGGTTGGAAAATAGGGGGAGTTTCCCGCTTTTGCAAAAGTGGGGAGAGAGGGATAATACCTCTGAAATTTTCAGAACAGTCCTGAAGTGTTTTTCAAGAAGGAGAAGCACATGTCGAACGAGGCAAAACTGCTCCAAAAGTATGCTTCCGAGGTCTTTGCCGGGCTGGTCGCTCCGCTGGAGGGCATGGAAATTTCCGCCGCCCCCGCCGAGGACCCGCTGGCCGCCGAGGACGTCCTGGTGCGCATGCATCGCGAACTGGCGCGCGCCCTGGAAAAGTCTCCCTCGGAGCGGCGCTGGGTGATGGTGATTGACCTGCGCCGCTGCATCGGCTGTCACGCCTGCACCGTGGCCTGCGTGGCCGAAAACAAACTGCCGCCCGGCGTAGTCTACCGCCCGGTGATGACGGAGGAGATCGGCACCTATCCCAACGTGACGATGAAGTTCCTGCCCCGCCCGTGCATGCAGTGCGAACATTCGCCCTGCACCGAAGTCTGCCCGGTCAATGCCACCTATCACAACGAAGAAGAGATTGTGGTCGTGGATTACGAGCAGTGCATCGGTTGCCGCGCCTGCATGGCGGCCTGTCCGTACGGGGCGCGCACCTTCGATTTCGGCTACCACTACGCCGAGCAACTGCCCATGTTTGACGGCGCAATCGTCGGCGGGCAAACCGCAGCGGGCTACGAACATATCAGCCAGGAATACGGGCAGGAATGGGAACGCAAAGGACGGCACGAGTCGCCGGTGGGCAACGTGCGCAAGTGTCACTTCTGCCTGCACCGCATTAAGGACGGCATCCTGCCTGCATGCACCACCACCTGCATCGGGCGCGCCACCTACTTCGGTGACGCCAACGATCCCGATTCGCTGGTCACCGAACTCATCAACAAACCCAACGTGATTCGGCTCAAGGAAGAACTCGGCACCGAGCCGCGCGTCTATTACATCGTGTAGGAGACAGAGATGTTGAAGAAACTCGCTTACGCGGTCGGCGCGCTCGCCCTGCTCTTCGGTCTGTGGGGAGTCTACATCCGCCTGTTCGAGGGCGAGCAGAGCGCAAACTATGGTTCTTACATCGGCTGGGGGCTGTGGGTCGCCATGTATCTGTTCCTGGCGGGTCTGGCGGCGGGAGCCTATATGCTGGCCGCCTTCGATTACCTGTTCAATGTGCCGCAGTTCAAAGGCACCGGCAAGACTATGCTCTGGGCGGCGCTCGTCACTCTGCCGGCGGGGCTTGCCTCCATCGGCATGGACCTCGGCCACATGGAACGCATCTGGAAAGTCTACCTGCAGCCCAGTTTCACCTCCTTCCTAACTTTGATGGTCTGGGGCTACACCCTCTTCCTGATTTTGATCCTCGTCTCGCTTTACTTTGCCTTCACCGCACCCGATAAGAAAGCCATGAAAGTTGTGATGTGGATTGGCTTTGTCACCGCGATTTTGGTGGCGGGCGGCGTGGGCTTCCTGCTGGGCGGGAACGGAGCGCGCCTGTACTGGCATGTGGGTCTGCTTCCCGCTCAGTTCCCGGTCTTCGCCGTCGCTTCCGGCGCGGCGCTGATGCTCCTGCTGGTCGGCTGGTTCATGCCCGGCCTGGAGGAAAAACAGCGCCATGACCTGCTCTGGCTGCTGGCAATTATCAGTATTGCAACCAGCGTGGTCAAACTCTACTTCCTGGCCGCGGACTACACCCAATCGCTCTATGGCGGCGCGACCGACAACCTGATCGCCGTCAACTACGTGCTAAGCGGGCCGCACGCCTTCATGTTCTGGGGCGTGCAGATCGTGCTGGGGCTGCTCATCCCCGTCATCGTGCTGGCCCAGCCCAAACTGGCCAAGAACGGCACCATCGCCGGGCTGATGGGCGTCTTCCTGCTCATCGGCTACGCCGCCGCCCGCATCCTGATCGTCGTGCCGGGCCAGGTCGCCGAGATGATGCCCGGTCAGGCCGCCGCCTTCTACGGCCCGAAACTGACGCTCGACTACACCCCCAGCCTGATGGAGTGGTCGGTCACATCCGCCGTCTTGGGCTTTGCCCTGCTCGGCATCCTGATCGGCATGGATTACCTGCTTGCCTACTTCAGCCGCCTGACGGCTCGTTTGACAGAGGTGAAGAAATGACCCCCAAACAGAAAAAACTCTCCCGCCGCGATTTTCTCAAACTCTCGGCACTGACGGCCGGCACAGCAGGGTTGCTCGGCAGCCTTCCGGGCGTGATGCGCCAGGTCCAGCGGGTGATAGCCGCCAACACCAACCCATCCTTCGAGGCCCAACCCGAAAACCAACTCTACACCGTCTGCCTGCAGTGCAACACCGGCTGCGGCATCAAGGTCAAGATTTTGGACGGCATCGCCGCCAAAATCGACGGCAACCCCTACTCCCCCTGGACGCTCTGGCCGCATCCCGCCTACGAAACCCCCGTCAAAGAGATGGCGACCGTCGAGGGCGCGCTCTGCCCCAAGGGGCAGGCCGGCATCCAGACCGCCTACGACCCCTATCGCATCGTCAGCGTACTGAAGCGCAAGCCCGGCACCAAGCGCGGCGAAGGACAGTGGGTCACCATCCCCTTCGAACAAGCCATCGAGGAAATCGTCGAAGGCGGCGACCTGTTCGGCGAGGGACATGTGGACGGCTTGCGCGCCGTCCGCGCCCTGACCGACCCCGAAGTGGCGGCCGAGATGGCCACCAAGATCAAGGGGATTTGGGATGAGAAAGACGCCGACCGGAAAAGAGCCTTGATCGAGGCTTTTAAATCTGAATTTAGGCCCTACCTCGACGCGCTGATTGATCCCGAACACCCTGATCTGGGCCCCAAGAACAATCAGTTCATGTTCGTGTGGGGGCGCATGAAGGGCGGGCGCGAAGACGTCGTTCATCGCTTTGTGCAGGAAGCCTACGGTTCGATCAACATGAACGGGCATACCACCATCTGCCAGGGCTCGCTCTATTTCACCGGCAAGCAAATGTCCAGCAAGTGGAACGCGGCCAAAGGCTCCTTCGATAGCGGCGACAAATTCTACTGGCAGGCAGATACGGGCAACAGCGAGTTTGTCATCTACGCCGGCACCAACCTATTCGACTCGAACTACGGTCCCCCGCAACGCGTCCCCAAAGCCACCGACGCGATCGTCAACGGACGCAAATTCGCGGTGGTGGACCCGCGTCTCTCCAAACTGGCCGCTCGCGCCTGGAAATGGGTGCCCATCAAACCCGGCACCGACGCCGCTTTGGCCCTCGGCATGATTCGCTGGATGCTCGAAAACGAGCGTTACAACAAAGCCTATCTCTCGATTGCCAACGTCGCCGCACAGGTTGCGGCGGGCGAACCCAATTACACCAACGCCACCTGGCTGGTCAAAATCAGCAACGGTGTGCCCGGCAAGCACCTGCGCGCCAGTGAACTGGGCCTGATTAGCAAACAGACGGTCCAAAGGGACAACGAAGCGGTGGAGGTGTATCTTGGCCAGGACGGCACAGAATACCCCGGCGACACGCCCGTTGCGCTCGTGGACGGCGTCCCGACCCCCATCAACGTTCTGAATGCAGACGCGGCGCCTGTCGTCGGCGATTTGCTCTTCAGCGGCAGAGTCGGCGATTTCGAAGTCAAAACCGGGCTGCAGATCCTGCTCGAATCGGCACAGGAACACACCCTCGCCGAGTGGGCTGAAATTGCGGGCGTGAGCGAAAACGACATCATCGTCCTGGCGAACGAATTCACCTCGCATGGACGCAAAGCCGCCGTGGATATTCACCGCGGCTCATCCCAGCACACCAACGGCTTCTACAACAACAACGCCTGGTACATGGTCAATTTGCTCATCGGCAACTTCGATTACAAGGGCGGCACCATCAAAGCCAGCACCTACAACCGCAAGGGCGAAAAACCCGGCCAGCCCTTCCCGGTGATGACTATGTTCGGCGAACATCATTTCACCGCCTTCGGCATTGACATGCTGCGCACCAAGACCACCTACGAGAAGTCAACCCTTTTCGATGGGACCTATCCCACCAGGCGGCCCTGGTTCCCGATTGCCACCGACATCTACCAGGAAGATATTCCCTCCATCGGTGACGCTTACCCCTATCCCATCAAAATCTTGATGACCTACATGTCCTCCCTGCCTTACAGCGTGCCGGGCGGACAAAAAATCATCGAGATTCTCGCCGACACCCATAAGATTCCGCTCTTCATCGCCAGCGACATCATGATCAGCGAGACCAGCATGTACGCCGATTACATCTTTCCCGACCTCACCTACCTGGAGCGCTGGGAATTTCACGGCTCGCACCCCTCTGTGCCCTGGAAGGTGGAAAACGTGCGTCAGCCTGCCATCTCCATCCCCGGCTGGCCGACCACCGAAGTATGGGGCGAGGAAATCCCGTTGTCGTTCGAGGCGGTCTTGCTGGCGGTGGCAGAAAAACTGGAACTGCCCGGCTTTGGCCCGGACGGCTTCGGCGAGGGCACGCCCTACATCCGCCCCGAAGACTTCTACCTGAAGCAGGTGGCCGACATTGCCTTTGGCGAGAAAGAAGACGGCTCGGATTCCGTCCCCGAAGCGGACGAAGAAGAAGTGCGCATCTTCCTGGCCGCGCGGCGGCATCTGCCCAAGAGCGTCTTCGACCCCGACAAGTGGAAAGCCGCGGTCGGCAACGACGAGAGCCTGTGGCGCAAAGTCATCTTCGTTCTCAATCGCGGCGGACGCTACGAAGCCTTCGAAAAAGGCTACAAAGGCGCCAAGGTGGCGCACCCCTACGGGCGGCTCATCAACCTGTACCAGGAAAAGACCGCCACCACCATCAATACGATGACAGGCAGTCCCTTCACGGGCTACACCAAATACATCCCGGCGGGGCTTTCCGCCACCGGCGAACCCATTCCGCATCCTGGCTATGACCTGCGTCTCATCACCTACAAGACGATGACGATGGCCAAGGCACGCGGCATCAGCAACTACTGGACACTCGCCATCGTCCCCGAAGGCTATCTGCTCATCAACTCACAGGATGCAGCCAGGCTCGGCATCCAGGATGGCGATACGGTGCGCATTTCCTCGGCCAGCAACCCCGACGGCGCCTATGACCTGCAAAACGGCAAGAAGCACCCCATCGAGGGCAAAGCCAAAGTGAGCGAGGCCATCCGCCCCGGTGTGGTGGCCTTCCCGCTCGGTTTCGGTCACTGGGCCAGCGGCTCTACCGACGTGGAGATTGACGGCAGAGTCGTCCCGGGCGACCCGCGCCGCGCCGTGCCGTTGATGGCCAACGGCGCCATGCAACTCGACCCCGTGCTGGGCAACACCGGTCTCAGCGACCTGGCCGGCGGTTCGGCGGTGTTCTACGACAGCATGGTGAAGGTGGAGAAGGTGTAATTCGCCCTCACCCCCGTCCCCTCTCCCGTTGGGAGATGGGTGTAGTAAATGCAAGACTTCCGAAGTCTCAAAGACTTCGGAAGTCTTGCATTTGCGAGGGTGTTATGGCGGCAATTTGCATGTTGCGCTTTGTTTCCAGACACGCTGCTTACTACCGATTTCGATTGGCTCTGCGGTCAAGCCGCATACAGCGCGGCGAGGGTCGTTATTCCGTCCGTTGCGGGGCTGAACGCAGCGCTGAACGGATGAAAAAGAAAACATCGTCGCCGCCTTCCCAATAATTTTTGTACATGAAAGCGCCCAAAACAAAAACAACTCCCAACGCCGCAAAGCAATGGGAGTTGTTCGTTTCGCCAAAATCGTCTAACGGACTTCAAATTCGAGTGTGCGCGCCAGCGTGTCATTGAGGTACAAATCCACCTTATAGCGGCCAATCGGCCAAAGATTGGAATTGCTCATTTGGAACGTCAGCGTTCCATCGCCGCTGGTGAGGACGGTCTCATCGAGATAAGTTTCGCCCTCATAGCCTTCTACTTGTACGGCAGTCCACACCGCCTTGACGGTGGTGTCGTCGGGCGCGTTCGCCAATTGAACAATGGCATAGAAGACCTGGTCCTGCGCAAACACCGTCGTGGGCGAGCCGCCATCTGGATTGGCGGTGGTGTAGGCGTTGGAGATGTTGGCAGTGCTGAAACTGCCTCCGCACGCCAGCGAAGCCAGGACAAGAACAAGCAGGGCGAGCGACAAACGAGACTTGAGGGTGTTCATTTTTTCTCCTTTGGTGAATGATTTTTGTCACAAGATAAATCTTGCGCTTACCGCGATGTAGCACGAAAACTTAAGTGTGACAAGATTAATCTTGTCCTACTTGTCCTACTCTTTCACGCCGCCGCGGTCGCTTCCACTTCAATCATCATCTCCGGGAAAGCCAGCCGCGCCACGCCGATGAGCGAACCCGTGTGACGGCAGCCGCCTTCCGCCAGGCGGGTGATGAAGGCGTCATAGTTCTCGAAAAACTTGTCCACATCGGTGGTGTAAATGTTCAGGCGCACAATATCGGCGAACGAAAAGCCCGCTGCTTTCAGCAGAGTCTCCAGATTGTCGAGCGCCACGGTAATTTGGGCGCGCATATCGCCCGGATGCAGCGGATTGCCCTCGGCGTCGTTAGCCGTTTGCCCAGAGCAATACAACACGCGCTGCGCGCCGCTCACTTCGTTGGCTTGCACGTAACCATATTGGTCCTGCCAGGTCCAGGGGTTGATAATTTTTCTGTCCATGTTCTTCTCCTTTTTTAGTGAAAGTGTGAAAAGACTTTAGCCATCATACTGTCCCGCAGATTTCGCAACTTGCAGGACAACCTCGCGATTTACTCCGCCTTCGCCTGCCGCAGGAACATGACGCCTGTGGCAATAATCACCAGATGGATTGCGATAAAGGCGTAATAACTTGTGGAATAGCCGCGCGCAATCCAAATGGCATCGGCAACCACGCCGCGAAACACTTCCGCCCAAATGATGACCCATGCCATAATTCGGTTTTTGGCGGGGTCGCCCGAAGCAGCCAGCGCCATCGCGCCAAGGACACCAAATTCAAACACGAATACCAGCCACGCGTCGGCAAATGCCTGACCCGCAAGCGGGTCCGCGTTCATAGGCGCAGGCAGGATGTCCGTATACATTTGAGCGCCTCCAAGGAACAGTCCGTAAAAGTTCATTGCGGTCAAAAGCAGATAGAAGCCGCCAACCACACGAAACCACCATTTCAGTTTGTTCATTTTGTCATCTCCTTTTTTGAATTGTCTTCGGATGAATCTTTCATCCAACTTTCAAGAAACGCCATGAGTTCGTTCAGGTTCTTAAATCCAATACGCGCCTCCTTTTGCGAGTCCTGTAAACTGAAACGCCAGGTCACATGCTGTCCGTCCGCGCCGCGCTCCTCCCACACGAGCAGAATAAAGTGGTGATAACGCGGAGGATGGACTTGTAAAAAAGCAGGCATGGATACTGTGCATTCGCTTTCAAATGTGATAATCTTGACCTATTCTATAAAGTCATCGTTTGGAAATCGTTTATTGTAGGTCGAACTTAAGTTCGACCTACAA
>CALGPL010000029.1 GCA_937960595.1 uncultured Anaerolineales bacterium | reverse complement strand
GCGTCTCGGCGGTTATTACGAACCTTTACCGCCAAGTCGCCATGGCGCCGAGCCCACTTGGAAGTCGCCAAGAGCCTTTCTTGGCGAATTTCAGGAAAATTCTTGGCGTTCTTTGCGTCTCGGCGGTTATTACGAACCTTTACCGCCAAGACGCCATGGCGCCGAGCCCACTTGGAAGTCGCCAAGAGCCTTTCTTGGCGAATTTCAGGAAAATTCTTGGCGTTCTTTGCGTCTCGGCGGTTATTACGAATAAAGTTTTCTGAATGAGGTCGGGTCGGATTGACAATCCGACCTACACATCGAACACAATTTCCGTCTCGTAGCCTTGCGCCGTCGGTCGGATTTGCAGATGGTGATAGGTGACGGCCTTGATGGTTTTGCTCGCCGACTCCAGCGGCGCGCTCTGCATCTCGGCCTTCAATTCCCATTCATCGGGGCGTTCCAAAATCTCAACGTGGAAATGTGTAAACATGAGTCGTTCCTGCTCGGCGGCGAAGACCAGTTCGGAGAGAAAAGCAACCAGCAGCGCTTCGGCGTCAGGGGCAGACAGGCTCAGGGTCCGCTGCGCGGCGGGACCGCGGGCCGGGCGCGCCCCCATCAGCGCGTTCATCCCCCGCGCCGCTTCGGCGAACAATTCCGGCAGGTCGTCCGCCCAAACGCGCAGCGCCCAGTCGGCGGTGTGAGACGTTTCTTCGAAAGGCATGAATCTATTGTACCTGCTTTCTGCCCCCCTGCAACCCGCTGCGAACGCCGCTCAACCCAGCAGCGACTCTGCCGGCGCCTGGCGGAAATAGGCCCGATAAGCGTTGCTCTCGGCCAGCAGGGATTGGATTTCCGCCCAGAGTTGGGCCGCGCCGGCGGGATCGTTGACCTCGCCGCCTGCCGCCAGAATCAGCGACTTGCCTTCCTCGCCGAGGACGCGCACCTTGCCGCGCTCGGCCATCCAGGTCAGTCCTTTGCGCACCACCCTCTCGCGCTGCGCCGTGGCGGCGGCCAGGGCGGCGTAGTTGACCCGTCCGCCGCGCCGGTTGAGGGCGAATTTGACCAGCCCGGCCAGACGTTCCATGAAGGCCTCGGCTGCCTCCTCGCCCGCCGGCGGCGCAAACAGATAGACGGTCTGCGGGGCGACTTTTTCGAGGACGGCGCCGAGCACGTCCGGGCCGGGCGGCGGCGTCCAGATGGCCAGGGCCGCGGCCGGGGTCAGTTCGTAGCGGTCCAGGCCCTGCACCTGTTGGCGGTCTGCCCCTTCCACCCAGACGAGCGTGCCGGGCGGAAGGGAGGCCAGCCGCCGGCGCGGGTCGGGATCCGCCCGGTAGTCCACGATTTCGAGCGGGCGGCGGACTTCGACCGGCGTCTCGGTCGTCTGACGGAAGGCGACGAAGGTCAGTTGGATTTGGCGTTGTCCCTGCCATTGAGCGGCGCGGATGGTGTAGGCCAGGTCGAAGGTCCCCTGAGGCAGGTCCAGGTCGGCCGAATCCCACCAGAGGACGGTTTGGGCGTTGCCGGCTTCGTCCTCCACCACCAGGCGGCGGTGCTCCTGGTTGCGGCCAATGGCGGCGGCGCTGCGCAATTTCAGGTTGCGGCTGGCGAAGACGGGCTTTTCGTTGCCCGGCCCAAAGGGGGCCAGCGTTTCCAGATGGTCGGCCAGGTCGAGGCGGATGTCTGGCAGGGCCAGCCACTCGTCAATCTGGAGGGTCGGTTCCGCCTCTACTTCTTGCATCATTTGCATGACGGTTCGGTTGAGGCGGCGGCGGAATTCGGGCAGTTTTTCCGGTTCGATTGCCAGACCGGCGGCCATGGGATGCCCGCCGAATTTGAGCAGCAAATCCTGTTGTTCGGCGATGGCGGCGGTGATGTTCAACCCTTTGACCGAACGCGCCGAGCCGCGCGCCGGTTCGCCGGGCGGGGCGAAGAGGACGATGGCCGGTTTTTGGTAGCGTTCGGCCAGCCGGCCGGCGACGAGGCCCACCACGCCGCCCGGCCAGGAGGGATTGTCCAGCAGGATGACCGGCTCGGTCAACAGATTCGGCTCGGCCCGCAGTTTGGCCTCCGCCGCCTGGGTGACCTGGTTGCACAGCAACTGACGCTGGGCATTGTAGTTTTCCATTTGGACGGCCAACACGCGCGCTCGCACGGGGTCGCGGGTGGTGAACAATTCGACCGCCGGATTGGCGTCCCCCAGCCGGCCGAGGGCGTTCAGACGCGGTCCCAGCACGAAGCCGATGTGTTCTTCGTTCAAACCGGCCGGGACGATTTCGGCCAGTTCGTACATTTTCTGCAGCCCGATTCGCGGCGTGGCGCGCAGGACGGCCAGACCGCGCTGGACCAGGTAGCGGGTGTCGCCGGTCAGGATGGCCAGGTCGGCCACCAGCCCCAGGGCGGTCAGGTCGAGCAGGGCCTCGGCCTCGGCCAGACGGTCATCCAGAAGGGCCTCGGCCAATTTGTAGGCCACGCCGGCGCCGGAGAGCGTGCTGAGCGGATGGTTGTCTGGCAGCATGTTGGGGTTGACCACGGCACGGGCGCGCGGGATGCTGGCGGGCAATTCGTGATGATCGGTGATGATGATCTCTGCCCCCCTGGCGCGGGCAAAGGAGACGGCCTCGTGGGCCGAGATGCCCGTGTCGCAGGTGACGATCAGCCGGATGCCCTGTTCGATCATCTGCTCCAGCCGCGGCAGGCTGATGCCGTGGCTTTCGGTCGAGCGGACGGGGATGTAGTAGGCGACGTCTGCCCCGAGGGCGCGCAGGGCCTCGACCAGGATGGTGGTGGCCGTCTGCCCGTCCACGTCGAAGTCGCCCCACACGCCGATCGGCTCTTTCCGCCGGACGGCGTCGGCGATGCGCTCGACGGCCATGGACAGCCCTGGCAGCGCTTCGGGGGAGGCGGGCCGGTAGGCAGCCGGATCGAGAAAGGCGCGGATTGCCTCGGGCGTGGTCAGCCCGCGCCGGGCCAGCAGGCGGCCGACCAGCGGGTGCAGGTTCGGGTCAGAGGGGCGGGGCGGGGCGGAGGGAGCCTCGATCCAGCGCATGTTCAAAAAGCAATCTCCTGGATTTGCTCCAGGTTGATCTCCGGCTCGGTCAGTTCGCTTTCGGCTGCCTCGCCCTGGCCGGCGCGGACGCCGCGGGCGCAGTAGGAGCGATAGACGCAGAAAAGGCAGCGTTTTTCGTCTTCGGTGGGGGGGAAGTCGTCTGCGGCGGCGATTTCGGCGGCCAGTTTTTCCAACCCGGCCCAGTCGCGCTCGTACTGACCGGGGGTGTAGGGGAAGCGCGCCGGTTCGGAGGGATAATCCGCGTACCAGTACACCATCTCGACCTGTTCCGGCGGGATGGGGGCGCCGGCGTTGAGGCGCGCCCCGGCGCGGACGAGCAGGGCGCGGTAGACGCGCGTCTGCAGGCGGGCGGCCATCCACTCGTTGCGCGGGCGTTTGGCGTAGGTTTTCCAGTCGTAGATGAGCGCTTGCTGAGCGGGGCGGATGGCGAGGAGGTCGTATTTGGCGAGCAGGCGGAAGCCGCCCAGGGGGGCGGAGAGCGAGATTTCGGTGTATTTCGTGTAACCAGAAAGTGAAATAGGATGGGAGAGAAAATTGTCCCACCAGCGGCGCAGGTCTGGGGTGGAGGCCAGGGGCGTCAGTTTTTCGGCCGGGATGCCGAGGAGGTGCTGCTGGACGAGGCGGTGAAAGAATTGTCCCTCCTGCTGGCGGCGTTCGTTTTCCAGGGCCGGTTCGCTTTCTACGGCCGGCCACTGCAACTGGCGCAGGTAGCGCAACTCGAAGCGCCGCGGGCAGTCGGCGTAGTCTTGCAGGGAGGATTGGGAGAAGGTGAACGAGGGGGGGAGCATGGCTTTATTTTACACGCGATGGGCGGTGTTGGGCGTTGGGCGTTAGTCGTTAGTCGTCAGTCGTTAGTCGTTAGTCGTCAGGAGGGAGGTCTGTCGGGGGGCGAAGCGGGATGACTCCCGCGCTACGGTCCTCCCTGACCCCCAGCCTGTTCATTCAACGGAGAATTTTCAGCTTCACCGCCACCACTAATATACCCTGCTGACTCAACCCCTCTAAACATAAATTGACTAAATGATATATAATCGTTATTTTCATTCCTATATGCATTGTTCGGCCTTAAAACAACCGCATGATTTAAAAGATTTAATAATCTTTCTCTATCGTATTCTGGATTATTAATCCCTGGCTCATCTGCCACCCATGGAATATACCCCTCCGGCGCAGGGACGACATCTGGATTAAGGTACATATAATCCCCTGCCTGCGTACGCGTATCCGCGCTCAAGTTC
>CALGPL010000028.1 GCA_937960595.1 uncultured Anaerolineales bacterium | reverse complement strand
CGGCAGTCGTTCTGTAATCGCTTTCCAGACCAGATGGTAGTCCACGCCAAAGTAAAAGTGGATTAACTTATCTCGCATGCCTGCCATTTCTTTCCACGGAATATTGGCATGCTTCTGGCGTATCTCATCTGGTATCTGTTTTACTGCTTCGCCGATAATTTCAAGTTTTCGCATTACAGCGCTGGTGGTCTTATCGTCTGTCTGGAACGATTCCAAATCCATTCCTGCAATGAAACTTTCAATACTCTCGATTGCCCCCAAGATGTCCTTCAAATAAAGGGTATAGTCTCTCATACAGCCACAGCCTGTTGTAGGACAGACTCTCGCAATTCCGCGCGAAGAGATCGCTTGGGGATCACATCTACAGGGCGTTGAAATATTTCTTCTAAATACAGTGCCAGCCCGATTAGGTCGAACAAATCAGCGTTATCCTCAAACTCCGCCAGTAAATCAATGTCACTGTTTGTGCCTTGTTCTCCACGAACAAAAGAGCCAAAGAGGCTGATTCCTCTGACTTTATAGCGATCAGTAAGCAAAGGTTTCAATTCTCTCAAAGTCGTTAACACATCTTCTGCGTTCATAGGACATTCTCCTTAATAATTGTACCACTTGCGGGCTAAGTCTGTTTATCCTGCTTATCTCTGGTTCTGTTTTGTCGCACCACCTCGAACATCAGCAGCGCCCCGGCGACGGCGGCGTTGAGCGACTCCATCCCGCCCGGCATCGGGATGCTGATGGAATCCGTCGCCAGCGCCCTCGCCGGCGCCGACGCCCCCTCGGCCTCGCCGCCGACGATGAGCGCCAGGGGCAGGCGCAGGTCGGTCTCCCAGCAGGAGAGGCCGTCCATGTCGGCCAGGAGGAGGCGCAGGCCCGAGGTGCGCGCCCGGATCTCGTCCCAGGTCAGGGACAGGATCGGCAGGCGGAAGTGCGCCCCCATGCCGGCGCGGACGACTTTTGGGGCAAAGGCGTCGGTCGTCTCGGGCGGGAGGAAGACGGCCTGCACCCCGGCCGCGGCCGCCGTGCGCAAGAGCGTGCCGAGGTTGCCGGGGTCGCGAATCTGGTCGGGGATGAGAATAAAGTCGAAGTTCGAGGGCGGCAGGTCGGGGGTCGGCAGGTCGAGCACGGCCAAGACGCCCTGGGTGTTGCCGGTGTCGCTGAGGGCATTCAGCAGGTGGTCTGCGACCCGTTCCACATCCACGCCATGAGACTGCAGTCCGGCAACCAGCAACTGCCCGCGTTCGCTGAGCGTCTCGCCGGCCAGGGCAAAGCGGAACGGCCAGCCGGCGGCGAGGGCCTCCTCCACCAGCCGCACGCCCTCGGCAACAAAGGCATTCGCTTCGCGGCGTTCCTTGGGGCGGCCCAGCAGGGCGCGCACGAGTTTGAGTTTGGGGTTTTGGGCCGAGGTGAGCATGAGAGGGCGGACGGTAGACAGTGGACGGTGGACGATGGACGGTAGACGGTAGACGGTAGACGGTAGACGGTAGACGGTAGACGGTGGAGGGTTATTCGAAGGTCGCCCAGGCGGAGCGAAAAGCCTGGACGGTCTCGTCGTCGAACAGCACCAGGCGGATCAATCGGAGAGGCGAGGAACGGGCAGAGAAATAGTCGCGCAGGGCGGCGAGGATGATTTGAGCGGCGCGGTCCTTGGGAAAGCCGAAGATTCCGGTCGAGAGGGCGGGCAGGGCGAGGGAGGTCAGCCCCAACTCGTCGGCGGCGCGCAGCGCCCCGGCGACGGCCGCGGCCAGTTTGGCGTCCGCGTCCTCCGTCTCGCCCCAGACCGGGCCGACGGCATGGATGACGTAGCGGCAGGGCAGGCGTCCGCCGGAGGTGACGGCAGGCGCGTCGGGGGTCACCAGGCCGTGTTCCCGCACCCAGGCATCCGATTCCTGCTGGATGCGCTCGCCGCCGCGCCGGACGATGGCCCAGGCCAGGCCGCCGCCGTGATGCAGGTAAGCGTTGGCGGCGTTGACGATGGCGTCGGTGGTCTCGGTGGTCAGGTCGCCCTGCGCGAGTTGCAGACGCACCCCGCCGGGCAGACGGGTTTCGGCCAGAACGGTGTTCATGAGATGTATTTTAACCCTAAACAAGTAGGTCGGATTGGCAATCCGACCTACGAAACAAAAAAGGGCGGGATAAATCCCGCCCTACGAACGACCGAAAGGCAAAACTCACTTGGTTGCTTGCGCCACCACGGCGGCGAAGGCTGCCGGGTCGCGCACGGCCAGGTCGGCCAGCATCTTGCGGTTGAGGCCGATCTCGGCCTTTTTCATGGCCGCCACCAGACGGCTGTAGGTGGTGCCGTTCAGACGGGCCGCGGCGTTGATGCGGGCAATCCACAACTTGCGCATGTCGCGGCGGCGCATGCGCCGGTCGCGGGTCGCATACCACATGCTCTTGAGGCGGGCCTCATTGGCGCGCTTGAAGAGGCGGTGCTTGGCGCCGCGCTGCCCCTGGGTGTACTTCAGAACTTTCTTGTGACGTCGGTGACCGTAAGGTCCACCTTTTACACGTGCCATATTTTACCTCCTGCGAACCGCCGGGCGCCGGCGCAGGGCTTGCCTGCTATCCAGTTGCATACACCCGGTAGTCCGCAAACGAAACGGATACAATCCATGAAGTCTAGGGCTTCATGTTCGGCGCCAGGCGCCGGATGCGCTTGACGATCCCGCGTCCCTGGACGGGGATCATCTTGGGGAACAGGGCCTTGACCCGCTTGGACGATTTCCGCCGCAGGTGGGCCTTGCCGCCCTTCGTGCGCACGACCATGCCCGAACCGGTCACGCCAAAGCGTTTGGACGTGGCCTTGTGGGTCTTGAGTTTGAACTTACCTTCTCTTGGCTTGCGAGGCACAGCAATTACTCCTTTACACATGATTCCGCGGGAGGTCACTCCCGCGGTGGTTCATTTTCCTGGACCTTCTCTTCAGCGTCAGGAGGCGGCGAGGCGGGTTTCTTCTTGCCGCCTTTGGAGGGAGCGAGCATCATCGACATGCCCCGCCCCTCGATGGCCGGCGGTTGTTCGACGACGCTCACGTCGCTGAGGCTTTGGGCGATCTCTTTCAAATCTTCGAGCGCAATTTCCGGGTAGGTGATTTCGCGGCCGCGGAAGCGGATGGTCACCCGCACTTTCATGTTGTGTTCCAGCCAGCGGCGAGCGTCCTCGACTTTGAAATCCCGGTGATGATCGGTGGTCTTCGGCCGCAGACGGATTTCTTTGACCTCGACTTTGGTCTGCGACTTGCGCGCCTCGCGCTCTTTCTTTTCCCGCTCGTACAGGAACTTGCCGAAATCCATGACACGACAGACGGGCGGATTGGCGTTCGGCGAGACTTCCACCAGGTCGAGTTCCGCCTCACGGGCGATGCGCAAGGCTTCGCGGGTGGCGACGACGCCAATGTTCTCACCTGTCGGGCCGATCAGCCTCACCTCGGGAACTCGGATGCCCTCATTGACTCGAAATTCGTTGGCGCTGATATGCTTCTCCTCGTTTCAATGACGTAAATCCAGCACAAGGCTGGTTTTTAGCGGGCTGATGATACCATAACCCTGCGCGAATCGTCAATAAAAACGAGACGCGCCACCCCTCCTGACCTTCCCGCTAAAGAGCATTCGAACGCGTCGCAATGCGCTCGCGGGCACGGGCGATGAATTCGGCCAGGGGGATGTTGTCGGCCCGCGAGCCGTCCCGCAGGCGCAGCGAAACCGTCCCGCCGGCAGCCTCGTTCTCGCCGACGATCAGCATGTAGGGCACTTTCATCAACTGCGCCTCGCGGATCTTGGCGTTCATGCGCTGGGCGCTCAGGTCGGCGCTGACGCGTAGGCCCTGTCCGCGCAGTTGGGCGACGATGCTCTCGGCATAAGCGTTCTGGCTATCGGTGATCGGAACGACGCGAGCATGTTCGGGCGAGAGCCAGACGGGGAAATTGCCGGCATAGTGTTCGAGCAGGAAGCCGATGAAACGTTCGTGGGTGGAGAGCGGGGCGCGGTGGATGCAGAGCGGCGTTTCCTCGACGCCCTCCTTGCTCATGTACTTCAGGTCGAAGCGCTCCGGCACGGCGAAATCCACCTGATTGGTCGCCAGGGTGAATTCGCGGCCGATGGCCGACCAAATTTGCACATCCACTTTCGGGCCGTAGAAAGCGGCCTCATCCGGGACTTCCTTGAACGGCACGCCGCCGTTCGTCATGGCGCGGCGCACCATGTCTTCGGTTTTGAGCCACAAGCGCTCGTTGTCCACGTATTTTTTGCCCAGGCCGGCCTTGCCGTGCAGGCTGAGGCGCATCACGTACCTTTCGATGCCGAACAGTTCGAAGTACTTCTTATACAGGTCAACGACCGCCATGAATTCCTGTTCGAACTGATCCTCGCTGCAGTAGATGTGGGCATCGTTCATCTGCATCGAGCGGACGCGCATCAGGCCGAAGAGTTCGCCCGATTTCTCGTAGCGATAGCAGGTTCCGTACTCGGCCAGGCGGATGGGCAGGTCGCGGTACGAACGCGGCTTGGAGGCAAAGATTTTGTGATGCATCGGGCAGTTCATCGGCTTGACGTAATAGCGCACGCCCTCGATTTCCATCGGCGGGTACATCGACTCGGCATAATAGGGCAGGTGGCCGGAACGCAGGAACAGATCCTCTTTGGTCAGGTGCGGCGTGCGGACGCGCAGGTAACCGGCCTGTTCCTCCATTTCTTTGGCCAGTTTCTCCAGTTCCTCGATGATCACGCCGCCGCGCGGCAGCCAGAGCGGCAAACCGGGGCCGACCTCGTCTTCGAAGATGAAGATTTCGAGTTCCTTGCCCAGTTTGCGGTGGTCGCGGGCTTTGGCCTCTTCGAGCATCTTGAGGTACTGCTTGAGTTCGTCGGGGGTGCGCCAGGCCGTGCCGTAGATGCGGGTCAGCATCTTGTTCTTCTCATCGCCGCGCCAGTAGGCCCCGGCGATGGACATCAACTTGACCGCCGCCGGATTGATCTGGCGGGTCGACTCGACGTGCGGACCGCGGCAAAGGTCAACGAACGTGTCGTGTTGGTAGATCGAGATTTCCGGCTTCTCGGTCAGCGGATTGCCGTCCTCGTCGAAGGCGCCCTGCTCCAGCCCGTCGATCAACTCCAGTTTGTAGGGCTGGTCTTTGAAGATCTGGCGCGCTTCTTCGGCCGTGACGACCTTGCGGATGAAAGGATGGCCGCCGGCAATGATCTGGCGCATGCGCTTCTCGATCTTTTCCAGGTCCTCCAGCACGATGGGCTGTGGCAGATCGAAGTCGTAGTAGAAACCGTTCTCGACCGGCGGGCCGATGGTGTACTTGGCTTCGGGATAGAATTCCAGCACCGCCTGGGCCATGATATGGGCCGCGGAGTGACGGATGCGATACAGTTGCGAGTCTTCGTACCGTTCTTCGGGTTGATCGGACATTTCTGTTTTCCCTTTCGGCGGCGAAGGAGAGACGAGGCTCGTCTCCCTTTGCCGGCCCAAAATAAAACGCGCTCGCCTCCAGTTCGGGGCGAGAGCGTTGCGACTCACGCGGTTCCACCCGATTTGCCCTTTCGAGGGCATCTCATGGGCGCCGATAACGGGGCGACCGTTTCCCTTACTGGGCCGACAGACTGCAGGTCGGCGGTTGGGGGTCATGCTCGCGGGGGGTTTTCGGCGCAGGGTTCCGGCGCAGGCTTTCAGTCGGGGCCTGCGCTCCCTGTCGGAGGCCGGCGCGCCTACTCGTCCCGGTCAACGCATTTGAGGCAGATGATTCGTGCAGATCCTTCTGTGGGCGGAATAGGGCTCGAACCTACGACCTCTGCTATGTCAAAGCAGTGCTCTAACCAACTGAGCTATCCGCCCGATAGCGAGGGCATATTATACCGGCGGTGTCTGAAATTGGCAAGCGGAATCGCGCCGAAATCGCCCGCCCCGCCTCCCCTGCGGTATAATTCCCCCCGTGAGCAAGAACAAGCGCCCCGAAGACCTGTCCGTTGCGGAACTGCGCCGCCTCCTGCTGGAGAAGCGGCGGGTGGCGCGTCAGGAACGGCTGGAACGTTTCCGCCGCACGGGGCGGGCGCTGCGCCTGGCCGCCGATCCGCCGCCCGAGGCCGGGTCCGGCCTGCCCGCCGGCGAATTCCTTCCGCCGCCGCCCGATGAAGAGGAACCTGTTGCCGCGCCGCTCGACGCCCGCACCCTGCTCCAACAGCGCCGACGGCGCGCCATGGATCGCATCCTCCTGGCAGTCGAAATCCTGGCCATCGTGGGTCTGGTGGGAGTGCTGGCCAACGGCTTCGGCCTCCTGCGCATGCTCAACCAGGAGGTGGCTGCCGCCCTGCAGCAACAAACCCTGACGCCCACCCCCCTCATCACGGCAGTCGTCCTGCCGGGCGGGCACACCCCGCCGACCGCCGCCGGCGGGGCCCAGTTCAACGAGGCCGAGATTCCCGAACACTTGCGCCCCCTCGTCCAGTCGATAGCCAACGTCCCCCTCCCCACGCCGGGGCCGCAGCAGCCCGTCCGCATCCAGATCCCGGCCATCGACGTGGACGCGCCGGTCGTCCAGGGCGACAGTTGGGAGCAGTTGAAAAAGGGCGTCGGCCATCACATCGGTTCGGCCAATCCGGGTCAGAACGGCAACCTCGTCCTGACCGCCCACAATGACGTCTTCGGCGAAATCTTCCGCGACCTCGACCGGCTGGTCCCCGGCGACATCATCATCGTTTACACCCTCCAGCGCCAGTACATCTACGTTGTGAACGAGACCCGCATCATCGCCCCGACCGAGGTCGAGGTGATGCTGCCGACCCCCGATGCCTCCATTACCCTCATCTCGTGCTATCCGTACATGGTGGACAACCAACGCATCGTCGTCTTCGGCAAACTTCAAAACCCCTAGGAGTACGTTCATGAGCAAGAAGATCAAAGCCTCGCGCCCCGGCGCCTCGATCAGCGGCAAGCCGTTCGAGTTCAACCCCGATTACAGTCAGGTGAAACGCGACTTGCGCCGCATCGGCCTCCTGGCCGGCACGTTCGTGGCCATCCTGGTCGTCCTCTCCTTCTTCCAGGAACAGATTCTGGCCCTGTTCGTCAAATAGGCGCACCCTCGATCCTCCCGCAGAGCACGGAGACCCCGTGCTCTTTGCATCCCAGACGAACCAACATGTCCCCCGAGACGTTTCCCCGCCTGCTGTGGGACCTGAGACAAGGAGACCTTTGCCGATGAACCCTGCCGACGAGGTGACCCTGCTCCTGGAACGCTTCGCCTACGGAGGCGAGGCCCTCGGCCGCCTGCCAGACGGACGGGTCGTCTTCGTCCCGTTTGCGCTGCCGGGGGAGCGGGTGCGCGCCCGCCTCGTCGCGGCGCGGCGCGGCCACCTGCGGGCCGAACTGCTCGAGGTGCTCGATCCCGCCGCGGGGCGGGAGAGGCCGCGCTGTCGGCATTTCGGCGTCTGCGGCGGATGTCATTACCAGCACCTGTCCTACGCCGCCCAAAGTGAGGCCAAAACTGCCGTCCTGGGCGACCTGCTGAGGCGGATCGGGAAAATCGAGGCCCCGCCGCTCCGGCCGATCGTCGCCGCGCCGCGGGCCTGGAATTACCGCAATCACGTCCAGTTTCACCTGACCCCCAGCGGACAACTCGGCTTCATGGAGGCCCGCTCGGCGGCCGTCCTGCCCATCGAGGAGTGTCACCTGCCCGAAGGCCCGCTCAACGACTTGTGGCCGGCGCTGCAGTTCGAGGCCGGCCTGGGGCTGGCGCGCGTCTCGCTGCGCCTGGGCGCCGACGGCGAGGCCATGCTGGTGCTCGAGTCGCCGCAAGTGCCCGCCCTGGAACTGGAAGCGGATCTCTCCGTCGTCCATCTGCGCGGCGAGCAGGCGCTGGTGCTGGCCGGCGACCCGGCCCTGACGATGCGCGTGAACGGGCGTTCGTTCCGCGTCAGCGCGGCCTCCTTCTTTCAGGTCAACACGGCCATGGCCGCCGAAATGGTCCGCCATCTGCTCGAACGCCTGCCGTTGACGCCTCAGACCACCCTCTTGGAGGTCTACTGCGGCGTCGGCCTGTTCAGCGCCTTCCTGGCCGAACGCGTCGGGCGATGGATCGGCATCGAGGCTGCCCCTTCCGCCTGCGAGGACTTCACCGTCAACCTGGACGAATTCGAAAACGTGGACCTGTACGAGGGTCCGGCCGAGGTCGTTCTGCCCGCCCTGGACGTGCGCCCGCAGGTCGTCCTCGTTGACCCGCCGCGCGCCGGCCTGGAACGGCGCGCCCTCCAGGCCCTGCTGGCTCTTGCGCCAGATGTGCTGGCCTACGTTTCGTGCGATCCCTCCACGCTGGGGCGCGACGCCCGCCGCCTGCTCGACGGCGGCTATCGCCTCGTCGAGGTCACCCCCTTCGACCTTTTCCCCCAGACCTATCACATCGAGTCGATCTCCCTCTTCGAAAAACAGGGGTAGGTCAAGAGGCGATCTTGACCTACCCTCCAAAGTGAATCGCGCCTCTGCCGCTAGTCTTCTGCCAGGACGATGATCCTATCGTTCTCGGCAAAGACTACTTCTTCTGATTTCCCCGGGTTGGTGTGGATGCCGTAGGACTTTTCCTTGTCGCCGGCTTCGCCGGCCAAGCGGTAACCGAAAGCCACCTGACCGCGCCGGCGGGCGGCCTCGACCACCGTGTAGAAGTTGACCGGCCGACCCAGGGCGACGTAATCCGCGGCAGGCTTGAGGTAGATTTCGGAGCCCTCGGGGTCAAAGAAATCGGTGAAGACGGCCATCAACTCGGCATTCTCTGCCAGTTGCGCCATCATCAGGCTGATGAGATGATCGCTGACAATGAAATCGTCGACGCGGGTCGCCTCGGCCAGTTCGCGGTTGCGAAGGTCGAGCATCTCGCTGACGATGGAGAAGGGCGTCTCGTCTTTGCCGGCGATGTCGCGCAGGTGCAGGAGGGTGACGAGGGTCTTGGCATCGGCCTCCTGCACTCCCAGGCCGGCATAACTCAGGACAATGATGTGGTCATAGGCCGATGCGCCGAGTTCATCTAAAAGACGGCGGTCGGTGGTATCGCCGGACCGGAAAGAGAGGCGTTGATTCTTGAAAGCATTGCGCTGGCGGCGCAGTTGGTCGGCAGCCTCGGCGGCCTCGGGCGAGAGGTTCGTATCGGCCACCACCAGCACGCTCGAACCTTTGGGAACATAATTGTCCAACTCGCGCAGGATGGTCAGGGCGCAGGCGTTCCAGCCGAGCAGGAGACACCTCTCCGGCGGGGCCCGGCGGACAGGAACGGCGCTCGTAATCGCCGCCTCATCGACAGGAACAGAGTCCAGATGATGCAAACGGACGGTGTCGTCATCCTCCGAGATGGCAATGACGCTGTCGCCGGGCAAGAGGCGGGTGTCCATCGGAGGGTTGAGGGCAACGCTTCCATTGGCGAAGCGCAGCCCGATGACGGCCGAATCTTCGAATTGCAGCAGGGCCTCACCGAACGTCCTGCCGACCAGGGCCGGCTCCTCCTGGAAATAAATCTCATCGCCGCCGAAATTCATCAGTTCGGTATAGACCATCGAAAGGCCGCTCTGACGGGAGGTCTGGGCGACGACGCGGGCGATCAAATCGCCGCTCAGCAGCGCCTGAAGGTGGTCGCGCTCGCCGATCATCTGCACCACCGCCAGGTTCTTCGGGTCGCGGATCTGGGTGACCATGTGGTAGGGGTCGGGGCGCCGGTCGGGTTTGTTGGTCAGCGCCAAGACGGTCTTGATGACTTGCGAGTCGGGATCGTCCCCTTCGGGCGGCAGGATGATGATGGCCTTGGCGGTATGCGGGTTGGCGATTTCCAAGTCGGTGATGTCGATCGGATTGCCGGAGCGGCAGATGATGCGCGTCCGGCCGCGACGCTCGACCCGCGCCCGGATCTCGTCCTCCATCTCGACCTTATCGCGGTCGGCCAGGATGACGATGCAGGCCTTCTTCTGATTCTCATTGGCGATCATCAACTCCGAGAGGATGGTGAAAATCTGCGGCGACCAGCCCAGGATGAGCGTATGCCCGTTCTCGAGCACCTGCGAGCGGCCCTTGCGCAGTTCCTCCAGTTTGCCCTCCACGCCGGCCGTCAGGACGCCGATCAGCGTGCTGACGATCAGGATGCCGCCGATGGTGACGAACAGCATGACCAGGCGGAACCCCCAGCCCTCGTCGCTGCCCATCGTGCCGGCGTCGAAGGTGCGCATCAAACTTTCCCAGACCGCTTCGACGAATCCCATCGGTTCACGGCTGCCCGCCGGCGCCAGCGTCACTCCCCCCAGGGTGATGATCGCCCCGGCGACCAGGATGATGACCAGCGAGACCAGCCCCAACCCGCCGATCAGAGCAACTGTTCCTCTCGACATGAAATTGTCGAAGAAATACCCAAGACGTTGTTTGAGAGTCGGCTTCTTGACCACGGCAAACCTCCTCCAAGGGAATCCATCCGAGGCTGGCAGAACAACAACCTTTGCCTCCACCTGACTTGCAGATACTATACAGGAAAATCGGATGGCTGACAAGCGGCCCAAAGGCTTTTCCTCTTTCTTATGTTTGACCTGGAGAACCGTTTTGCCTATACTTAAAGCAACGAAACCTTTGTCCCCATTCTGTCAGGAGGAAAGATGACCACCCTCACCTGGTACGGACACGCCACCCTCGGCCTCGAAACCGGTGGCTACAAAATCCTGATCGACCCGTTCTTCAGCGGCAACCCGGCCGCCGCGGTCAGCGCCGAGACGGTCGCCGCCGATTTCATCCTCGTCACCCATGGTCACGGCGACCACATCGGCGACACGGCGGCCATCGCCCGCCGCACCGGCGCCCTGGTGATCAGCAACTACGAGATCGCCACCTGGCTCGGCAATCAGGGCCTCAAGACGCACGGCCAGCACCTCGGCGGCGGCTTCCAACACCCCTTCGGCTATCTCAAACTGACCCTGGCCCTGCACGGCTCCGCCCTGCCAGACGGCTCTTACGGCGGCAACCCGGCCGGTTTCCTGCTCACCACCCACGAGGGCCAGAAAATCTACCTGGCCGGCGATACCGGCCTGTTCTACGACATGAAATTGATCGGCGAGGAGGGCCTCGCCCTGGCCGTCCTTCCCATCGGCGACAACTTCACCATGGGGCCTGCCGACGCCCTGCGGGCCGTCAAACTGCTCACGCCCCGCACCGTCATCCCGATTCACTTCGGGACCTGGGGCCTGATCGACCAGGACCCCGCTTCGTGGGCCGCCCAGGTGGAGAAAGAGACCACCGCCAAAGTGGTCGTCCTGAAGCCCGGCGAAAGTTTCACCCTGTAAACGCCCCAAACGATACCCGGATACCGGGCCCACCCCCTGTTGCCCGGCGTCCTTGGCATTTAAAGCCGGCTCATCGGCCCGGCAAAACCAGCGGCGCGTCAGAGAGCGGATGGGCAATGACCTCCACCGGCAACTGATAGGCCGCCGAGAGGAGGTCCGGCGTCAATACTTGGCGCGGCCAACCGACGGCCTCGATCCGCCCCTCGACAAGCAAGGCCAGGCGGTCGGCGTAACGAGCGGCCAAATTGAGATCGTGCAAAGCCAGCAGCACCGCCAGACCATCACCGTGCGCCAGCGAACGGATCTGTTCGAGCAAGCCGATCTGATAATGCAAATCGAGATGCACCGTCGGCTCATCCATAAGCAAGATGGGCGTGGACTGGGCCAGGGCGCGCGCCAGCAAGACGCGTTGCTGCTCGCCGCCCGAGAGTTCGCCCACCCGCCGCTCGGCCAGGTCGAGGGCGTCGACGCGCGCCAGGGCGGCGCGGCCGATGTCCTCGTCGCGCCGCGAGATTTGCCCCAGAAAATTCAAGTAGGGGGTGCGCCCGAGCAGAACCGTCTCCCAGACGGTGAAGGCGGGCGGCAGGGTGACCGCCTGGGGGACGACCGCCACGCGGCGGGCGCGCTGCAAGACCGGCAGGGCCAGCAGATCGTCGCCGTTGGCGCGCACCCGCCCGCCCGCAACCGGAATCACGCCGCTGACGGCTCGAATCAGAGTGGACTTGCCCGCCCCGTTCGGACCGATCAGCCCTAGCACCTCGCCCGATGCAACCTCCAGCGTCACGCCGTGCAGGACGGGCCGCGGACCGTAAAAAACCGACAGATTTTCGATCCTGAGCATCTCTGCCTCGCCTCACCAATAGCCCTGATTCTTGGCCCGCCGCAGGACCCACAGGAAGAACGGCGCGCCGGCGACAGCCGTCACCACCCCGACCGGCAATTCCTGCGGACGCATGAGCAGGCGCGCCAGCACGTCGGCCACCAGCAGCGCCCCGGCCCCGCCGATGGCTGCCAGCGGTAACAGGCGGCGGTAATCGGGGCCGAACCACAGCCGCATGATGTGCGGCGCGATCAGGCCGATGAAGCCGATGATGCCCGAAAACGCCACCGCCGCGGCCGTCGTCAGCGAAGCCGCCAGCAGGATGACCGTCTTGGCGCGCGTCACCGGCAGGCCCATCTGGGCGGCCTGCTCATCGCCAAATTGCAACAGATTGAGCGCATGGCCGCTCAAGACCAAAATCCCCAACCCGAGGGTCAGATACGGCAACACGATCAACGCCGGCTTCCAGCCTGCCACCACCGAACCGCCCAGCAGCCAGGCGACCGCCCGGTGCAGTTCCCCGCTCGAGCGCAGCATCAGGAAGGAGGTCAACGCCCCGGCAAAAGCGCTGACTGCCACCCCGGCCAGGATCAAATTGGTGGTCGGGACGACTTTGCCCACCCGCGCCAGCGCATAGACGAGGAAGACCGTCAACAGCGCGCCCAGAAAGGCCGCCGCCGGAACCGCCAGCAGGCCGAGCGGCGAATACGGCCAGCGCAGGCTCATCGCCAGGACCGCCCCCAGGCCGGCCCCCGAAGCGACGCCGATCAGATACGGGTCGGCCAGCGGGTTGCGGAAGACGCCCTGATAAGCCGCTCCCGAACCGCCCAGCGCCGCGCCGGTCAACAACACCAGGAGCGTGCGCGGCAGGCGCAGGGTCAGGAGGATGACCGCCGCCTGGCTCACTTCCTGCGGCGGACGGCCGGTCAGCACCCGCCACAGGTCAGCGGGCGGGATGAAGACCGAGCCGACCGCAATCGAAAGCGCCACGGCCACGGCCAGGAAGAGCAAGGTCAAGAGATAAGGACGAGGTTTCATATAGCACAGGAGGGGCAGACGGGCAACGCCTGCCCCTCAACCGGCAAGGATTACGGGAACAGAGCGGGATGCAGCAGGCGCGCCAGCGCCTCCAGCCCGTCCACCAGGCGCGGACCGGGGCGGCTGAGCAGGTTGTCGTCGAAGGGGTAGATGGCCCCATTCTGGACGGCCGTCAGGGCGTTCCAGCCCGGGCGCGCCGCCACCGTCTCGGCCGATTCCCCCCAGGCGGCATCGCCCAGGAGGATCAGGTCGGGGTCGTAGACCAGCAGGGTTTCGATGTCGAGTTGCACCCAGGGGGTTTCGATCTCCCCGGCGACATTCACGCCGCCGGCGCGGGTGATGAGCAGGTCAATGAACGTGCCATGCCCGGCCGTGTAGGGCCGCGCGGGGTCGGTGGCGTCCAATTCGTAATAAACCGTTGGACGTTCGGTCACGGTGGCGATCTTTTCGTCCACCGCGGCGACGCGGGCGCGCAGCGATTCGATCAGGGCAGCCGCCTCGGCCTCCTGGCCGGTCAGCGCGCCGACCGTCTCCAGGTTGAGGTACATCTCCTCCAGCGTCAGCGGATTGGGCAGGAAGTAGACCGTCAGGCCGAGTTCCTCCAGGGCGGCGACCAGTTCGGGCGGGTTGATGCCGCCGGCCAGCACCAGATCGGGCTGGAGGGCGACGATCGCCTCGAGATTGTATTCGCCCATCGAGCCACCGATGTCCTGTGCGGCGAGCGCCTCGGGGGGGTAATCGGAGAACAGGTCGCGGCCGATCACCTGGCCGCCGGCGCCGACGGCGAAGAGAATCTCGGTGTTGGAGGGCGCCAGCGAGACCACCCGCTCGGCCGGAGCAGCCAGGCTGACGGTCCGGCCCAGGCCGTCGGTCAGGACGAGCGGTTCGACGGTCAAGAGTTCGGCGGTCGGTTGAACGGCCGTGGCCGGCGCCTGGGTGGCGAGGGGAGTCCCCGCCTCAGGGGCGCAGGCAGCCAGCAGCAGAGTCAGAATCAACAAAGCGAAGAACGGTTTACGGAACATCGCATTTCCTCTTGTGGAATAGTCTGAAACGAAATCCCCCGTCGCAAGGACAGGGGAGGCAGGAGTGGCAATCCGACAGGCCGTTCCCCACCTCCTTTCCGCGAGAGTGTGGCAGAACCGGCCGGGGCGGGCGACCTGACTTGGTTAGTCTTGGGTCTGATAGTCGTCGGTCTGATAGTCGCTAGTCTAATAGTGAATTGACTATGAGACTATGAGACTATGAGACTAACCTCACAGTTGCGGGACAGCGCCGGACTTACACCGGCTTCGCCTTTGAGCCTGCCCATCCGGGGGCAAGGCACCCTGGCCGTAACTCGATTGTGGCGCTATTGTATGCGCGGGCAGGTAAAACGTCAACGGTAAGTGTAGTAGAATCCAGGCGGGGTCTGCCATGCAGCCTTCTGACTCTTCTTCGCTCGGCCGTTTCGATGACCTGGCGACGCGCCTGCCGCTTACCTGGCTCTCGCTGGCCTTTCTGGGCGGCATTCTGCTCGCCGACCGGCAGCGCGCCCCGCTGGCCTTTTGGCTGATTCTGGCGGGCGGGTCGGCCGTCCTGGCGGCGCTGGCGCGTTTTGTCCTGCCGCGCCTGATGACCCGCCCGGCGCGGAGCGCGCCCGCCGCCTGGTTCCTGCTCGCCCTGGCGCTGACGGCAGCCTTCCTGGGCGCTGCCCGCTACCGCGCCAGTTTGCCGGCCAACACCCCTCATTCCATCCCCTGGTTTGCCGACCGTCCCGATGACCTGCTCGTCACCGGGGTGGTGGCTGCCCCGCCCGATGTGCGCGACCGCTACCTCAACCTGCGCCTGGAGGTGCGTTTCATCAACAGCGGCTACGGCGACATCCCGGTCGAGGGGCTGATTCTGGCGCGCCTGGAGCCCGGCGGCGACTATCACTATGGTCAGGTCCTCCGCCTGCGCGGCCGGCTGCTGACCCCGCCGGAGGAAGAAGCCTTCTCGTACCGCGACTACCTGGCCCGTCAGGGCATCCACGCCTACATGCCGTCCGCCACCGTCACCCTGCTGCCGCTGCCGCCGGCGGGCAACCCCCTGCTGCGCGCCATCTTCGCGTTCAAGGAACGCTGCCTGGAGCACGTCTACCGCCTCTTCCCCGACCCGGAAGCCTCGCTCCTGGCCGGCATCCTGCTCGGCGAGGACAACGGTCTGCCCGCCGATCTGCAGGCTGCCTTCAAGAACACCGGCACGGCCCATATCATCGCCATTTCGGGCTTCAACATTGCCATCATCGCCGGCCTGTTCATGACCCTCTTCGGGCGTCTGCTCGGGCCGCGGCGCGGGACGCTGGCGGCCGTGGTCGGGATCGCCTTGTACACCGTCCTGGTGGGCGCCGAGCCGGCGGTGGTGCGGGCGGCCATCATGGGCGGGCTGGGACTTTTCGCCCGCCAGGTGGGCCGCCGTCAGACCGCCCTCAACACGTTGACCTTCACCGGCGCGGTCATGGCAGTCATCCACCCCAACATCCTCTGGGAAGTCGGCTTCCAGTTGTCCTTCTTCGCCACCCTGGGCTTGATCCTCTACGCCCAACCCTTCCAGGATTGGGCCGTCCGGCTTCTCAGCCGCGCCGCCCATCCGTCCCTGGCGGCCCGCATCGCCCGCCCGATCTCCGAGTTCGTCCTCTTCACCCTGGCCGCGCAACTGACCACCCTGCCGATCATGGCCTATCACTTCCAGCGCCTCTCGCTGGTCTCGCTGATCGCCAACCCCTTCATCCTGCCCGTCCAGCCGGCGGTCATGATTCTGAGCGGGCTGGCGTTGCTGCTCAGTTTCGTCTACTTCCCCCTCGGTCAACTGGCGGCCTGGGCGGCCTGGCCCTTCCCGGCCTACACCATCCGGGCGGTGGAACTCTTCGACCGCCTGCCGCACGGGACGGTCGTCCTCGGGAATTTCTCGCTCCTCTTCGTCCTGGTCTTCTACGCCCTGCTCTTCGGCTGGACCTTCAGCCGGGAGCGCCTCCGCCAGGCCCTGCGTCCGGCCCTGACGCCGACCGTCCTGCTGAGCGCCCTGGCCATCCTGAACCTGCTGACCTTCCGGGCGGCCACCCTCCTGCCCGACGGCCGCCTGCACGTCACCTTCCTCGATGTGGGCAGCGGCGAAGCAATCCTGATCCGCACGCCGAGCGGCGGACGCCTGCTGATCAACGGCGGGCCGAGCACCAGCCGCCTCTCCGACGCCCTCGGGCGGCGCCTCCCCCTCTACGGGCGCGACCTGGACTATCTGGTGCTCACTTCGACCCAGGAGAACCACCTGGCCGCCCTGCCGCGCCTGCTCGACCGCTTCCCGCCGCGCGCCGTCCTGTGGTCGGGCAGACGAGACGGCTCGGCCGCCGCCCGGCAACTCGACCGCTGGCTGGCCGAACACGAGACGCCGGTCGAATACGCCGCCCCGGGCCAGGTCCTCGACCTCGGCAGCGGGGCGCGGCTGGAGGTCCTGAGCGTCACGCCGCGCGGCGCGGTGCTCCTGCTCACCTGGCAGGGATTCCGCCTCCTGATCCCCGGCGGCCTCAACTTCGAGGCGCTGGAGGAACTCGAGTACGGGGCCGACCTCGGCCCGGTCTCCGTCCTCCTCCTGGCCGAGGCAGGCTACGCCCCGGCCAACCCGTCGGAATGGATCGCCAACCTGCGCCCGCAACTGGTCGTGCTGAACGTCGCAGCAGACGACCCCTTCGGGATGCCCGACGATTCCGTTCTGCAAAGTCTGCGAGGCTACACCCTGCTGCGCACCGAGCGGAACGGCTGGATCGAGGTCGCCACCGACGGGACACAGATGTGGGTGGAGACCGAAAAGTAAGCCCGGCGGAAACCCTTCTGTAGGAGGTTGCCGCCGTCGCCCGCGGCAGATATGATGAGAGGCAACTATTTGGGTCGAGAGGTCAAGGAAAATGAAGACCATCCGTGTTCTGGTGCGCGTTCTGGCCGCGCTTCTGTTCTCCCTCGGAGCGCTGACGGGGGCGGCGCTGTTCATCACCACCAACTGGGCCGATGTCGAGTCGATGTTGTATGGCTTCCCTCGCTACGGCAACAAAAGCACGTTCGCCATGCGCTGTCCGCTGGTCGTCACGACCGGCGAGACAGGGATGGTTGCATTCACCTTCGAAAACGACAGCGACGTGCTGCTACGGCCCACGGTGCGCTTCCAGGTGAGCAATCCGGGCCCCTTCCGGCTGATCTCCGAGCGGCTCGAACTCCAGCCCGGCGAAAGCCATCCCCTGCAAATCGCCGTCTACCCCCAAGACGCCGTGCTGAACCGCTACATCTTCGTCAAGATGTACACCTTTGCCACCTATCCCGTCCGGCAAGTCGAGCAGACTTGCGGCATCCTGCTGTTGGACCTGCCTACGCTCACCGGCCGCCAGATCGTACTCTACGGCCTGGTGGTCGCTCTCGTTGGCATGTCCCTCGGAACCGCACTTTGGATCCTCTCCAACCAGCCGCTCAAAGAGCGCGCCCTGGATATTAGCCGCGCAATGGTCGCCCTGGGCGTGGCCATCTCGCTGGGCCTGCTGGCGGTCTGGTGGGCCTGGTGGCTGCCCGGCCTGGTGTTGACCGCCGTGACCATTTTGCTGATCGGCGCCATCCTCGGCAGCCTGCTGCAAAACCATTGAGCGGCGCGCCCCTTCCTGCAAACCGGCAGAATCTTCCCTGCCGGTTTTTTTTCGCGGCGCTTTCCTTCTGTTATAATCGCCAGCATGCCCACTTCTTCTTCCCGCAAACGCCAGACTCCCCCCGACAGCACGATCATCTTCCTCATCGCCCTTCCCATCGTTTTCCTGCTCGGCCTGTTGGTGGGATATTCCATCTGGGGCCGCAGCGCGCCCGACACCCAAACGACCCTCGCCGAAGCCGGCGACCTGATCCTCGGTCCGGAGAACGCCCCCATCACCCTCATCGAATACAGCGACTACCAGTGCCCGTTCTGCAAGCGCTGGCACGATCAGGTCTTCTACCAACTGATGGCTGAATACCCAGACCAGATTCGCTTCATCTATCGGGATTTTCCCCTGATGAGCATCCATCCCGGCGCCCTGCCGGCGGCCGAGGCGGCCAACTGCGCCGCCGAACAGGACGCCTACTTCGACTACCACGAAGCCCTGTTCAGCAATCAGTACAACATGGACAATGCCGGTCTGCTGCAATACGCCGCCGACCTCGGCCTGGATACCGAGGCCTTCCGCGCCTGCCTGAGCAGCCAGCGTTACCGTCAGGAAGTGCTGGCCGACCTGCAGTACGGCATGAGCATCGGCGTCCAGTCCACGCCCACCTTCCTGATCAACAGTACCGTCGTGGTCGGCGCCCAGCCCTACGAGGTGTTCAAACAAATCATCGACGCCGAACTGGCCCAGATCACCCAGCCGTAGCCCGCCGGAGGAAGATCATGAAGAAATTCGTCGCCGTCGCCGGCAATATCGGGGTGGGCAAGTCCACCCTGGTCGAGATGCTGTGCGCCAAACTGGGCTGGACGCCGTTCTTCGAGCCGGTGGCCGAGAACCCCTACCTGGCCGATTTCTACCGCGACATGCAAGCCTGGGCCTTCCACTCGCAAATTTTCTTTCTGACCCACCGCCTGCGCGCCCATCATCAATTGGCCCTGTTCCCCTCCTCCGCCATCCAGGACCGCTCGGTCTACGAGGACGCCGAAATCTTTGCCCACAACCTCTTCTTGCAGGGACATCTCCGGCCGCGCGACTACCAGACCTACCGCGAACTCTATCTGACCCTGGTCGAATTCCTGCCGCCCCCCGATCTGGTCATCTATCTGCGCGCCTCGGTGCCGACGTTGATTGCGCGCATCGCCCGCCGCGGCCGCGACTACGAGCGCGCCATCCCGGCCGATTACCTCTCGAGCCTGAACAACCTGTACGAATCATGGATCGCCAATTTCACCCTCTGCCCGGTGCTGGCCGTCCCGGCCGATGACCTGGACTACGTGGCCCACCCCGGCCACCTGAACCTGATTGCCGTCAAAGTGGAGGAGAAATTGACCGGCAAGGAAGAGGTCGTCTTCGAGCCGGAGGAAGTGGTGCGGGCCGCCCAGGATTGAGCATCCCCTCCTTCTGCAAACGGCGGGGCAGACGAGAGTCCGCCCCGTTTCGATTCGTCCGCCGGTTAGTGGAGGAACGTCCCCCACTTGTCGGCCCCTTGCAGCCAGACGCCGTCCCCCAGGCGGGTGCGCAGCGGCCAGACGGGCAGGCCGCCGCATTCGGCCTGCAGGAGGGCCGGGGGGAGGGAATCGGACAGGGGGCAGGCGGTGGCCGCCGGCGAGGCGGCCGGCGTCCCCAGGTCGGACGCGGCGGCGTTGGGGCGGCCGGGGGTCGGGCGGCAGGAAAAGGTCCACAGGCCGTTGCCGTCCGGCAGACGGCACCAGGCGCGGTCGAAGACGGTGACGGCGGGGTAGTTGAACAGGTCGGCCGTCTGCCCGCCGGGCCGCAACAGGCGGACGCTGTCGCCGCTGTCGTTGAGCAGGATGCCGGTCTGTGAGCCGAAGAAGCGCCTGATCTGGCGCGGCTGGATGGTCACATCGGGCAGCGAAAAGGGGCTGGAGCCGCCCACGTCGTCGTCGAGTTTCCAGTTGCGCAGGTTGACGCTCTGGGTGCCGACGTTCATGATTTCGATGTATTCATCGCCCACATCCACGCGGCCGTCGGCGTTCCAGTCGGTGCTGGCGTGAGGCAGGAATTCGTTGATGACCAGCACGCCGGGGACGGGGGTAATGGTACGGGTGGGGGTGCGGGTGAACGTGGGCGTGGCCGTGCCGGTCGGGGTGTAGAGGCTCACGCCGGCACACATGACCGCCGCGGCAGTGCGGTTCTGGGGCTGGGTGGGGGAGAGCAAGCGGAAGTCAGCAGCGTTGTTGTCGGTGTCGTAGCAACTCGTCTCCCTGCCCGGCAGGCGTTCGTAGCCCTGATCGGCGTTCTGGGTGAGGGCGGGCAAGTTTTGCCCCTCACGGTAGGTGGTCGAGGCGCACAGGCCGACCTGGTCGACCACGACGCCCGCGTCGGTCGCCAGCGCCACCCCGCCGTCGTCGGCGATTCCGCTCGAATAGGTCTGGTCGGCGATGCCGGCCACGCCGGAGGCGGTGTGCGCCAGGAGGTAATGCTGCCCCGGCTCGAGGATGACGCCGGCGGGGAGGGTGGCCACACTTGCCAGGCTGGTGCCACAGCCGCTCGACCTGCGCACCTGCCAGCCACCGATGTTGACCGCCGCGCCGGTCGGGTTGTAGAGTTCGACGAATTCATCGTTGCCGCCGAGCGGGCCGCGGAAGCGCACTTCGCTGATGACCAGGTGGGTGGGCGCCATCGGCGTGGGGGTGAGGGTCAGGCTGGGGGTGAGGGTGTCGGTGAGGGTGGGGGTGAAGGTCTCGGTGAAGGTAGGAGTCTCGGTAAAAGTGGCCGCTTCGGTAACTGTGGGACTCTCGGTTGTCGCCTGCGCAGAACAGGGTGCGAAAGGAGTAGCCGTATTCTGGGGTTGAGATGGGGAGATCTTTTGAAAATCGGCAAAATTATCGTTCGTATCAAAACAACCTCCCCCTTTTCGCTCATATGAGTCGTAATCGTTTTTCAATTCCTCTAAAGGCGTTCCTTCGGCAGCCAGAGCGCTCATCCCCACCCGATCGATTATTTCTGCCCCCCTGACCAAGGCCGCCCCGCCATTGTCGGCAAAACCGGAAGACATTGCCAGATCCCGCGCCACAGGACCATTATAACCATCGGTGGCAACCAGATAATATTGACCGGGCTGCAAATTTGTCCCTGTTGGAATGGTCGCCCGAGTTGTCATGCTTCCCGAACTGCTAATCGAACGCACCAACCAGCCGCCAATATCCACAGGCTCATTTGTGGGATTGAACAATTCCACCATTTCATCGGTGAGGCCATTCGGCCCTCGACTGCGGAACTCGCTGATGACAACATGATCCGCTGGCGTCTCCTGCTGCGCCGGAGCGGCATGAACCGTTCCTAGGAAGAACATCAGCAAGCCGTCCCCCAGCAGAAACAGGACGAGCATCCAGCCGGACACAGCGCGAGAGGATCGAGAAAGCATGTTTCTTATCCGCAACAAGAATCCAAACGCGGCTTCGCGAGGCGCCCTCGCGGAGCAGCCTTTGTCTGGCTCCTTTTTTAAAGCCAACGATCAGCGGGGATCGATGATCAATTTAATGGCCGTGCGCACCTTGCCATCGATTTCCACGTCCACGAATTCGGGGACGCAGACGATGTCAATGCCATCGTTTTTCAAGTAACCGGTGGCCAGCACCAATGCCTTGATCGCCTGATTGACCGCCCCTGCCCCAATGGCTTGCACTTCCGCATGCTTGTGTTCGCGGATCACGCCCGCGATTGCCCCTGCTACAGCGGAGGTACGGGAGGTAGCAGACACCTTAATCATCTCCATGGCAATTCTCCCTTTGAACGTTGATCTCGGTTAAACGGGGCAACTTGCTCTCGCTTAAGATTGTACAAGATTTGTGGAATACTTTCAAGCCATCCAGACAAGATTTCCTGGCCGGGAAAAGGCTGAATTTCAGAGGATTTGTTATAGGAATAAGGATATCGTATTCGTAGTAGGGACGGTGGAAAAGTGGAAAAAGGGCCTGGCCCCCCAGCATTGGGAGGCGTTCCGTTTCCCTCACCCATATCTACGGCTGCCCGGCGGCAGAGGCGCCGGTGCCGTGTGGATAACGGTGGGAGGAAATTTTCGCGCCCAAGAGGCAGTCTCGCCTCTCAGCCTACATTTTGGCCTGTCGGGAAAGCGCCTCCCACATCTGGGGGGGCGCTTTTAGAACAATTGCACGCCTTTTCCACAGGCCGCGCTGTTTATCCACAGTTTTTCGCCAGTTATCCACAATTTCGGGCCTCGGCGGTTTAGGCCACCGCCCCAAATCTGGCTACAGCCTTTGCTCGTTGGACAGGCCGTCCAGGATTTCTTCGACCAGGTCGAGGAATCCGTCCAGGCTTTCCATGCGGGCGTAGAAGCCAACCCCGCTCAGACCGAGCGCCTCGCAGACGGCCAGCCAGCGGGCTTGTTTAGGGGCCGGCAGGACGAGAGCGGCCAGCGCCCAGGTGTGCAGCAGCGGCCATAGGATGGCGCGCCGACTTTCGCTCGCCAGAATGGCCTCGAAGGCGAGTTTGTAGTACCCCAATCGGGCCGGATGGATGCGCGCCTCGACCTTCGGCCGGCTGGCGGCGTCGAGGAAGGCGGACTCCCACTCGGGCAGCAAGTCTTCCAGCACGGTGCCGGTGGACATTTCGGAGCCGAGCAGGCGGAACAACTCGCCCGCCAGGCCGGGGGCGCGGACGGCCTCGGCCCGCTGCGGGAATTCGAGCAACAGACGGCGTTCGACCAGCGGCGGCCCGTTCAGCACGGCGACGGCGTTGGCGGCGTCGGCCACCGCCTCGAGGTAGGCAAGAATCCGGGCGGGCGTTTCCTCCAGGCCGGCCTGCAGGCTGCTCCAGGCCCGACGCGCCCGTTCGGCCAGCAGGCGGGCGCGGGCCAGGACGTTTTCGGGGGCGTCGAACTTATCGCGCACGCCGGCCTGGACGAATTCGAGGAAGTGCTGGCTTTCGTAAAGCCAAACCGGAGCGTACAATTCCGGCCCCAGGAAGGGGTCGGCGCGCATCTGACGCGGCCGGGCATAGTCGGCGCGGCTGCGGTGCAGGAGGTCGAGGTGCACCTCGGCGGTCAGGGGGACGATTTCGCGCGGCGCGGCGGGCGCTTGGGCGTGGACGATGACCAGGTCAATGTCGCCGGCGCCGCCCAGCAGCGGGTCGGGGCGCAGCAGCGAGCCGGTCAGGTAGACGGCGGCCAGGTCGGGTTCGGCCAGCGCCCGTTTTTGGGCCGTCTCGCGGGCAACGCGCAGCAGAAAGTCAGGCGTGAGACGCATGTCGCTCCTCCTGGGCCGGGCGAGGCCGATCCAAGACCGCGCGGATGCGCGCCTCGATCAGGTCGAGATGCTCCGGATGGCGGACGAAGTCGAGCGGGTCGGTGTCAATGGTCAGCACCGGGGTGTTGTCGTAGGGCCTGGAGAAGAACTCTTCGTAGGTCTGGTTGAGGGTCTCGATGTAGGCGCGTTCCATGTTGCGCTCGTAGGCGCGGTCGCGCATGGCGATGCGCTGCATGAGGGTGTCGGTGCTGGCGCGCAGATAGACGAGCAGGTCGGGCAGGGTGATCTTCTCGGCCAGGGCCTCGTGGACCTGACAGTAGACGGTTAGTTCATCGTTCTTCAGGTTGATGCGGGCGAAGAGCGAGTCTTTGGCGAAGGTGTAGTCGGAGATGAGCGGGCGGCCGCGCGCCAGGATGGCCGGGACGGTGCGGTGCTGCTGGTGGTAGCGGCTGAGGAGGAAGAAGATTTGCGTCTGAAAGGCGTAGCGCTCGCGGTCGCTGTAGAAGTCGGAGAGGAAGGGGTTTTCCTCGAAGACTTCGAGCAACAGTTCCGCGTCGAAGCGGGGCTGGAGGAGCCGCGCCAGGGTGGTCTTGCCGACGCCGATGACGCCTTCGATGGCAATGAACATAAATCCACACTCCCGCAGGGATGATGGGTTAAGGATACCATATTTTGGATTGACGATTTTAGATTTACGATTGTAGATTGACGATTTCAGATTTTGGATTTGCGATGGGCGTATAATGGCCGTGAAAATCTCTTTCGGATCAGGCTATGAAACTCTCTTCGATCGAATTTCGCGCCATGCAGTCTCCCTGGCGGCGCTGGGGCCAGCGGACGGTGGAACTGCCGCTCTTTCGCTCGCTGGGGTTGGATGTGCGGGACAAGGATGTCCTCGAAATCGGCTGCGGTTCCGGCTATGGAGCGTTCCTGCTCAACAGGCTGGGGCCGCGCAGTTACCTCGGCCTCGACCTGATGCCGGAGCAAATCGAACGGGCGCGGCAGAAGTATCCCGGTTACCGGTTCGAGGTCGGCGATGCGACCGACCTGAGCGGGCTGGATGACGCCTCGTTCGACGTGGTGATCATCTTCGGCGTGCTGCACCACATCCCGGCCTGGCGGACGGCGCTGAACGAGATAGCCCGTCTGCTGAGGCCCGGCGGGAGTCTCTTCCTCGAGGAGCCGCGCGGCGTGGACCTGCGCCTGTTCGAGGCCTTGTTCCGCTGGGGGCATCCGCAGAGCGACTTTGGTCTGCGGGCGATGGAGGCGCACCTGGGCGGGCTGGGTCTGATCATTTTCCGTCGTCTCTGGACCCCGCTATTAACGATGTATCATATTCGGAAGGGATAAAGGCCTGGACTGAATTTTCGGAGAAGGCGGATTGCCCGGCCGTTCGCGTACATCGGCTATACGCGCTGTTCCGCCAGCCAGGCTTCGAGTTGGGCGGCAGAGGGGGCCGCCTCCCAGCCGCCCAGGGCGGTAGTCGAGCGGCTGCCGCAAAAGTTGCCGCAGCGCAGACAATCTTCCAGCGAATACTGGCGCAACATGCCATAGAGAAAGCCGCAATCGAAGTTATCGCCGGCCCCGGTGGTATCCACAACAGGAACAGGCAGGCCGGGCACCCGCGCTTGTTCTCCCCGGCGGCGGGCCATGGCGCCATCGGCCCCCAGTTTGATGACGACGGTGGGCGTCAGTTCGGCCAGGCGCTCCAGCGCCGCCTCGACGGTCGACTCGCCGGTCAGGCGCAGGGCTTCGGCTCGATTGGGCGCAAAAATATCTATGGAACGCAAGTCCGCAACGACTTGAGGATCATGCAGGCTGGCTTCTGTGGCCTGGCATTCCATGAAGATGAGCGCCCCTACTTCGCGCGCCGCTTCGACGGTCTTGTAGAAATCCGGGCCGGAGGACATGCCCATCAGCATCAAGCAGCGGGCAGGATTTGCGCGAATCAGGGCAGGCAGGTCGAGGGGCGGCAGAGGGTCAGCGTAACTAAGAAAGGCCCGCTCGTGCGAAAATGAGTAGGAAACGGTCACATGCTGAAGGGGAATCTCGTGCATCCGAAACAAACGTTCGTTCAGTCGCTGCTGGCGGGCCTGTTCGAGCGCGTAGCGGCTGAAAAAGTCGTTCCCGAAGTCGCAGGCCCAGCCGACCTGTAAGCCCAGCCGCTGAAGCGCCACGGCCGGGATAAAGCCCCCACCGGGGACGATTCTCATGGTTCGGGAATAGACCTCCTGGCCGAGGCGCGGGATGTCGGGCAGGCCGGTAAAGATCAGGTCGCAGAAATAGGGGCTGGGCAGGAGAACATCGAGCATGGCGGTTTCACTTCCATTCTCCCACGTACTCTCGGTGGGCCTGGAGATATTCGTCCACCAGGGCGGTTGCGCGCGAATACGACAGGACCAGCGGGTGCGACATGAGCGCCAGGACGGCTTTCTCTCTGGAACGTTCCAGGATGGCCTGCACGGCCAATTTTTCGTAGTATTTCACCGAGCGCATCAACAACTCCTGGTGTTCGGGAATCTCGCCGATGGGCAGGGGGCGAACTCCGTTGGCGTCCACGACACAACTCACCTCAACGACATCGGAAGGAGCCATGCAAGGAATTGCACCGTTGTTTTTGACGTTGAGGGCGGTATAGATTGGCTCGCTGCCCTCCAGGCCCTGGATGATGTCGAGGGCAACCCCGGCATAGCCCTCGCCGCCCTCGACCTCAAAGGCCTGCCCTGCCGAGCGGGCGGCGTCTTTTTCCGCCTGCTCCATGCTGGGCGCGCCGGGACGGGCATAGTGCATGTAGGTTGCGCCGCGCCGCTGGTTGTAGGCCTGATAGACCGATAAGGCCTTGGCAGGATTCTGGCGAATATCGGTATCGGACAGTTGGCCGAGCAGGCGCCGGTTGAGTTCGAGTATCTCCTCGCCGCGCGTTTTGCCGTCACGCAAAATCTGCTCGACGGCTTTGTCGGAGTAATAGTAATAGTAAAGATACTCATTCAGCCACATTCCCAGTCGCCTGACCAGTTCCGGCTCGAAGACGCGAATGTCGGTTTTGGACAGAAAGCCGGGGTCTTCCAGAAGGGGCAGCAAGACTTCGCGGCCATCCAGCAAGATGCTGCGCGTCCAGGAAAGGTGGTTGAGACCAAAGACCTGCGGACGCAGGCGGTTCGGGTGGACTTTGAGCCAGGCAGCGACGGCGTGCTGGGCCTGGTTGGCGCCATCACAAATGCCGATGACGCGTTCAAAGCCCTGGTCGCTGAGCGCCTGGGCAACCAGGCCCGCCGGATTGGTGAAATTGAACATCCAGGCGTTTGGACAATACTTGTCCATCAAGGCGGCATAATCGAGGATGGCGGGGATACTGCGCATGGCCATGGCGAAGCCGCCCGGGCCGGTGGTTTCCTGTCCCAAGACGCCGTGTTTCAGGGCAATCCGCTCATCCAGGACACGGCCGATCTCGTTTCCGACCCGGATGGTGGTTACCACATAAGCGGCCCCGTCCAGGGCGGCCAGGGAATCGGTGGTGTGGGTGATATGCACCGGCGAGCCCAGCATCAGGCCGATTTGGCGACTGATTTCAGCCATCAATTCCAATTTCTCGGCCTGGATATCCATCAGGCAGATTTCGTCCAGGCCGATAACTTGGGCGCGTTTGAGCGAAGAGGCCACGAGCAAGGGAGCGCGCACCCCGCCTCCTCCGAGAATTGTCATTTTCATAAGATCACCAAGATTGTTCTGAAAGAATAGCTTGAAATCCTTCTATGAGCCGTGTAGCGAACCAGAGGTCGCGCCGAGAATGAACTGTCGCTGCAGAAACACGTAGATGAATAGACTGGGAAGGGTGACCAGGGTAGCCCCAGCCGCGACCAGAGGTATATTTGCTGCCCAGCGCCCTTGGAACAAAGCCAGGCCAAGAGGCAGGGTACGTAGGCTGTCTGAAGAAATCATCACCAGCGCCAGGAAGAAGTCGTTCCAGGTCCAGACGAAGAATAATACAACCATAGTAGTGATGGCAGGGATCGAATTGGGGACAATGATCCTCCAGAGAATACTCCATCGATTACAGCCATCGATCTCCGCGGCATCCAAGAGATCACGGGGAAATTGCGCAAAGAAGCCGCGCATCCAGAAGATGCCGAAACAAACACTCATGCCAACTTGGGGGATGATCAGAGCATAGATGGTATTCACCAGGCCGATCTTGCTGAGGAAATAATACAATGGGACAATGTAACTTTCTTGCGGCACCATCAATCCCAAAAGAAATACGATGAACAAGGCTTTATCAAGGGGGAAACGCATCTGAGCAAAGGCGTAACCGGCTAGGATCGAAAGAAATGAGCCCAGCACAATCACCCAAAAAACCACCAGGGTACTGTTCAAGGTGTAAACGCGAAAATGGCCTTGTTCCCAGGCAGCGCGATAATTGTCCCATGAAAAATTTTCGGGAAGGGAAAAGGCACCTCTTACCAGTTCAGCCGGAGTTTTGAAACTGGCCAGGAAAACTGAAAAGAAAGGAGCCACAATCATCAGCATAAGAACAGCCAAGAGTAGATAAGTGAATAAATTTTTCATATCGATTGGTTTGCGATGGCGAGTCATCGGTACTTCTCCTGGGAATTATTGCCTGGATGATAAGAAGCGTAACATTGCGTACGAAATTGCAAGGATAAACAGGGTTTGAATCACGGCAATGGCAGAAGCATATCCCATGCGATTCAACTGGAAGGCGTTTTGAAACAAGTATAAGGTTGTGACCATCGTCTCGTTGCCGGGGCCGCCTCGCGTGGTCACAAAGACCAGGTCAAAGGCGCGCAGCGCTGCGATCAAGGTCGATACCAGCGCGACAAGTAGTTCATCCCGAATTCCGGGGATGGTTACGTAGATTAACTGATCGAATTCACTGGCCCCATCGACTTTTGCAGCATCGTAGAGCGCTTCATCGATCTTTTGTACCCCTGCCATGAACAGTGCCAGGCAAAAACCAAATTGTGCCCAGATGGCAATTACGCCGACTGCAGGTTGGGCGAGGGAGAAGTCTCCCAACCACGGCCGCGTGAGAGCGCCCAACCCAATTGCGCGCAAAGTACCATTCAGCAATCCAAAAACGGGGTTATAAATCCAACGCCAAACCACGCCAACCACCACCATAGGCATGATGTACGGGAGGAAGAAGGCGGCGCGAAAGACATTCCTTCCCTTTAGATTCTTGCGGGCTAACAAGGCTGTCAAGACAAGGGCCAGTACAATTGGGAAGGCTGTATAGTACACGATGAAGCGTAAATTGTTCATGAAGGCCTTTAGAAAAATCGGGTCCTGGAGTAATTCCTGATAATTCCCTAATCCGCGGAATGTCGGCGGACTAAATCCGGTCCAGTTGAAAAAACTGTACCGCAGGGTATTGAGAATGGGCAGCAAGATGAAGATGAAATATACGGTAAAAGCGGGAAGCACGTACAACGAAGCGATCAGTTTATCCATCCACTTACGACCAGACAGGATAAGGGTATTCATCCATTTGCTCCTGGAAAATTCGGATAAAATTGAGAGACCCATCCCCCGGAACTCGAACCGTTGACCGCGGAAAAATGCTTCCGGGGGATGGGGTGCAAGATCTGGGATTTGGCGTTACCGACTGTTCAGGAAGCGAACATAATCCGCATTGATCTTGTCAACGAACTCTTCGGGGGTAATCTGGTTGGCCATCAATTCCTGCAGCGCGGCTGTACTGGTGTCATACATCGTGGGGGTCACCCAGTCGAAGTAATAACCAACCGCATCGTGCTGGTTGGCGAAGTTCCAGGCGGCGACAATGTCCTTGAGCAGACCATCTTCCAGATTGCTGGTATCCACCGGGTAGACGGGAAGCGAACCTGCCGCCAAGAGCGCTTCGGCGGTTTCCTCTGAGAACAGATAGTTGATGTAATCGGCGGCCTCATCGGGATAGGGGCATTGTGCGCTGATGCCATAGCCGGCGCCAGCGCCGCCAACATTGAGTTTATAGCCGCCAGCCTCCAGCGGAGGCACCAGGAAGAATCCCAGGTTGGCGCCGTTCGGCCCGGCGAGCAGGTCTGCGCTGAGCCAGTTGCCGGTCAGCATCATGGCGCCCTCGCCGGCCGAGAACATCTGCCAGGAATCATCGTAGCCGATGCCCTCAAACCCTTCGGTCAGGTAGCCTTTCTGCACCCATTCTTGCAACAGGCGAGCGGCCTCGAGATTGGCGGGGGTGTCGAAAGTAACATTGCCCCTCAGGAACATAAAATCGTCATACCAGCTGCGTTCGGCCAGTTGTGCATTCTGGATTTCGCTGTACAGATGCAGGGCAGGCCAGCCATCCAGGCCGCCGTAGGTGATCGGGGTGACGCCGTTCTGTTGGAGCGTCTCCATCACGGCTTCGAATTCGGCATAGGTTTGTGGAACCGTCAAGCCGTACTGGGCGAAAATGTCTTTTCGATAGTAGACGCCCACGATCTCGGCATGGGTCGGAATGCCGTAGAAATGCCCTTCGCCCATTTGGCTGCCGTCGTCGGTCCAACTGTTCAGGGCCACCAAGCCGGGGGAAATATGATCGTACCAGCCGTACAATTCGGCATATTCATCCAGCGGCCGAAGCAGGCCCGCTGCCACCATGGCGCCCATATCCGATTGGCCTTGATTGATCATGGAAATGCAAGGACCCTCCGGGCTGCTCATGGCCAGCGGCAGGGTGGATTTCAGGTCATCGAGCGTCTTGGCCTCGCGAATCACGGTCACATTGGGATGGGCGGCCTGGTAGCGCGCCACGATCGCATCCATGATGGCGCTGTCTTCCGGGCGGGCTGCCTGATCCCAGACCAGCAGGGTGATGTTCTCGGCCTCTGCCGGCGCACCCGTTGACGCTTCGGTAGCCGGTGTTGAAGTCTCCCGGCCCTGGCAACCCACAGCCGACAAGACCAGGGTCATAACAACGAGCAGGGTGATAAGGCGCAATAGATTTTTCATTGTTTCTTTTCTCCTTGTTTTTCGAAATCGGAAAAGGAATTCGACGTTTCAGCGAGTCACATTTTTGGTTTCCGGCACACCTCCTTCCTGGAACTTAACATGGTACTTGTCGCCCAGAATGAAACTGCGGCTAAACTCGATCACTCTGCCGTTATCCAAATACGTCACCTGCTCACGGACGATCAGCGCAGCAGGCCGTTTGACTTGCAACAAGCGCGCTTGCTCTTCATCGGCCAGCACGGCATGGACATTCGAAACTGCCCCAACCAGTTCGAGACGATAGACTTTGCGCAGGGTATCAAATAAGGAGTTCGCGGCCAGATCGTGTTCCAAAAGGCCAGGACAGAGATCGTGCGGCAGATAGCATTGAGTCAGCGAAAGCGGCTGCCCATCTGCACAGCGCAGACGATACAGGGATACAACCGGCTGGCCGACCTCGATTCCCAGAATTTGCGCCAGAACCGTAGATGCCGGAATGATTTCTTGTGAAAGCACTTGCGTGGAGGGTTTCATCCCCAGGCGCGCCATCTGCGAGGAGAAATTGATCAACGAGCCGCTGTCAGCAGGACGGGTGGGAGAGGCAACATACGTGCCTTTTCCCGGAATGGAACGCAGAATGCCCTCTTTCAACAACTCGTTCAGCGCCCGCCGCACGGTCATGTGGCTCATCTGATACTTTTCGCACAGTTCATATTGGGAAGGGATCTGATCGCCGGGCTTTAATTCCCCCTCGGCAATTTGCCGGATGATCTGTTCCTTGAGTTGCGAGTAAATTGGCAGGTTGTTTTTCATCACGATCGGCCTCGACCTCATATACTGGATGGTATACTAGTATATACTAGTATATATCATAAAAAACGATCTGTCAATAGGGGCGACGGCACCTTGACCGTCAGCCTGCTTCGATGCACTGTGACCGGGCGCAGATGCCCGCTATGAGGCCTTAAGAATGCCCAAAGATAGCGCCGCCCCGCTCCAGGGCCGCGATTTGTTCGCCCAGACGCGAAAAATCGGCGGAAAGGATGGAGGCAGCCAGGAGAATGCTCATGGGGCGGCGTCTAAAATCTGCTGGATGAGGGCCGACTCGTTCTGCGCTTCGGCAGGAGTCAGCACGCCGACCTCGAGTTCGGCGGTAAATTTCGCGCCGCCCGGCAGCGTTTTGACGTTGCCTTTGGCTTTTTCGGCGCTGAAGCCTTCCACTTCGGCGGTGCAGGGTTCTATGCCGAGCGCGTCCTGGTCGGCGGTGCGGCAAATCCAGCGCACGCCGTGGTCGAGTTGACTGAGGCGGTGACGTAACACGTCGGCGCTGCCGTCGGGGTGAATTTGCAGGGTGTGCGCCCAGCCGCGCTCATCGGCCAGGTAATTCAGGTAAAAGACTACTTCCGGGTCGTAAACCAGGTCGGGGGTGAAAACGAGATGTTTTTCGGGCTGCGCTTGCAACACGCTGACGAATTCACGGTAGCCGGGCGCGACTTCCATAAAAGACGGGATGCTGGCGCGGATTTTCATGTTTTGCGGGTCGCACCGAACGGTCTGAACGAGCCGTCCGCCATCCACCGGGCGGAAGTTGACGTGTTCGAGGAACATGAGCGGCATGGGGCTGGATTTCCGGTTATGGATGGTCATCGAAACCGTGAACACGGAGCGGGCGGCGTAGAGTTTGACCAGCGGGGCCGCCGTGTAGTTGTAGTTGAAGGCGATGGTGTGGCGGTAAACGCCGGTCAGCCCGATGTATTCGCCTTGTTCATCCGCGCCAAAAACCAGAGCAGCAGATGGATAGGGGGCATTGGGCAATTCGCCATGCAGCGGGTGGTTGTCTTCTGGGCCGGGGACGCCCATAGCCGTTGCGCCGCAGTGCAGCAGGAAGCCGCCATAGGTAGCAAGAAAATCGCGGGTGGGGGATGGCTGGTCGAACATGGATTTCATCGTCAGCCGCCGCCCGCGCAGGGTGGCGTCCCAAATTTGCTGGCCCTGATAGGGCAGCAGGACCAACTCGCCGAGCGAGTTTTTCAGGCGCAGGGCGCACACTCCGCTCGGGTAACGGAAGGCGCTGGCGCTCAGTTCGCCGCTCTCGGCCAGCAGGGTTTCGTGGGCGGTGAATTGTTCGGGGGAAAGGTGGAAGGTGGTTTGCATGGCAAAGGACTCCCGTTACAGACGATGCGTAATCGGCGCGACGGCGGGGTAAACCTGCCGGTAGAGTTCGTACAGACGGGCGTAGGCGGCCTGGCGGGCCGGGTCGGGCTGGTATTGGCCGGTGAGTTGCAGAAAACGGTCGGCGGCTTGGGCTGCGGAGGCGAAGATTCCGGCCCCCGCCCCGGCCAGCAGGGCCGCGCCGAAGCCGGCGGCTTCGGTGATTTGGGGCGTGACGACCGGGAGGCCGGTAATATCGGCTTTGAGTTGCAGCCAGAGTTTGGATTTGGCCCCGCCGCCGATGGCGCGCAGCACGTCAATTGGCACGCCGCCCGCTCGCAGCAGGTCGAGGTTCAGGCGCAGTTCATAGGTCAGGCCTTCGAGGATGGCTTTGGCCAGGGCCGGGCGGGTGTGGGCGAAGGTCAGGCCCAGGATGGCGGCTTTGGATTGGGTGTCGAAGGTCGGCGTGCCGCTGCCGGAGAAGTGCGGCAGGACGAGCAGGCCGGTGGGGCCGGCGGGCGCGCCCGAAACCATCAGATCGTAGGCGTCCGCACCGGTTTGGGCGGCTTGCTGTATCTGCGGTTCGCAGAAGTTATCGCGCAGCCAGCGCAGCGACATGCCGCCGCTGTGGTTGAGGGTCATTGCGAGGAATAAGCCGGGGACAACGTGGTTGTAAACGGAAATGTTGCCTTCGTAGAGCGGCCGGCTGACGTTGGGAGAATCGAGCGCCACTTCGACGACTTCCGCCGTGCCGGTGGAGACCATTGCCAGGCCGGGGGCGGTCAGCCCGACTCCGAGCGCGCCGCAAGCCTGGTCGTGTCCGCCGGTGACGATGAGCGGGGGGCGAATCAGCCCGAACGCGGAGGCCAGTTCCGGCTTGAGCGTTCCGGCAGGGGCTCCCGAAGGGCGGATTGCCGCCAGGCGGGACGAATCCAGCCCCAGGGCGGCGAGAATCTCGTCGTCCCATTTCCCCTGCGATAGGTTGAACAGTTGCGTGCGCGAGGCCAGGCAGTCGCTGAGGATGGCCTGACCGGTCATCTTTAGGATGAGAAAGTCTTCCACCAGCAGAAACTGATGGGCGGTTTGCCAGATTTCGGGTTCGTTTTCCTTAATCCAGAGCAGTTTGGGCAGGGTGTTGATGGTGTGGATGGGCATGCCCGTGCGCTGGAAGAGGTTTTCGCCGCCAAAGCGCTCGCGCAGCCAGTCGTTTTGCGCGCCGGTGCGGGTGTCCATGCCCAAAATGGTGGGACGCAGGGGGCGGCCGTCGCGGTCAACCGGGGTGACGGCTTCGCCATGCACCGAAAGGGCAATGGCGGCGATTTCGGTGACGCGGGCGGCGGCGAGGGCTTCATGGATGGCGGCCTGCGCCAGTTGCCAGACGGTTTCCAGGTCTTGTTCGGCCCATTGCGGACGGGGGAAGGAGACGGCGTATTCGCGCGAGGCTTTGGCAAGCAGCGCGCCATCTGAGTCGAACAGCAGGGCTTTACAGCCGGTGGTGCCGAGGTCGAGGCCTAATAGAGCAGTCATGCACTCCTCGCAAGAATATCGCTCACCTTGTCCCCAACCGGCTGACCGCCTGCAGCCTGGCGCAAAATCTCGGCCAGCGGTTTGCGGATCACACAATTCTCGAACGCAAAGGACTGCATCAGAGCATCAATTTCCTCTTCGCTCACGCCGCGGAACAGTTCGCCGAATTCCGGCAGCATGGCTTCGGCCAGCAAAATGTGGCGGACCAGACGCCGCGCCTGCCACAGAACGCCAAAGGGCTTGGGATCGTAGCCTGGGAATTCCCGCTCGAACAATTCCTCGATGGGCTGCATGATAGAGCGAATACCGTCTTCACGCCCGCCCCAGGCGTCCACGCCCAGGCGGGCTTTCTTTTCCAGGAACGGCCGAAGGCGTTCGATCCAGGGACTTTCGGGATGGGCGTAGACAATCCCCTGCAGGCCGATGTCTTTGTAAGTCCAGATGGCCCAGTGGGCGGCGTAGTGATTGAAGATATCCAGTTGATCACCCAAAAGTTGGTAGCGCATGGCATCCTTCACCGGGTCGCCAACGTAGACGGGACCGAATTCCCCAACCCAGACCGGGATGTCGTGCTCTATCATGTAACGGCTGTGTTCCAGAAAACTCTCCTGCAGGGTTTCTTTGTCAAAATAACGCCCCTGGCTCTCGCCGGGGTAGGGGCCGCCGTCAATGAAACCGGGGGCAGCGTACAGGTGATTGGTATAGACGGCGTTTGGAAGCGGGTCCCCGAACATGTGAAAGTCTTTGGAGTAGCGGTTGCCTTCCAGGAAGAGGATGTGATGCGGGTCAATTTCGCGAATGGCGGCGGCGATGCGCCGGTAGACCGGCTCCAGCATCGCTTCGCCGGGGTCGAAGGGTTCGTTGATGGGGTTGTAGCCGGCCACCCAGGGGTTGTCTTTATAGCGTTGGGCAAACGCCTGCCAGAGATAGACGACACGGTCTTGAAAGTGTTTGTGAGTCCAGAAAAAGGCTTTGTGGGTGGGGTTGTCGGAATGCCAATCCTGGTTTTGATAGCCGGGCAGGGCGTGCAAATCGAGAATGGTGTAGATTTGCTGCTCGGCGCACAGTTCAATGACGCGGTCGAGATGTTTGAAGCCCGCTTCTTTGAGGACGAAGGGATTCAGGTCGTCTTCAAAATGGCGATAGTTCAGCGGAATGCGCACCAGGTTCAAGTTCAAGGACTTGATAAATTGAGCGTCTTCGCGCTGAAAAAAGTAGTCCAGAAAGCGGTCGAAGAAAAGGTCGTATTTTTCAGGCCCAAGCGCGGCGCGCAGCGTCTGGCGCATGGCTTCTTCGTTGGCGCTGTAGCCGGTGATAAAGTTTTCCATGTTCATCCAGCCGCCCAGACCCACGCCGCGCAAGACCACCGGCGTTCCATCGGCGCGGACGATTTGACCGCCTTTGACGGACAAGAAGGCAGAACTCATCCTCTTTCCTTGCCTTTCCAATAAAGTTACCCTTTGTGGAAATAAACATCCCAGCCCAAATACGTTTCGAAGGCTTCGGCCAGGATGTCGGCGGAGTGCGAGGCGTTCATGGCGCAGTGATGCTCGAAGCCGTTCTTGCAGACGGTTTTCATCAGTTTTTGCAAGCCGGGGACGTGAACGACCGCCCGCGCGCCGAAGGTATCGAGCGGGTCATCGGTGAACATGCCCTCGCCCACGTAGGTGCGGATGAGGCCCAGGTTGTCGTCGGTGCTGATTCGGGCGAAGGTCATCGGCCCGGCCGGCACGCGCCCGGCCACTGTGCCGTAGGTGTTTTCGGTGCCGAGAGTGGTCGCCAGAATTTCAGCGTTTTTGATTTCAATATCCGGCAGGAAACTCTTGGCCCAGTTGCCGCAGTGGAACAAGACGCATTTATCGGGGTCGCCGCCGTAGTTGTTGTTCCAGTCCACCAGCGCGCTGGGCGAGCCGGAAGCCAGTTGCAAGGCGTACATCGAAGCCACGCCGGTGATGTCCACCTCGCAGGCCGAGGGCATCAATTGCTCGCTCATCATGCTCATCAACGTACAAACGTTGATGTGATAGTTCTGTTGCAGCGAGGTCCAGCACTGGATGGCGCTGGCGGTCAGGTCGTATTCTTTCATCCAGTCGTCAATCACCAGGCCGAGTTTGGCCATGCGGACAAGGGCGGGCGAAGGGACGGAATCGTGTTTGGCGTAGCCCTTGATGGCCGCCAACTTGTCCTGGACGCGCGGGTCGTCATCGGCGAGTTTGTTGGCCTTGCCCAGGATTTCGGAGAAGTCCACCGTCACCACGCTCATGCCGTAGTTTTGGAGCATCTTCTCGCTAAAGCGCATGGTGTTGAAGTTGCCGGGCCGCGCGCCGATGGCGCCAAAACGGGCGTTCTTCAGGCCCTTGACCACGCGGCAAACCCCGACGAACTTGGTCAGGTCGGCGCGAAAACTCTCACTCAACGGGTGAACGGTGTGCAGGTCGGTCAGGCTGTAGGCATAGCCATACTGACGCAGGTTATTGCAGACCGAAATCTTGCCGCAGAAGCCGTCGCGGCGGCGTTCCACCGTCAGTTGGTTCAGGTCATCGGGGTAGGCCTGCACGAGAATCGGGACGTTCAGCCCGGAGAGTTTGACCGTATCGGCCACGCCCTTTTCGTCGCCGAAATTGGGCAAGACGACCAGGATGCCGTCTATGCGGTCGGCGTGCTTTTTGAACAGGTCGGCGCAGATTTTGGCGTGTGTCCAGGTTTCCACGCCGCCCAATTTGGTGGCGTCTTCGTCCAGGATGACCGGCTCGATGTCCATTTCCTGGAACAAGGCCAGGATGTCGGCCCGCGCCTCGGTCACGAGACGGTCGGGGAAGAAGTCACGGTTGCCGAGAATGACGGCTAAGGTTGCTTTGGACATGGTTTCTCTCCTTTCTAAATTTCAATCGGTTGCCAGCGAGTCAACGGCTTGGAGCAAATCCGCTTCGCTGATGTTGCCCTCGAACCACTGTTCTTGCAATTGGCGCAGGCTGAAGACGGTGGAGGGCTGAATTTCGACATCGGCGCAGGTGATGGGCGTATCCATCTTCACCGGGCGGATCACTTTTGCGCCTTTGGCCAGGCCAATCGGCAGCAAGCCTTCGGCTTTGGCGTTCTCGTAAGTATCGATCAGGCTGTAGTAGGTCGTTCCGCCAATGGCATCGAGCGTGTCGCCAGGATTCAGATCGCGCTTGGCAACGGCGAACACTTCCGAAACCAGCCGGTCGAGCGGCGCCATGTTCGATTTTTTGCGAATGCCCAGCATGGCGCAGGTGAGCGGGACCTCGATGCTGCACAAGTGGAAGGGGCGGAAGAGGGTGTAGTAGGGGCCGTTGCCCATATCGCGCAGAACCATCGCTTCGCGCAGGCGCGGGTGGTCGGTGCGGACGATCAGGAACACGCCGGGGGCGACGCGTCCGATGCCGTAATCTACCACGCCCATGCGGTTCAGGACGCCGCCATCCTCTTTCAGGGCAAAGGTTTGGTGCAGGTGGTCGCGGTCGGTGGTCGGGCCGTGCATGCCGCGCACATCCGGGATGAGACCGGTGGCGTTGGAGACGGCGGCCATCTCGATCATGGTTTTGCTGCCGTCCACGAATTCGATCAACATGTTGGGACTCAAGCCGCGCCGGGCGGCTTCTTTCTGTACGGCCGGGTCGGCGGGGGAAGCGTGCCGGTCGAGCGGGTTGTTCTTGCCTTTTCCGGCGGCCACGATGGTAAAGCCCATCGAAACGGCCAAATCGTAGAGTTCTTTGCAGGCGGCGGGTTCGTCTCCGGCAGCCAGGGCGTACAACACGCCTTTCTTTTGAGCGTACCAGTGCAGAATCGGGCCGACGGTGATGTCGGTCTCGACGTTCATCATCGCCAGGTCTTGCCCGCTGCGGGCCGAACGCAGGGCGGCGCGTGTGCCGATTTCGGGGACGCCAGTCGCTTCGAGCATGACCTGGACGGTCTTCATGTCGGTCACGATCCGGTAATCGCGGACGGCAACCCGCTTTCCGGCGGCGACGGCTGCATCGGCCTGGTCGGGGGTTTCGGCCACCACCACCTCGTCTTCGATCTGGGCGATCTTGTAGGCTGAAATTGCCCGTTCGATGTCAATGTCTGCCGTCACCACCACCCGGACGCCTTTCATCATCTTGGTCGTGGCGACCACGTCCGTGCCCATCTGCCCGGAGCCGATGAGGCCAATCCGCACCGGGTCGCCGGCGGCTTCGCGTTGTTCGAGTTCGTAGTTGAGTCCAATCATTGTTTTAATCCATCGTTACCATGACTTTGAGGGCTTCCCCGCTGGCGGCCATCTCAAACGCTTGGGCCGCCTGTTCGAGCGGGAAGGTGTGGGTGATGATTTGTTCGCTTTGGACAAGCCCGCGCCGGATGGCCTCCAGCGCCAGGGCGTGATAGGTGGGATGATAGGAGAACGTGCCAATCACGCGCAGTTCGTCATAGTGCAGGCGATTCCCATTCAGTGTGGTCATTGGGTTGGCTTTGGGCAGGCCGCCAAACAGGACGACCGTGCCGCGCTTGCGGACGAGTTCCACCGCCTGGGCGTGGGTGGCCGCCACCGGGTTGGCGCAGATGGCGATGTCGGCGCCGCGCCCGTCCGTCGCTCGGCGAACCTCCGCCGCGACATCCTGCGTGGAGGGGTCGAGAATCAGTTCTGGAGCAAAGCGTTCGGCCATCTGGCGGCGCACCGCGCTTGGCTCCGAAAGAATCACCCGCGCCCCGCGCGCCCGCGCCATGGCCAGGTGCAGGCAGCCAATCGGCCCGGCGCCCATCACCACAACAGTATCCCCCAGGGTGGTCCCGGCTTGGGCGTGGGCCGCCAACACGGAACTGAGCGGCTCGGCCAGAGCGGCCTGGGGAAAAGAGAGCGTCTTGGGCGCGCGGTGGACGATGCCGCGGCTGAGAATCTCGGCGGTCAAGACCAGGTATTCGGCGAACCCGCCGTCATAGCCGGGGGTGATTCCAATCAAACGCAGATGGTCGCAAAGGTTGTACAGCCCATGCTCGCAGTAGTGACATTTGCCGCAATGAACATCGGGGGCCACTGCCAGATGCTCGCCGACGCGAAACTCGCTGACTTGCGCCCCCACGGCGGTCACCACGCCGGAGATTTCATGCCCGGCGATGAGGGTTTCGCTGCCCTGGGCGGGGCCTTCGCGCCAGCGGCGCAGGTCTGAGCCGCACACGCCGCAGGCTTTGACGGTCAATAAAATGCCATCCTCAGGGAGGGGTGGGATGGGCGTTTCGCGCACTTCAACTTGCATGGGAGCAGTGATGTAAGCGGCTTTCATGGCTAAAGGGCACCTTTCAATTTTTTTCCGACTGCGCCGCCGGGGTGGGTTTGCCCAAATTGTTCGAGCGAATATCCGCGCAGGTTGAGCAAGATAATGCACAACGCATCACAAAACGCCGAGTTGAACAGCGAACTGCCGGTGGCGATCATGCCGTAAGGGTCAACCTCTTGCGGGGCTTTGATTTGGAGGGTGATATTGCTGAGTCGGCCCAGCGTGGAAGCGGGATTCTCGGTGATGCCGATCACGTTCGCCCCACGCTGCCGCGCTACGTTGACCAGGAAATTGATTTCTGTTGTCTCTCCGCCTTTCGATAACGCCACCAGCACATCCTCCGCCCGAACTGCGCCGGCGGCCCCGTGTTGGCTGTCGCCGGGGTGCAGGAACAGGGCCGGGGTCCCACAGCAAGAGAGCAAATGCGCAAAACGCAAGGCGACTGCGTGCGAGGTGCCCGCTCCGGAGACGATCACGTGACCTTTGCATTCCAGCAGGAGCCGGACGGCCTGCGCCAGGCTGGTCGGCTCGAGTTGCTCCACTAAACTGGCGACTGCTCGGCTCTCCTGCACGATGACGCTGGTCGCCATATCTCGAATTTGTTGTTCGTTCATGCCAATCTCGGAATTAAGGAATGCCAAACGCTACGAGAGCAGTTTTTCTGCCGTCAGCGAGTCGGTGATCAAGACATTGATGAACTTTCCGCGCAAGGCGCCCAGAATGGCCGCGAACTTCCCTGGCCCCCCGGCGACGCCCACCACGCGTCGGGTTTGTTTGAGTTGTTCGAGCGTAATGCCAATCACACGCTGGTCAATTTCAGATCGAATGGGTTGGCCCTGGGCATCGAAAAAGCGCAAGGCGATGTCACCCACGGCGCCTTTTTGGAGCAAATCGTCCAACTCTTGGCGGGAAAGGATTGACCCATCACGAAGGAGCAACGAATCGGGCGTCGGCGCGCCGATGCCGACAAAAGCGACATCGAGTTGATCAAACATTTCTACGGTGCGCCGAATATAGGTGTCTTCCATCAAGACTGCACGCGCCTGCTGGCTGGCGACGATTCCCGGCGCCGGCAGCAGGGTCAACTGCGCGCCCAGCGCCCGCGCCAGGCGGCGGCATAGGTCGGTAGCGTGAACTTCGGCTTCGGGCTGCCCCAATCCGCCGATAATTTGCACCACTTGCACCTCTACCGCGCGAATCGGATGGAGCGCGGCCACCAGACTGTTCAGGGTCGAGCCCCAAGAAATGCCCAGGGTTGTCGAGGTGTTTAGGGAGCGTTCTAGATAGCCGGCGGCCGCTATGCCTAATTCGCGCTGGATACTTTCTGCCGAATCTCCGGCATGGCTTTCCACAATCAATGCTTCATGCAGGCCAAATCGCTTCTCTAACTCATTTTCCAGGTCTGAAAAAAGGTGTTTGGGAGTTACGACTGAAATTTGAACAATCCCCTCGTCGCGTGCTTGCTGGAGCAATCTTGAAATCTTTGAGCGCGAAAGGTTGAGGCGCGCGACAATTTCATCTTGCGATAAACCTTCTTCGTAATATAGTTTGCTTACTTTTACAAGCAAGCGCGTCTCGTAGAGCGGGGAAAGTTTAACCATGGACGGGCTCTCGGTGTGAAAATATTTTCAATATTGAAATTATTTTCAAACTCAATAATAACACCATTCAGAGCAAGAGTCAAGATTCAATCTCTTGGTGATTGCTTGCCGGTTCGTCTTTTGGCGCGAACTTTTGCGAAGGGAGGCAAGGTATGCTGATGCCATTTTGGTAGCGGCGCGCCCGTTTTGGGCTTTGTTCGTCCCCCGAGCATTGGCCTTGACTCCCCTCCCGCCTGCGCGTATAATCCCGTCAACTCCAGGAGGAGTAGGCTCGCAACGGCCTGATAGAGAAGGAGACGCATGCGACTTTATTTGTAATAAACTTTACCGCCAAGGCGCCACACGGCGCCAAGCCGATTTGGAAGTCGCCAAGGTCTCTTC
>CALGPL010000027.1 GCA_937960595.1 uncultured Anaerolineales bacterium | reverse complement strand
TTCGCCGCGCACGACGGTGATTTTTTTGCTGCGGAATGGCTCCAGGCGTAAGACCAGTTCCGCACCGCAGAAGGGACAGGTGAAGAGCAATTCCTGCTCATCGGTCAGGTCTTTGGTGAAGGAAAACGTGTTCTTGCACTTGGCGCATCGAAAGGTCAGGCGTTTTTTCATCGTTGGTTCTCCTAAAACCCCCTCTCCCTGTGGGAGAGGGCTGGGGAAGCCCCCAGAATGGGGATGAGGGTTACAGCGTAAACACTGCGGCGAAAATCCCCGCAAAGAAGAGCAGGCTCGAAGCCGTGAGCAGCCGCCGCTTGTAAAGCGCAGATTGGGTGAAGAAATCTTCAATTCCCAGCCCCTCGGCGAACTTTTTCGGGTCCTGCTTGAGGACGCCCACGTCCACCGTCCACTTTTTGGGCATCAGGGAGGCCAGGGTCAGCGCTAACGCCAGCAGCCACAAGCCAAAGGCCAGGTAAAGCGCCGGGTTAATGACCAGTGTGGCGTCGTTGCCGCGAGTCAACTTCAGCACGGTGGCAAACAGGCCCGGAATGCCCAGTTCCAGCGTCAGCAGGCGTTCGGCCAGTTTATCCATCAGGTCGCTTTGCACGGCGACGCTCTCATAGAATTTCTTGCGCAGGAGATTCTCGTTTTCGCTTACGGGCTGAGTTTCAAGGATTTTACCGGCCATTGCGCCTCCATATTCTTCTCAATAAACTTTATTCGTAATAACCGCCGAGACGCAAAGATCGCCAAGAATCTTCCTGAAATTCGCCAAGAAAGGCTCTTGGCGACTTCCAAGCGGGCTCGGCGCCATGGCGTCTTGGCGGTAAAGGTGATTGCAGATAAAGTCTAATAGACTTACCGTCCATTGTAGAAAGAAAACCCTAAAAATGCAAGCAATTTCGACATCGTGTGACAAACCGTCCACGAATGTGACCACGAATGCTGCGCACATCCCCCGACGGCTCACCATTCGTGCATTCGTGGACAGCCTCCCCTCCCCCACCCACTGACCACTGAACACTGAACACTGATCACTGTTGACTCCACTCCCTCTTTGCCCTATACTAAAACCAGCCCTCCCCGCCGCCCTCCACTGACCACTGAACACTGACGACTGATGACTGACCACTACTCCCCCCTCCTCCACCAATGGCAGCAACTGGAAGCCAGCGGCTGCATTCAAAACTTCCGCGTTGCCGCCGGGCTGACGGAGGGCGTCCACCGCGGCTGGTTCTTCGCCGATTCCGACGCCCACAAATGGCTCGACGCCGCCGCCCGCGTCCTCTCCCGCTCGGATGAGTCAACCTTGCAGCCTGAAGTCCGGCAGCGCGCCGAAGACTTTCTCCTCCTGCTCTCCCGCGCCCAGGCCCCCGACGGTTACCTCTACACCTACAACCAGATTCACTTCCCGGCCTCGCGCTGGGAAAACCTACTCATCGAGCACGAACTCTACTGTCACGGTCACTTCATCGAAGCCTGCCTGGCCTGTCACGCGGCCAGCCTGGGCGGCGACCTGCCCCTCGCCATCGCCCGCCGCGCCGCCGATTTGCTCGTGCGCGACTTCCTCCACACCCCCCGCCTGCCCGACGGCCACGAGGAAATCGAAATCGCCCTCCTGCGGCTCTACGAAGTCACCGCCCACGCCCCTTACCTCGACCTGGCCGCCTCCCTGCTCGATCGCCGCGGCCGCCTGGGGCGCCTCGCCCTCGCCCTCGAACTCCTGCGCCAGAACCGACGCGTCGAACGCCGCCGGCGCCTGGTCGAGGCTGCCCGCCGCGCCTGGGACGAAGCCCACCCCGAGGCCGCCCGCTACGTCCTCCCGCCCGGCAACTTCGCCCGCTCCTCCCGCCTCGACGACCTGCGCTGGAAACTCTCCGCCCTCAGCGGCCAATACTTCCAGATGCACGCCCCGCTCGCGCGGCAGACCGTTCCGGTCGGTCACGCCGTCCGCTTCGGCTACCTGATGACCGCCGCCGCCCTACGCGCCCGCCTGACCGGCGACCGTTCCCTCCTGCCGACCCTCGAACAGGCCTGGCAGCGCATGACCACCCGCCGCATGTACGTCACCGGCGGGCTGGGCGCCCTCCCCGCCCTGGAGGGCTTCGGCCGCGACGACGAACTCGACCCCGAACGCGCCTACGCCGAGACCTGCGCCGCCCTGGCCTCCCTGTTCTGGAACTGGGAGATGACGCTCCTGACCGGCAAGGCCAAATACGCCGACCTCTTCGAGTGGCAGTGGTACAACGCCGCCCGCCCCGGCCTCGGCCTCGATGGCGCCACCTACCTCTACAACAACCCCCTCCTCGTCCGCCGCGGCGTCACCCGCCGGCCCTGGTACGCCGTCCCCTGCTGCCCGTCCAACCTGCTGCGCACCCAGGCCTGGCTCGAGCGTTACGCCGTCCACACCCAAGGGAGCGAAATCTGGGTGCATCAATATGTTGACGGCGGGCCGTGGACGATTGACCGTCAAAATCCAGGCCCCACCGGCCAATTGTCCATCTCCCACCGTCTTCCCTGGGAGGGCCGCGTTCGTCTGCGCCTCGACCTGCCCGCCCCGGCCGATCTGACCCTGCGCCTGCGCCTGCCCTCCTGGGCCGCTCGCTTTTCCCTCGCCCTCAACGGCCGGCCGCTCTCCCTCGAAACGCCGCAACCTTCAAATGTTCAGACGTCCCCACCTTCAAACGTCTCTCTCCCCCTCCCCCCGACCGGCGACTATCAGACTCCCGACTACTCGACTGCCGCCTCCCTCACTCCCGACTATTCGACTGCCGACTATTTGACTCTCTCTCGCCCCTGGCAGCCCGGCGACACCCTCGACCTGACCTTCGCCACCCCCATCCGGCTGCTGCGCGCCCGTCCGCGGGTACGCTCCTGCCGCGGCAAGGTCGCCGTGACGCGCGGCCCGCTGGTCTATTGCCTCGAATCGGTGGACAACCCCGGCGTGGACATTTTCCGCGTCCGCCTCGACCCCTCCACGCTGAAGACGGCCTTCTCCCCCTCCCTGCTCGGCGGGACGCAGGTCATCACCGCCCGCAGCCGCGATGGCCGCCCGCTGACCTTTATCCCCTATTTCTTGTGGGCCAACCGCGGCGAATCGCAGATGACCGTCTGGGTGAAAACGTAGGACAGCCTTTCCAGGCTGTCCTACGTTCCAGGCTGTCTTTTCTGGACGGGCGAAAGCCCGTCCTACGAGCGCAGTCCGAGTTCTTTCTTGCTTGCCGGGCGGCGGCGTCCGGTCAGCAGCCCGGCCGCGCGCTGATAGGCATTCCCCTCGGCGCCCATCTTCTCCCCCTGAAAACGATAATCGTTCTTGCGGATGAATTCGGCCAGTTCGGCTTCCAGGCCGCTCAACCGTCGGCGCTGATGGGCCAGCACGGCCGCCAGCGCCTTGCGGCCGAGCGTTTCCTGCTGCAACAACGCCCGCAGATGCGGCAAACACAACCCGTCGGAGCGTTCGAAATCGGCCAGATACTCGCGCCGCTCGAGCGACCGCGCCAGGGCCTGGAGGGCGCGTTCCTCGGCCTGGGCGCGGCTCTCGCAGGCCGGGCAGGCCGCCTCGGGCGTCAGCGCCTCGCCGAGACGGCGCGCAGCCCGCTCGTCCGGGATTTCCGTCTCTGATGGCAGACGTTCGAGCAGCGTCTGCAACAGGTCGCGGTACAGAATCGCCTGACCGAGGGCGTCCGAAAGCCGCGCCTCGATCATCAGCCAGGCGTGTTCGTAGCACAGCCCCAGGCTGGCGCGCAGACGGGCGCGTACCGCCGGGTCGTTGACGCTCTCGTAGAACAAACTGTCCACGTAGCGGGACGAGACGCGCTGCCCAAATGCACAAACCGGGCAGCCCGGTTCCTGGAACAGAAGGCGCAGTTCGTAAGCGGTTTGGGTATCGGCCATGCTAGTAGAGAATCCAAAATCGGCTTTCCCGCCCGCCGTTCTACGGCTTGTCGGAAAAGGCCTTGATGAAGACCAGTTCGCGGTCGTTGAAGTGCTTGCTGGCCAGTTCGGGCGGCGGCGGGGCCTGGTCGGGCGGTTCGAGCGGGACCGGGTCGATAAAATCCGGGCCGCGCTTCTCGAGCGCAAAGCGCCACTCCTTTTCCACCCACTTCGATTTCAGCGCGTTCGACGACCAGAAAAGGAAAAAGACGTCCCGGCCGCTGATCTGCCGCCAGAGTTCCTTCTCCCAATCCTGACCGGAGTGCAGGCTGTCCACGTCCACGAAGATGTCCAGGTCAGGGGCCACCTGGTGAATGCCCTGGATGCGCTTGAACACCTCGGCGCGGTCCTTGCTGGAATAGGAGGCAAAGGCGCTGCGATAGCGCTGGGTCTCGGTCGTCAGCGGGGCAGACGCGGCCGCCGCCTCTCCCACGCGAATCAAGAAGCGCATCTCCATAATTGGCACCCCCTCCACGCAGACGCTCAGTCGGCCTTTGTGATTGCTCGCCGCGGCATCCGCCGGCGCGTCCACGAAGAAGGCTGCCTGGGCAGGCTCACCCTCCCAATCCACCCAGCCGACCGGCTCCTCGACCGTCATCCCCTCCACTTCGAGGTGAAATGCCAGGCGGGTGCCGCGTTTCACCCGCGCCGGTCCGCGGGTCGAGACGACCGGCTCCTGGCCTAGTTCCTGGCGGGCGCGCGCCAGCACCTCGCCCCGCTGGGCGTCTAGATGCGCCCAAACGCCGAGCAGAAAAGTCGAGCCGGCCTGCACCGACGGCGGCGCGGCAACCGAGAAATGCACCAGGTCCGCGGGAGTAGAGACGGGCGCGGCGCCCTCCTGCGGGCCGCTTTCTTCCTCCATGGCAGCCCGGGCCTCCTCGTCGCGGCCGCGGCGCGGCGGGGGCGCCTCGTCCTCGGCCATTCTTTTCTCCCGCCGGATCTCAGCGGGCGCCATCTTGAAGCTTTCCAGGGGCATATCGTCCTCTGCCCCGGCGGGCGGCTCCTCCCCTGCCATTTTCCGGCCCACGAGCGGCCCGCTGACGGCCTTCCTCTCGATCCTCCTCTCGAGCCGCTCGCGCAACGACCCGGAGGGACGGCGCAGCGCCCGCCACTCGCGCAAGGACTTTTGCAGTTGGCGATAGGTCAACAGATAGACGGCTCCCCCGCCGACGAGCAATCCTGCCGCCAGCCCAATCAGAAACCACCAGATATCTCCCATGGCCTACTCCTCGTCGGCTCCTTTGGCCGGCCCTTCATCCAGCGACTCCAGACGCTTGATCATGCGCCGAATCGCTTCTTTGGAGATTTTGCCGCCGCGCGCCAGCGGCAGGATTTCGTCCTCCGCCAGGGTGGCGCTGTACGTCTCCAGTTTGGCCAGCAGTTCCTGCATCTCCTCGTCCATGGCTGGCGGCTCATCGCCTGCAGGGGCCGGCGCGCCGGCAGCGACGACGGGCCTCTCCGGGGGGACGGTCGGCGCTTCGTGGCGGGAAGCCGGCTGAGGGGGCGCTTTGGGCGGCGCCGGCCGGGTCGGCGGGGACAGCCTGGAAGGCTGCCCCTCCCTTCTCAGACCGCGCCACAAAAAGTATGCCGCCGCGCTCCCCCCCAGCACGACAACAACCCCGCCGGCCAGCAAAATCAGCCAGGAATTCCTCAGTAACCATTCGAGCGCTTGACTCATCGCATCCTCCCCTGCCCTGCAGGCAGATTACTCCAATTGTAGAGAAAAACCACCCGGTGCGCAAGGCCTTTCCGCTCCGAATCGCGCGCCTTCGATCTTGACAAATAGAACATTTGTCCTATAATGAATGTATGGAACCGATCGACCGCCTGCGGCTGCTCAGCCAACAAATGGCCTTCGAACCCGATGCTGACCTGCGGCCCGACGGGACGCCGCTCGTCCCGCCCGACTGCCTGGCCCGGCGCGCCGACGAATTGTACGTCCGCCCGGCAGTGATGCCGAACGGTCGGCGCATCCGCCTGCTCAAGACGCAACTGTCGTCCTTCTGCGAACGGGATTGCCATTACTGCGCCTTTCGCGCCGGCCGCGACTTCCGCCGGGCGGCCTTTCCGCCCGAGGAGTTTGCCCGCCTGTTTCTCGAACTCCACCGGCGCGGCATTGCCGAGGGGCTGTTTCTCAGTTCGGGGCTGGCCGGCGGCGGCGTGCGCACCCAGGATCGGTTGATTGCCGTCGCCGAAATCCTGCGCCTGCGCTTTCACTACCGCGGCTACCTGCACCTCAAGATCATGCCCGGCGCCGAGCGGGCGCAGGTCGAACGCGCTATGCAACTGGCCGACCGCGTCTCGGTCAACCTGGAAGCGCCCAACCGCGGCCGTCTGGCGCGCCTGGCGCCGCACAAAGCCTTCGACGACGAATTGCTCGCCCCCTTGCGCTGGATCGAGGAGACGCGCCGCAGCCAACCCGCCCAGCGCGGCTGGAACGGCCGCTGGCCATCCTCCACCACCCAATTCGTGGCCGGCGGAGCGGACGAGAGCGACCTCGAGTTGCTCCAGGCGACCGACTTCCTCTATCGCCTCCTGCATCTGCAGCGCGCCTACTTTATGGCCTTCTCTCCCGTGCCGGATACTCCCCTGGCAGCACACCCGCCCACCCCACCGCGGCGGCAACTGCGCCTCTACCAGGCATCGTTCCTGCTGCGCGACTACGGCTTCAGCGTGGAAGAAATGCCCTTTGAAGAAGACGGCAACCTGCCCGAGCAGATCGACCCCAAACTGGCCTGGGCGCAGCAGAACCTGGCCGGGGCGCCCGTCGAGGTCAACCGCGCCGACCGCGAACTGCTCCTGCGCGTCCCCGGCATTGGCCGGCGCGGCGTCGAGGCCATCCTGCGGGCGCGGCGCGAAGGCCGCCTGCGCGACCTCTCGGCCCTGAAAAAACTGGGCGTGCAGACCGAACGCGCCGCCCCCTTCCTGCTCTTCGACGGCCGGCGTTCCCCCACCCAACCTGCCCTTTTCTGACGTCGGGAACCGGCCGGCCCCTGCCGGCATCTCCCCATTGACCTGCCGGAATGAATTTGCTACACTTAGGCTGGCCAAAAAAGGAGAACCGCCATGAAGAAAACGATTCCTGCTATTCTTGCTCTGTTCTTTGTCCTGGCGCTGGCGTCCTGCAACCTGCCGCGCGCCGATAACAACCCGACCCCGGTATCCGATCTTTCGCTTACCCAGGCCTACCAGACGGTTGAAGCCGAATTGACGCGCCTGGCGCCGACCGCCACGCCGAACACCCTCCCGCCCACCTCCACCCCTCAGCCGACCCTGTCGATTCCCACCAACACTCCCCTGCCGCCGGCGACGCCCACTCCCCTGCCCTGCAACCTGGCCGCTTTCGAGGCCGATGTGACCGTCCCAGACGGCACGGTGATGTCGCCCGGTCAGGTCTTCACCAAGACCTGGCGGCTGCGCAACGTCGGCACTTGCACTTGGACTTCCGGCTACCAGTTGGTCTTCCACCAGGGCGACGCGATGGGCGTCCCGGCCGGTTATGCCCAGGCGCTGACCGCCGGGACCGTCCCGCCGGGCGGCACGGTGGACATCTCGGTCAGCCTGACCGCGCCGATGACGGCCGGCACGTATCGCGGCTACTGGCGGCTGCGCGAACCGGGCGGCCAGTACTTCGGACTGCGCAACGGCGCCAGTTTTTGGGTTCAAATTCAGGTCTCGACCGCCGCCACTAACACCGTCACGTTGACGGCGGTGGCCGGCGAAAGCGGCACGGTGCGCGGCGATGGTCACTTCACGACCTCCGAAATCATCGTCGGCGATTCGTCTTCCAATTTCGGGCTGCAGGTCTTCCTGAGTTTCAACATCACCGGCATTCCGGTCACGGCCACCATCACCGAGGTCAAGATCAATTTCAGCGAATACACCATCTTCGGCGATCCGTTCGGCGGGCTGGGCTGCGTGGGAGTCTATCCACAAGACTACGGCGTGCTGGATGCCAGCGATTTTTACGTCGGCGTGCCGTCGGGGCCGAACTTCGAGTGGTGCACGGCCGCCGCGCTCTCGGAAGTGGTGACCGACAACGATTTCCGCGTCCAATTGCAGGCCAAACTGGGGATGAGTAACCGCCTGCAGGCGCGGGTGCAATTCCCCAACCTCGCCACCGACGGCGACGGGAATGCCGACGCCATCTCCTTCACCGCGCCGAAGTTGATTGTCTCTTACACCACCCCGTGAGAGAAAACCGACATCCTGCTCGTAGATAGAATGAGACCCGGTCTCTTGGAGAGATCGGGTCTCGTGTAAAACAATTAACGCCCTTTACGGAGGGCTTTCCAGGCCCCCACCCAGGGGCGTCCCAGCCGGTGACCCGGCGGGACGGTGACATGGCCGACCTTCTGCGCCACCTGCGCCGCAATCTGGGCGACCGCCGCCCAATCCCCCGCCAAGACGGCGGCGCGCATGCCGGCTCCCAATTGGGCAGCCCAGGCCCACTCCATGCGGAAGCGGTCGGCCTTGACCCAGTAATCGCGCTTCTCCCAGGCGGCGACCGATTCGTCAACGCCGGCCGCGATCTGTTCCAGCGCCAGGGCGATGAAAGCCGCCAGATCGCGGGCCTCCTCGCCTGCCTCGCGCTGCTGCGCCAGTTGACGCACCGCCAGCGCCACACCTTTCATCAGGCGCAGCCGATTCTTGCCGGCACTTTCGGTATGAATGACGCGTCCCATGCAGCCTCCAAGCAGGTCCCGGCTCGACCGAAAATCCGGGCAGCGCCGCGATTATACCAAAATCGAATCGGCCTGGCGATGTAAGCAAAACATTAGATGCCGGCTCGCATTTATTGACGCCTCATCCCCTTGCGCTTATAATCCATGCGCTTGCCGGGGAAGTGCTGGAATTGGCAGACAGACATGACTTAGGATCATGGGCCGCAAGGCGTACGGGTTCAAGTCCCGTCTTCCCCATCAAAAGAGAGCAGAAACGCGAAAGAGGACAACCCATTGAAAATCGAAACCACCCCCCGCGACGACCATCAAGTGACCCTGACGGTCGAGGTCGAAAACGAACGTCTGGAAAGCGCCCGCCGACGGGCAGCCCGGCGCATCTCCGAGCGCAAGACCATCCCCGGCTTTCGGCCCGGCAAAGCCCCCTACGAGTACGTCGTCCGCCATGTCGGCGAGGCGGCGGTGACCGAGGAGGCCGTTGATTTGCTGCTCGACGAACTCTATCCGCAAGTGCTGGAGGAGGCCAAGATCGAGGCAGGCGCGCCCGGCGCCCTCGAAAAGATCGAAGGCCTGACCGAGAACCGGCCGGTCTTCACCTTCACCGTCCCGCTGACCCCGTCCGTTGACCTGGGCGATTACCGCGCCGTGCGCCTGCCCTACGACTGGAAAGCGCCCGGCGAGGAGAAGGTCGAAGAAGCCCTCCAGGAACTGCGCCAGATGTACGCCAAGACCGAGACGGTCAACCGCCCGATCGAAAAGGGCGATTTCGTGATGATCGAATTCAAAGGCGTCCAGGCCGGAGCGGCCGAGGACGAACCGCCGGTTTTCGAACAGCAATCCGCGCCGGTGTTCATCCGCCCCGAGGCGCGCGACGACGAATGGCCGTTCCCCGGCTTTGCCCACCAGTTGATCGGCCTGCAGGCCGGCGAGAGCAAGACCTTCAGCCACAAATTCCCCAAAGACCATCCCGACGAAAAATTGCGGGGCGCAAAAGTCAACTTCGAGGTGACGGTAAAAATCGTGCGCGGCACCATCTTGCCGGACTTGAACGACGAATTCGCCCGCGCCGCCGGGCCTTTCGAAACCCTGGAGGCCCTGCGCGACACGGTGCGCGCCAGCCTGAGCAACCGTCTGAAGGCCGAATACGACGACGATTACTTCGAACAGGTTCTGCAACAGATTCGCGCCGGTGCGACCATCAAATACCCGCCCCAGATACTCGAGGAAGAGATCAAGGACGTCCTGGACGATCTGCAGGCGCGCCTGGCTGCCCAAAACATGGACTTGGAAACTTTCTTCAAGATGCGCGAAACGACGCGCGAGAAATTCGTCGAAGAAGAAGTGCGGCCGGTCGCTGTCAAGCGCCTGGAGCGTTCGCTGATCCTGGATGAGATCGCCCGCCGCGAGAAAATCGAGATCAGCGAAGAGACCCTAAGCGCCTCTTTCCAGCAGACGTGGGACGAATTCAGCGCCAGCAACGAGTTCCAGCAAGCCATGCGCGGCAAATCCCGCCCGCCCCAGCGCCTGATCGAGGCGGTCTTCAGGCAGTCGGCCAACCGGGCGATGCTTGAGCAGACCCTGACGCGGCTGAAGGAAATTGCCACCGGCCAGGCGGTCGAGGCAGCCGAGGCGGAAAACCCCGCCCCGGCGCGGCAAACCGGCAAAGGGTCGAAAAAGACGCCGTCTGCCAAGAAAACGGCCTCGGCCGGCGCGGCGGAGCCATCCGCCAAGAAAACGGCCTCGGCCGGCGCGGCGGAGCCATCCGCCCGCAAGAAAACGTCCTCACCCTAATCATTCCCAGAACGGAGAGACCATGTTCAATCCCCGCAATGTGACCCCCTACGTCATCGAGACGACCAACTACGGCGACCGCTCGATCGATATTTTCACCCGCCTGATCAAAGAGCGCATCATCTTCCTCGGCACCGCCATTGACGACCAGGTTGCCAACATCGTCGTCGCCCAACTTCTGTTCCTGAACCGCGAAGACCCGGAGAAGGAAATCCAGATGTACATCAACTCGCCGGGCGGAGTCATCTACGCCGGGCTGGCCATCTACGACACCATGCAGATGATCTCCAACCCGATCAGCACCGTGGCCGTCGGCGTGACCGCCTCGTTCGGGACCGTCCTGCTGACCGCCGGGACGAAGGGCCGCCGCTACGCCCTGCCCAACGCCACCATCCACCTGCACCAGCCGCTCGGCGGCGCCCAGGGCCAGGCTACCGATATCGAAATCCAGACCAAGCAGATTCTGCGCCTGCGCACCCTGCTGAACGACATCCTGGTCAAACACACCGGCCAGCCGCTGGAGACCATCAAGCGCGACACCGACCGCGATTTCTACCTGACTGCCCAGGAGGCCGTCCAGTACGGCATCGTGGATCAGGTGCTGGAAGCGCCGGAGAAGAAGTGATCGGTGTTCAGTGTTCAGTGATCAGTGTTCAGTGGGACAGCCTTTCAGGCTGTCCTTTTTTATGAGTAGGTCGGATTGCTAATCCGACAATACTGTATCCTTTTTTAGCAGTTTGCCAATCCGACCTGCATCTGCTTGATATAATTTCCACCATGATTCCTTCCCACATTCAAGCCCTGATTCTCGACATGGACGGCGTCCTGTGGCGCGGCGACGCTCCCATCGGCGACCTGGCGCGCATCTTTGCCCGCATTCGCGCCCGCGGCCTGAAGGTGGCTTTTGCCACCAACAACGGGACGCGCACGCCGGAGATGTACGTCGAACGGCTGGCTGCCTTTGGCGTCGCGGCCGAAGCCTGGCAGGTGGTCACTTCGGCGCAGGCGGCGGCGGAGTTGCTGGTCGGCGGACCGATCCCCTCTGCGCCCCCCTTGCCTGCCGGCGGACCGATCCCCTCTGCGCCCCCCTTCCCTACTAGGGAAGGGGGGGACGGGGGGTTAGGTAAAATCTTCGCCATCGGCGAGGCCGGGGTGATGGAAGCCCTGCGCACCAAAGGCTTCGAGGTGTTGCCCCTCGAGCGCGCCGACGAGGCCCAGGCGGTGGTGGTCGGCATTGACCGCCAAATCACGTTCCAGAAGATGGCCGAGGCGGCCCTGCTCATCCGCCGCGGCCTGCCTTTCATCGCCACCAACCCCGATAAGACCTTCCCCACGCCGCGCGGCGAAATTCCCGGCGCCGGGGCGTGGGTCTCGGTGCTGGTCACGGCCACCGGACGCGAGCCGGTTTACGCCGGCAAACCGGCCCCGGCCCTGCTCGAACTGGCGCGGGCGCGCCTGGGGACGTCCAAGGAGGCCACCCTGGTGGTCGGCGACCGCCTGGAGACCGACATCGCCGCCGCCCAGGCCGCCGGCCTGCCCTGCGCCCTGGTGCTGAGCGGCGTCTCGTCGCGGGAACAGGCCGAGGCCTGGCAGCCGCGCCCGGATGTGGTGGCGGAAAATTTGGAAGAATTAGTCGGGCAGTCCACAGACTGACAGACTTACGATTTGGAGGCCGTATGCGCGACACCTTGCCTTACTTCCTCGGCATAGACGTATCGACCACCGCCACCAAAGCCCTGCTCATAGACGCCAGCGGACAGGTGGCCGCCGTTGCCGCTACCGAATATCCTTTTGAAACTCCCCGCCCGCTGTGGAGCGAACAGCACCCCAGACTGTGGTGGGATGGCGCGCAGCAATCCATCCGCGCCGCGCTGGCCCAAGCGGGCATTGACCCGGCCCAAGTCGGCGGGGTAGGGCTGACGGGCCAAATGCACGGCCTGGTTTTGCTGGATGAAGCGGGCGAGGTGCTGCGCCCGGCCATCCTGTGGAACGACCAGCGCACGCAGGCGCAATGCGATGAGATTCACCGCCGAATCGGACGCGAGCGGTTCATTCAAATCACCGGCAACGTGGCGCTGACCGGTTTCACCGCGCCCAAAATCCTGTGGGTTAAAGAAAACGAGCCGGAGGTATATGCCCAAGCCGCGCACATCCTGCTGCCAAAGGATTACGTCCGCTATAAACTGACCGGCGAATTTGGCATGGACAAAGCCGATGCCGCCGGAACGGTTTTAATGGACCTGAAAGCACGCGGCTGGAGCGAGGAAGTCTTGACCGCCCTTGAAATTCCCCGCGCCTGGATGCCCCCGCTCTACGAAGGGCCGCAAATTACCGGAAGGCTAACCCCCCAAGCGGCGGCGGTCACCGGCCTGAAGCCCGGCACGCCCGTCATGGCCGGCGGCGGCGACCAGGCGGCGCAGGCTGTCGGCGTGGGAGCCGTGACGGAAGGAATCGTCGCCCTGACGCTTGGCACAAGCGGCGTGGTCTTCGCCACGGCCAACGGCGCGTTCATCGAACCCGAAGGCCGCCTGCACGCTTTTTGCCATTCTGTGCCGGGCAAATGGCATCTAATGGGTGTGATGCTCTCGGCGGCGGGCAGCCTGCGCTGGTATCGTGACACCTTTGCTCCCGCCGTCGGCTTCGATGAGCTGCTGGCCCCGGCCAGCGAGATTGCGCCCGGCGCCGATGGCCTGCTGTTCCTGCCGTATCTGACCGGCGAACGGACACCACACCCCGACCCGCTGGCGCGCGGCGCATTCGTCGGGCTGACGGTGCGACACACCCTGCCCCATCTCACCCGCGCCGTGCTGGAAGGCGTGGCGTTTGGGCTGCGCGATTCGTTCGAGTTGATGAAATCTTCGGGGTTGGGTGAAATCCGCCAGGTGCGCGTCTCCGGCGGCGGGGCCAAAAGCCCGTTCTGGCGGCAAATTCTGGCCGACGTGTTCGGCTGCGAACTGGTGACCGTCAACACCACCGAGGGCGCGGCCTACGGCGCGGCGCTGCTGGCGGCAGTCGGCGCGGGAACATACGAGAGCGTGGAAGCCGCCTGCCGGTCAGTTATTCAGGTGACGGGCAGCACGGCCCCTCACGCCGAGCAGGTTGGGGCCTACGAAGCGCTCTATCCGCTTTATCGCGGGCTCTACCCGGCGCTGACCCCCACTTTTCACGCCTTGCGGGGAGAAGACGATAGCCATCCACGCTCCCCGTGAGGGGAGCGACGCGGTTCATCCCCACTCCAGACTTCCGAAGTCTCGCAGACTTCGGAAGTCTGCGCTGTCACTCCTCGCAGGCGGCGATGATTCTATCCGTCATCTCAACCAAAGAGGGGAGATTGATTTGCTCGAAGACGGCGCGCGCCTTGAGGGCGTATTCCCTGGCCTTCTCTTTATGGCCCAAATTCAGCAGGGCGATGGCAAAGTTGCCGTAATCGGCGCCTTCGTTATAGCGGTCGCCAATCTTCTGCCGCAATTGGATGATATGGCTCAATTCTTGCTCAGCCAAACCAATATCTTTCGAGGCGGCAAAGTTTAGTCGCATGAGCGCAGAAAGGGTGTTGGCTTCGCCGAGTTTGTCGCCGATGGCGCGGTAAATCGGCAGGGCTTCTTCGTAGCGGGCGCGGGCTTCGGGCAGTTCCGACAGGTCTCGGTGCACGTCGCCGAGCGACTTTATGCAGTTGGCTTTGAGACGTAGGACTTGTTTTTCATCGGCATGCTCGATACCAAAGCGCAGGGCAGAAATCAGCCAGTCTTTCCACATCTGCCAGGTTTCGGCGAAGAAATTGACCCTCAGCCAGTTGGCTGGCGTGGTTGCCAGCCGCGCCAGCCGCCAGCCGTCGCTCTGCGCTTGGGTCCATTGCGCTGCACAGATGAGATTGTCCTTTTCAAGAGACAGACGGGAAATGTTCTCAACATCGGGGACGTCATTTTTATCAAATTCCTCTGCCACCCACTCCGCCAGGGCATTTCTCTTTTTGGCTTCCTCGGTCGGGTCATGGCGCAGTTTCTCGGCGGCGTACTCATCCAGCAAATCGTGCAGGCGGTAGCGTTCGAAATCGCCCGGCACGGTTTTGACCAGCGAGAGGTTGATGAAGCGCGAGAGGGTCGCCCGCGCCTGGGCCATCTCTTCCGCCCGCTCGGGGGTCAAGCCCCACACAAAGGCGGCTGCTTGGGGCGCGAAGCCGCTCGGGTGGAAGGCCGCCAGGGCGCGGAAGCGGGCGCGGTCGCTCTCGCTCAGGTCGAGGTAACTCAGGTCGAAGACGCGCTGCATGTCCCAGCGGGCATCGCCG
>CALGPL010000026.1 GCA_937960595.1 uncultured Anaerolineales bacterium | reverse complement strand
GTTTCGGCGAGGAAATCACCCAGGCCGTCGTCCAGGAACAGGCCAACGGCATGGACAGCATCGACGCCGTCCTGACCGCTCACCAGATCCGCGACCCGTTGACCGGCCAGCCCATCCAGGCCGACGATTTCTTCCTCGATTTCGTCCTCGCCAACTTCCTCCAGGACCCGTCGATTGCCGATGGCCGCTATTCCTATCACAACTATCCGGCGGCCCCGCAAGCCTCCGAGACCGAGTTCGTTCAAACCTGCCCCTCGCCGCCGGCCACCCGCCAGGTCAACCAATACGGCGTGGACTACATCGGCATCACCTGCCCAGGCGAGTACAACATTTACTTCAACGGCGCCTCCTCCGTCCCCCTGCTGCCCGCCGATCCCCATTCCGGCAACTACGCCTTCTGGTCGAACAAGGGCGACAAGTCAGACATGACCCTGACGCGCCGCTTCGACCTGAGCGGCGTCAGCGGCCCGATCACCATGACCTACTGGACCTGGTACGACATCGAGGAGGACTGGGATTATGCCTACGTGGAAGCCTCTACCGACGGCGAGCATTGGGACATTCTGATCACCCCCTCCGGCACCGGCGAAAACCCGATGGGCAACTCGTTCGGCTGGGGCTACACCGGGGCGACGAACGGCTGGATCCAGGAATCGGTCGATCTCTCGGCCTACGCCGGTCAGGTTGTTTCCGTCCGTTTCGAGTACGTCACCGACGCGGCCGTCAACGGCGAGGGGATGCTGATTGATGACATCGAAATCCCCGCCCTCGGCTACCGCGAAGACTTCGAAAACGGCGACGGCGGTTGGGAAAGCGCCGGATTCGCCCGCATCCAGAACATCCTGCCGCAGACCTTCCGCCTGGCGCTCATCACCCAGAGCGCGAGCAGCACGACCGTTCAGGTCGTCCCCGTTCAGCCCGAAACCACCGTCATCCCCATCTCGGTCGGGCGGGGCGGCGTGAGCGAAGTCGTGCTGGTGGTCAGCGGAACGACCCGCTTCACCCTCATGCCGGCGGCCTATCAATTCGAGATCCGCTAGTCCTCCCCGCGAAAGGAGACCCCCATGGCCACCGTCTCTCCATCAGAAATTCTCGAGATGGCCTCCCTGGTCGAATATCAGGCCGGGGCAATCGTCTCGCGCCAGATCACCAAGAGCGAGGCCGGCAATGTGACCCTCTTCGCCTTCGACGCCGGTCAGGAACTGAGCGAACACACCGCCCCCTTCGACGCCCTGGTTCACGTTCTGGACGGCCAGGCCGAAATCAAGATCGGCGGCAAGCCCTTCTTGCTCCAAGCGGGTCAGGCCATCCTCATGCCGGCCAACGTCCCTCACGCCGTGCGGGCCGCCACCCGCTTCAAGATGCTCCTGACGATGATCAAGGCTTGAAGGGAACAGGACTCTCGACTTCACAGCGGCTGGCGGAAATCGTAGATGCCGTCTTGCACGCCCCAGGCGCGCCGGCAGGCCGGGCAGATTAGCCGGTCTGCCTCTTCGGTCAGCGGCGCGTGGCTGCACTCCGGGCACTTGAAGAAGGCCCCGGCCGCCGGCGACTCCGCCCCGCCAACCGCCGCCGCCCGCACGAAGACGCTGGGCGTCAACTGGAACAGGTTGCCGGTCGGCTGAAAGAGGCCGTCCAGCCCGGCCAGCAGACGGGCCGGGACGATTCGCTTGAGCAGCCCGAGGCGGAAATGGGACACCGTCCGCACCTGCTGAATCTCGAAACCGATCTCCTCCAGCCAGGCGCGCACCGCCCGCGGGTGAAAGTCGAAGTTGAGGGGGGCGAACTCGACCGGTTCGAGCGTGAACGGGCTCCAGGTCTGGCGGCGCAGAAAATAGCGCAGGACGGCCTTCAGGTTGCGCTTGCTGGCATATTCCAGGATGAAAATTCCGCCCGCCCGCAGCACGCCGCGCACCTGACGCAAAGCCGCCGGGGCGTCGGCCATGTGGTGCAGGGTGCGGATCATCGTCGCGGCCTCGAACAGACCGGCCACAAACGGCAGCCGGTAGGCGTCGGCGGCCACGTAGAGGTAGCGTTCGCTCCGCCCCAGGCGCTGCTGAGCCTGCTCCAACTGGGTGCGCGAGTAATCGAGCAGGACGATCCGCTCGAAGCCGCGGTAACGAGGGGTATTTCGCCCCGCTCCGGCGCCCACCTCGAGCAGCAACCGGCCGCCGGCGGGCAGTAAATGCCGCAGGGCGATGACCTCGCAGCGATCCTCATACTCGCGGCCGCCCCGATCCCAAAACGAGGTCTGATAATCGGAGCCTTCGTAATCGCAGACGGGAGGACGGGGCGTCTCGCTCATTCCTCTGCCTCGTAGCCGCGCCCCACCCCCTGATAGATGAAGCCGAGTCTACGCATCTCGGCCGGGTCATAGACGTTGCGTCCGTCGAAGATGACCGGCGTGCGCATCTGTCGCTTGAGTTTTCTCAGATCGAGTTGTTTGAACTCGTTCCACTCGGTCACGACGATGAGGGCGTCGCAACCTTTGGCCATGGCATAGGGATCGTCGAACATGTCCACTGCCGGCAGCAGGGCGCGGGCGTTCTCCCTCGCCACCGGATCGTAGGCGCGCAAATGCGCCCCGCCGGCGACCAGGCCGTGAGCGATGTCCACCGAGGGCGCTTCGCGCATGTCGTCGGTGTTGGGCTTGAAGGCCAGACCCAGCAGCCCAATGACTTTGCCGTTCAGCCCGCCCAGCATGGCCTCCAATTTGCGGACGGCCATTCGGCGGCGCTCGTAATTGGTCGCCATGACCGTCTTCAAAATCGAGGGCAGTACGCCTTTCTCCTCGGCCATGTAAGCCAGCGCTTTGACATCCTTGGGGAAACAGGAGCCGCCCCAGCCCAAACCTGCCTCCAGCATGGCCGGGCCGATGCGCTTGTCGTAGCCCATGCCTTTGGCCACTTCGCGCACGTCTGCGCCGAGCGCCTCGCAGATATCGGCAATCTCGTTGATGAAAGAGATTTTGGTCGCCAAAAAGGCGTTGGAGGCGTACTTGATCATCTCGGCCGTGCGCAGGTCGGTGATGAGGATCGGGGCATTGAGCGGCAGGTGCAACTGCGCCACTTTTTCGGCTGCCTGGCGGTCGAGCGAACCCAGCACCGTGCGATGGGGATTCATGAAATCGGCGATTGCCGTGCCCTCGCGCAGGAATTCGGGACAGGAGACGACCGAAAACGGCAGCGGACGCGGCTGGGCCGCCCGCACGATGTCGGCCACCCAGTCGCCGGTCCCGACCGGCACGGTGGATTTGTTGATGATGATCAGCGGGGCGGTCATATGCTCGGCGATGCTGCGGGCCGCGGCCGCCACGTACTGCATGTCGGCCTCGCCGTTGACGCCCGAGGGGGTGCCGACCGCAATGAAAACATACCCGGTCCCCTTGAGCGCCTCGGCATAGGAGGTGGTAAAGAACAACCGGCCAGCCTGCACGTTGCGTTCGACCAGTTCTTTCAGACCCGGTTCGTAAATCGGCATGATGCCCTGCTTGAGGCCCTCGATGCGTTTCTCGTTGACATCCAGCGCGATGACGCGGTTGCCCAGGTCGGCAAAACAAGCGCCGGTGACCAGACCGACATAGCCGACGCCGATCACACAGATTTGTTCCATGCTCTCTCCTGAAAACAAAGAATCACGGCCAACAGGCCGTAATATACCAGAAAAACAGGGGGACTCCGCGAATCGGGGGAAGCCTTCCCCGAGAGATCGGGCCGTCACTCGTCACTTTGCGCGGGAGGCAAGAAGGCTGCCAACGTCTCGATCAGACGGGGCAGATTGATCGGCTTGGAAATATACGCATCGAATCCGGCTTCCATCGCCCGCTTACGGTCACCGGGCAGCGTATGTGCCGTCAGCGCCACGAGAGGAATGGCTGCCAGCGCCGGGTCGGCTTTGATCTCGCCGGCTGCCGTCCAGCCGTCCTTCTCCGGCAGCGACAGATCCATCAGAATCAAATCGGGCCGCTCCTGGCGGGCCAGCGTCACGGCCTGATCGCCGGTTTGTCCGACCAGAATTTCATAACCGGCGCGTTCCAGGACAAACCGCACCATCTCGCGGTTATCTACATTGTCTTCGATTAAGAGGATGCGTGGTTTGCCCATTTCCAGCCTCCGGCCTCTTCTTTATACAACAAATGGGAGGATTTCGTCAAACGATTCTCGAAGCGTTTGTGGTATATTGGACTTTATTCGCAATAATCTTCACCTCCAAAACGCCAAGGCGCCAAGCGGATTTGGAAATCGTCAAGGGCTTTTCTTGGCGAATTCAGGAAGATTCTTGGCGTTCTCCGCGTCTTGGCGGTTATTACGGATAGAGTCTATTGCATCCGATGCGCCTGCTCTTCGTGGCCGATGGCCGCTCCCCGATTGCCCTGAACTGGATCCGCTACTGGATCGAGCGCGGCGACGAGGTCTATCTGGCCTCGACCTTCGCCTGCGCCCCCGACCTGCCGCTGCGCGGCCTCGACCTGGTGCCGGTGGCCCTCAGCGGGGTGCGGAGCGCGGCGGCGAGCCGCGGCTTCTTGCGCGGCCCGCAGGGGGCCGTCTTGCGCGCCGCCTTGCGTCAGTGGCTCGGACTGCTGTCGCTGCCACGCGCCGCCCGTCGCCTGGAGGCCATCGCCGCCCGCCTCCGGCCCGACCTCGTTCACGCCATGCGCATTCCCTTCGAGGGCCTGCTGGCTGCCCGCGCCCGTCTCTCCGCGCCGCTGATCCTGTCCTCCTGGGGCAACGACTTCACCCTGCACGCCCGTCTCTCGCCCTGGATGGGCGCCGCCATCCGCCGCGCCCTGCGCACCGCCGCCGCCCTGCACGCCGACTGCCGGCGGGATGTCCATCTGGCCCAGGCCTCGGGCCTCGACCCGCGCAAGCCGGTGCTGGTCATCCCCGGCAACGGCGGCATCGACACGGGCATCTTCCACCCGCCGCGCACCCCGCCCGCCGAACCGGTGGTCGTCAACCCGCGCGGCTTTCGCGGCTATGTGCGCAACGACACTTTCTTCAAAGCCATTCCGCTCGTGCTGGCCGCGCGTCCCGAGGTGCGTTTTCGCTGCGCGGCCATGGCCGGCATTCCAACCGCCGAGGCCTGGGTGCAGAGACTGGGCATCGGACGCGCCGTCGAATTGCTGCCCGACCGCCCGCACGCCGAAATGGCCGGCCTCTACCAGTCTGCCCAGGTGGCCGTTTCGCCCTCCACCCATGACGGGACGCCGAACACCCTCCTGGAGGCCATGGCCTGCGGCTGCCTGCCCATCGCCGGCGACCTGGACTCGCTGCGCGAGTGGATCACCCCCGGCCAAAACGGCCTGCTGGTCGACCCCGCCGACCCGGCCGGTCTGGCGCAAGCCATCCTGACGGCCCTGGACGACCTTTCGCTGCGTCAACAGGCCCTTAAAACGAACGTCCGCCTGATTGCCGAGCGCGCCGAATATCGGCGCTGCATGGCCCAGGCGGAAGCGTTCTACACGCAAGTGACCGGCGGCTGATCAGCCCGCCTTGGGGGCGCGCAGACTGTCCAGCCGTTCCTGGAGTTCGATCCGCTTGGTCGTCGCCGCTTGACGGACCTCATGCGCGAAGGTCTGCGCCCGTTCGCTGATCTGGGCGCGCAGTTCGGCGCCCGATTCGGGCGCATACAGAAGGGCGAGCGTTGCGCCGACCAGCCCGCCGACGATTGCTCCCACAATGAAACCGAGTGTCTTGCGCATCGAAACCTCCTCATCTGAATGAAAATCCCGGGTATCAGCCTTATTATAGAACAAAGCGGGGGGATTGAAAAGATGACCGAAGTATGGAATAATGCCCCTGCCGCGCCCAGCGAGAACGCGGGCGACGGCGAGTAATTTCACTCATTCGCGCGTGGCTTTCCGGCCTTTCGACCGGCCAGGCCCCTACCTCCACGGAGGGTACCATGACCACTTCTGCTCCTGTCCCCAGCCGTTCCCCAGAACGCAAGAAAATAACCATCCCCGCCTTTCAAAAAATGAAATCGGAGGGCAAGCGCATCTGCATGTTGACTGCCTACGATTATCCCACCGCCCTGGCACTGGACGAGGCCGGCATCGACGCCATCCTGGTCGGCGATTCGCTGGCGATGGTCGTGCTGGGCTACGAGAACACCCTGGCCGTCAGCATGGACGAGATGATCCATCATTGCCGCGCCGTGCGCCGCGGGGCGTCGGCGGCGCTGTTGATCGGGGATATGCCCTTCCTCTCCTATCAGGTCTCCCCCACAGAGGCCGTCCGCAACGCCGGTCGCTTTCTGCAAGAAGGCGGCATGGACGCCGTCAAACTCGAAGGCGGGCGCGAGCGCCTGGAGACCGTCGGCCGCATCGTCGAGGCGGGCATTCCGGTCATGGGCCACCTCGGGCTGACGCCCCAATCGGTGCACCGCCTGGGCGGATTCCGTCCGCAGGGACGCACCGCCGAGGCTGCCCGCCGCCTGCTCGAAGACGCCCTCCTGCTCGAACAGGCCGGCTGTTTCAGCCTGGTGCTCGAATCGGTGCCTGCCCGCCTGGCGCGCCTGGTGAGCGAGCGCCTGAGCATCCCGACCATCGGAATCGGCGCCGGCGCCGGCTGCGACGGCCAGGTGCTGGTGACCCACGACCTGCTGGGGCTGTTCGAGCGCTTCAGGCCGCGTTTCGTCAAACAATACGCCAACCTGTACGCCGAGATGCGCCGCGCCTTCGGCGAGTACATCGCCGACGTGCAGACCGGGCGCTTTCCCGCCGCGCAACACACGGTGGAAATGCCCGATGAAGAATGGGAAGAACTCCGGCAAATGCTGGCCGATGGAACGCATGCCTGAAATCCTGATCGTCGGCAGCGGCGCCCTGGCCACCCTGTTCGCCGCCCGCCTTGCGGCAGCCGGGACCGCGGTCACCGTGCTGGGCGGATGGCAGGCAGGGCTGGCCGCCTTGCAGCAAGAAGGAGCGCGCCTGGTCAACGAGGACGGGCAGGAATCGGCCTTCCCCGTCCAGACGGCAGACCGGCCGGAGGCCTGCCCGCCTAGCCGTCACGCCCTGGTGCTGGTCAAAGCCTGGCAAACCGAGGAGGCCGCCCGGCGGTTGTCCGCGTGTCTGCGGCCGGACGGCCTGGCCGTCAGCCTGCAGAACGGCCTGGGCAACCGCGAGCGGCTGGCGGGCGCGCTGGGGAGCGAACGCGTCGGCCTGGGCGTCACCACCCTGGGTGCGACCCTGCTGGGGCCGGGACGCGTCCGCCTGGGCGGGACGGGGCCGGTCTGGCTGGAACAGCATCCCCGCCTGGGAGGGCTGGCGGCAGCGTTGGCGGAATCCGGCTTCGAGGTCCGGCCGGTAGAGAACGCCGAGGCGCTCGTGTGGGGCAAACTGGTCGTCAACGCCGCCATCAACCCGCTGAGCGCGCTGCTGGGCGTCCCCAACGGCGAACTGCTCCGTCGTCCGGCGGCGCGCCGTCAGATGGCGGCCCTGGCACGGGAGGCCGCCGCCGTCGCCGCGGCGCGGGGCATCCGCCTGCCGTTCGACGATCCGGTCGCGGCCGCCGAGCAGGTGGCCCGCCAGACGGCGTCGAATTTTTCCTCCATGCTCCAGGACATCCGGCGCGGCGCCCCGACCGAGATCGAGGCCATCTGCGGCGAGATTGTCCGCCTGGGCAAACAGGCCGGGGTCGCGACGCCCCTCAACCGGCAGATGTGGGAGGCGATTCGGGCACTCGCCCTCCGGCCGGCTGCCTGACAAGCCCGGCCTGCCGTCTCCAACCGCTCCCAGACATGGTAAGATTGCAGCAAACCTTTTCCGGAGGTGTTCGATGCGCAAGGTTGTGCTGGCCCTGGCTGTGCTGATTCTGCTGTTCGGCCCGGCAGCGGCTCAGGCCCAGGCCGGGATTACCTTCAGCCGGGTGACGGTCAAACTGTGGCCCGAGTACGATCGGCCCGACATGCTGGTCCTCTACGACTTCCTGCTCTCGCCCGACTCGCCCCTCCCCGCCGAGGTGAGCGTGCGCATTCCGGCCGCGGCCGGCGGCCCCTATGTGGTTGCCGTTGGCGCCAGCCCGGCGACCGTATCGGACCAGAACGTCGAATACACCGTCCGCGCCGCCGGCGACTGGCTGGAGGTGATCATCCGCCTGCCGGCCGACGGTCGGGCGATTCGTCTGGAATACTACGATCCCTCCCTGAGCCGCGACGGCCCGACGCGCCGTTACCGGTACGAATGGCCGGCCAACGAGGCAGTCGAATCGCTGTTCGTCAGTTTCCAACTGCCGGTCGGGGCGACGAACCTGGTGCTGACTCCACCGCTGAGCAGCACCCGCATCGGCAGCGATGGATTGCGCTATTACGAAGAGGAGGTCGGGCCGCTGGCAGCCGGCGAGACCTTCACCCTCAGCGCCGTCTATCAGAAACAGAATAGCGATTTGAGCATTTCCACCCTGCAAGTTCAGCCCGCCGGGCCGCTCGACCGGCGCGCCAGCGGGAGCCTGTCCTGGAATGCCCTCCTGCCCTGGCTGCTGGGATTCTTGGGACTGCTGCTCATCGTCGGCGGGCTGACCGGATTCTTTTATCGGCAGGGCGGCAGCCGGCGCCAACCGGCTCTCCGCCGGCGGGGACTCCGCCAGCCGAAGGAGGCCGGCGCGGAACAGCCGGTCTATTGTCCGCAATGCGGCAAGCGCGCCCAGCCGGGCGATCGGTTCTGCCGCGCCTGTGGGACGCGTCTGCGCCGGGGCGAGGACTAGAAAGATACAACGGTCAGAATACTCGCATTCTCACCCGGAATTAATCTCGGCATGTAGAATTGCAGGTAGCGTACTGAAAAAGTGACGGAATCGATCACTTCTCGAACCTGCGATCGAGTTGCTTGTGCGCTTAATGGGTTCGATTTCTATGGAGGTATTGTCATGCGTCCCAAATTCATCGTCGGCGGGCTGATCATCCTGGCAGCCGTCATCTACCTGATCGTCAGCGCCACCCGTTCGAACGCCGAGTATTTCATGACCGTCCAGGAATTGCGCGCCGAAGGGCCGGCAGCCCTCGGCCGCAACCTGCGCATCTCCGGGGCGGTGATCGGCGACAGCATCCAATATGACGTTGAGACCCTCACGCTGCGCTTCGACATCGCCGACATCCCCGGCGACAACGCCGAAATCGAAGCCCAGGGCGGCCTGGCCGAGGTGCTCCACGCGGCGGTGATGGATCCCGCGCGGGCGCGGCTGACGGTCGTTTACGTCGGCCCCCGCCCAGACCTTCTGCAAAACGAGGCCCAGGCCATCGTGACCGGCCGTCTGGGCGAGGACGGCCTCTTCCACGCGGACGAGGTGCTGTTGAAATGCCCGACCCGCTACGAGGAGGCGCTTCCCGAGCAGGCCGGCAGCGAATAGCGCCCCAAATTCTAGTGGTAACGTTTGTCGGTTGTTCCTTCGAGGAGATCCATGCTCATTTACTTCGGTTTCGGCATCCTGGTCCTGTCGTTCTTGCTGGCGTTGTTTGCCAGCGGCGCGGCAGCCTACGGCTACTTCGCCCGCGCCGCGGCGTGGGTGGAAAGCAGCCGCCGGGCCATGCAATTGACCTTTCCGCTCATCACCCTGGCAGTCGTCTCGCTCGTCTATCTGCTGGTCACCGGCCACTACGAGGTCAAGTACGTCTACACGGTCACCAGCGACAGCATGCCGCTCTATTTGAAAATCACCGCCTTGTGGGGCGGACAGGCCGGCTCGCTGCTCTTCTGGTCGTGGCTGCTCTCGGCCTTCGCCAGCGCCGTGACCCTGCGCCGCTGGGAACGCGACCGCGAATTCCTGCCCTGGGTGGTGGTGGTCACCGCCGTCACGTTGGCTTTTTTCCTCTCGCTCAGCGTCTTCTTCGAAAACCCCTTCGATCGCTGGTGGCTCCTGCCCGGCGGGGAGGCCGTCGGGGCGATGTTCCAGCCGGCGGGCAGCGGGGCTGCTTTTCCGCCCGATGGTCGCGGCTTGAACCCGCTCCTGCGCCATCCCGGCATGATCATCCACCCTCCCATGCTCTACCTGGGCTTTGTCTCCTTCGTCATCCCGTATGCCTTTGCCATGGCCGCCCTGGTCACCGGCCGCAGCGACGACCGCTGGATCCGCATCACGCGCCGCTGGACGCTGGTGGCCTGGCTTTTCCTCTCGCTCGGCCTGGTGCTGGGCATGCGCTGGGCCTACGACGTGCTCGGCTGGGGCGGCTACTGGGGCTGGGACCCGGTCGAGAACGCTGCCCTCATGCCCTGGCTGATCGGCACGCCCTTTCTGCACACCACCATCATCCAAGAGAAACGCGGCGTCTTCAAGCAATTGAACATGGCGCTCATCATCCTGACCTATCTGATGGTGATCATCGGCACCTTCCTGACCCGTTCGGGCGTGCTCTCCTCGGTGCATGCCTTCGCCCAGAGCGCCATCGGCCCGATGTTCTTCGCCTTCATCGCCCTGACGGCCATCCTCTCCTTCGCCCTGCTGATCCGCCGCTGGAACGACCTGAAAGGCGAGATCATCCTCGACCGGCTTCTGTCGCGCGAGGCGCTCTTCCTGCTGGCGGCGGTCGTCTTCCTGTCGGTCTTCTTCATCGTGGCTTACGGGGTATTCTCGCCGCTGGTCTATGAAATCGTCACCAACCAGAAAATCACCTTCGGCCCGCCCTGGTACGAACGCGCTACTGCCCCGCTTCTGGGCCTCCTGATGCTTCTGATGGGCGTGGCGCCCCTCTCCGCCTGGGGCTACTCGAACGCCCGTACTCTGGGCCGCGCCATCTGGAAACCGGCCCTCCCGACCGCGCTGGTGCCGCTCGCCCTGGCCTGGCTGGGCATCCGCAACCCCATCGCCCTGACCGGCTTCACGCTGGTCGGCTTCGTCCTCTTCGTCACCCTCTACGAATACGGGCGCGGCGTGCGCGGCCGGATGAAGGCCAACCGCGAGACCGTCTTCCAGGCGCTCGGGCGTCTCTTCGTCCGCAACCGTCGCCGCTACGGCGGCTACCTCATCCACGTCGCCATGGTCGTCATGGCCGTCGGCATTCTGGGCATCGAACTCTTCCAATCCGAGACCCAGCGCAGCCTGGCCATCGGCGACGAAATCGAACTGGGCGGCTACACCCTGCGCTACGACTCGCTGGCCCGCTTCCCCTACACCGACGGCCGCCTCGTGACGCGCGCCGAGTTGAGCGTCTACCAAGACGGCCGGTTCCTCGTCACCCTCGCCCCGCGTTACGACCTCTATCCCGACGGCCAACCCATGACCATCCCCGGCATCTACAGCACCCTGGCAGACGACCTGTACGTGGTGCTGGTCAACTGGGAGAACCCTTTGGCCTCCCAGACGCCCTTCAAGGTCTATCACAATCCCCTCGTCAACTGGCTCTGGATCGGCAGCCTGATCTTCATCGGCGGGATGATCCTGACCGCCTGGCCCCCCAAAGAAAGGGAAAGAGAAGGATGAGCAAACCATTCCACATTGTGCTTTTTCTCGTTCTCCTTTTCGTCTCTCTCGCTGCCCACCCCTCGCCCGTCCTGGCCCAGCAGGCCACCCCCTCCGATGACGAGGTCAACGCCATCGCCCGCCAGTTGTTCTGTCCGGTCTGCGAAAACACCCCGCTCGACGTCTGCCCGACCGAGGCCTGCCGTCAATGGCGCGAACTGATCCGCCAGATGCTGGCCGAGGGCCGGAGCGAAGAAGAAATCATCCGGTACTTCGTCGACAACTACGGGGCGCGCGTCCTGGCCGAACCGCCCCGCCAGGGGGTCAACTGGATCTTCTACCTCGTCCCGCCGCTGGCCTTCCTGACCGGCCTGTTCCTGCTCGGACGCGGCTTCTACGACTGGCGGCAAAAAGCCCGGCAGGCTGCCGCCCAAGCATCGCCTCCCTCCCCCGCCGCGGCCGACGAATACGCCGCCCGGCTGGAAGAGGAACTCCGCAAACGCAGATAAGGACCCGCGATGACCGACCATCCTCCCGCCTCCCCCGTCTCGCGGCGCAGCGTGCCGCTTTGGGCCCAGATTCTCGTCTGGGGCTTCCTGCTCGGCCTGCTGGTGGTGCTGGGCATTGGCCTGGCCCGCGTCCAGCGCCCGGTCATTGCCGTCGGCCGCGCAGTCCCCGACTTCACCCTGCCGCTGTACGAAGGCTATGAATACGAAGGCCTGCGCCAGGTGCGCCTCTCCGACCTGCGCGGTCGGGTGGTGCTGGTCAACTTTTGGGCCTCGTGGTGCAAGCCCTGCGAGAGCGAAGCCGCCGACCTGGAAGCTGCCTGGCGCCTCTACCAGCCCACCGGCCAAGTCGTCTTCCTGGGCGTGGATTACGTAGATACGCCGCTGGAGGGCCTCTCCTACCTGGTGAAATTCGACATCACCTACCCCAACGGCCCCGATATGGGTTCGCGCATCTCGGCCATCTTCAACCGAGAAATGGGCGTCCCCGAAACCTACTTCATCGACCGGCAGGGCATCCTGCGCTACATCAAGATCGGGCCGTTTGCTTCCCTCGCCGAAATCCAGGCGATCCTCGACCCGCTCCTGGAGAGGTAACATGGAACTGGGCGCCCTCCTGCTCCTGCTGGCCGTCCTGGTCACGGTCGTCCTGTTCGTCGCCCGCCCGCTCATGAACCGCGCCAACGACGCCCAAGAAACGCCGCAGAGCGAATCGGCCCTCCTGGCCGAACGCGACCGCATCCTCTCGGCCCTCGAAGAACTCGACTTCGATTACACCCTCGGCAAGATTCCCGCCGAGGACTATCCTCTCCAACGCGGGCTGCTCGTCCAGCGCGGGGCCGAAATCCTGCGTCAACTGGACGAAATCGAACGTCAGGCGGCCCGTTCGGCTCCCCGCCGCATCGCGGCCCGCAAACGCCGCCTCTCCGACGAGGAAATCGAAGCCCTGATCGCCCGCCGCCGCCAGGAGCGCCGCGAGAAGACGGGCGGATTCTGCCCCCGCTGCGGCCGCCCGGTGCTGCACTCCGACAGGTTCTGCCCGGCCTGCGGTCACAACCTGAAAAAATAGGCTCCTGCATGAAATCCCGCTCCCTGCTCCTCTCTGCCCTGCTCACCCTCCTGGCCCTGACCGGTTGCACTTTCAGCCTCTCGGAGGACCTCACCCCCCCGCCCGGCTACCGCACCCCGACCCCCGCCCCAACCCCCGACCTGCGTCTGCCGTCTGCCGCGCCTTCG
>CALGPL010000025.1 GCA_937960595.1 uncultured Anaerolineales bacterium | reverse complement strand
AAACGGATTGAACATCTTCTCCTCGCCGACGGTGGTCTCCTCGCCGTGGCCGGAGAGCAGACGAGTCGCCTCGGGCAGGGTGAAGATTTGGGTGCGGATGCTCTCCACCAGCGCATCCCAACTGCCGCCGGGCAGGTCGGTGCGGCCAACGCTGCCCTGGAAGATCAGGTCGCCGCAGAAGCAGACGCCCGCCTGAGCGCAGTAGAAGACGCATAGGCCGGGCGTGTGACCGGGCGCGTGACGAACCTCGAACTGTAGGTCGGATTGACAATCCGACCTACGCAAAGACAAAACTTGGCCGTGCGTCAGGTCGAGGGTCGGGGCGGGAAGCGGGGGCAGGGAAAGGCCGAAGAGCGCCGCCCCGCCGCCCATCTCCCAGAGCGGGCGCTCGGCCGGGTGCAGGGCGATGACCGGCAGCGGGTCGAGACCGCGCACGAGGTCCGCCAGGCCGCCGATGTGGTCGAAGTGGGCATGCGTGACCCAGACCTGCTCGACGCGCCGGCCGCGGCGTTCGGCCTCCCGGCGGATCGTCTCCCCCTCCCAGGCCGGGTCAATCACCGCCGCCGCGCCGTTCTCCGAATCGGCAATCAGGTAAGCGTTGGTCTGGACGGGGCCGAGGACAAAACGGACGATTTCGAGCATGTCAATCCTGCGAGACGGGCAGAGGCTCGGCGGCCGGGCGGGGCAGGAAGCGCAGCGAGAAGAGCAGGGCCAGGCCGATGACCGTCAGCGAGACGGGGTAGATGAGGTCGGGGCGCAGTTCGTAGAGCCAGCCGGCCAGCGGCGGGGCAAGGAAGAGCGGCAGGGAGTTGAGCGTCTCGGCGATGCCGTAGGCCAGGCCCATCTGATGCGCCTTGACAAACGAACGCACCTGCGCCGAGGCCAGGGCACGGGCGGCGCGATAGCCGCCGAGCATGAAGTAGGCCGCCCCATACCAGGGCAGTCCGCTGCCCTTCCAGATGAGCAGACCGAAGAGCAGCACGCCGGCCTGCGCCAGAAAGAAGCCCAGGCGGGGCGCCAGTTGCCCCAGCGCCAGGTTGAAGACGGCGTTGCCGAGGCTGCCCAGCGAGCCGAGTTGACCGATGCGCGCCAGCGAGAGGCCGCGCTCGTTTTGCAGGAAGTTGGGCGTCAGCGGTTGGGGTAGATAGAGCGCAAAGAAGACCAGGAACGCCAGGCCGAGAAAGTTCAGGTAGCGGGAATTGGCCAGCAGGTCGCGGAACGATTGGCGCCCGTCGTGCGCTTCGAGCGGCTGCGGGCGCAGGAAGAAGACCAGCAGGGTCGAGAGGACGAACAGCCCGGCGGCGGCGAAATAGACCGCCCGCAGGTCGAGCGCCTCGGCCAGCAGACCGGCGCTGAACGGTCCGAGCACCGAGCCAGAGGCAAAGGCCGAGGAACTGAGCGTGATGGCGCGCCCGACCGAGAGTTTGCCGCGCGCCGTCGTCAGGTAACTGTTCAGGGGGGAAATGACAAAAGCCGTGAAGTTGTAGAGAACCGCCCCTATCGCAAAGACCAGCAGACCGTTCGCCAGCGCCATCAACCAGGCCGCCGCCAGGCCGAACAGCCAGGCCGCCCACAAGAGCGGACGCCGCCCGATGCGGTCGGCCAGCCAGCCGGCGGGGATGTGCGCGAAGGTCATCACCAGGCCGCCCAGGCCGAGAACGAAGCCGATCGTCACCGGCGAAGCGCCCAATCGCTCCAAGTAAATCGGCTGGAAGTAGAAGAACATGCCCTCGCCGATGCCCCAGCAAAAGAGCGAGGCGGCCAGGAGGAGAAAATCGCGGGTCATGGGCGGGCGGCGACGCGGGCGATGAATTCGGCTGCTTTCTCGAAGACGAATTCCTTCTGCGGCTCCTCGGTGACCACATGCCCGCTGCCCTCGATCCAGATTTTCTCTTTGTCGGGCGTGGTCAGGTCGGCGTAAATGCTTTCCATGCTGTTGGCGACGATGTACCGGTCATCGCGCGAGGAAATCAGCAGCACCGGGACGCGAATCTGCGGCAGGGCGGCGCGCATCACGCCGAGGAGTTCGTTCAGTTCGCCGATGGAGCGCACCGGATTGGCCGGGTAGGCGACGTGCTGCTTCCAGGCGTCGCCGAACCAGCCCTCGCCGGGCTGTTTGCTCTTGGGCATGTAGGGGCGAATTTTGGAAAGGAGATGCGTATAGCGCAGCCGCCAGTCATCCGGCAGTTTATAGGGCGTGGACATCGCCACGACGCCGCGGACCGGCAGCCTGCTCGCCGCGACCAGGGCCAGCGCCCCGCCCATCGAAAGGCCGAGCAGGAAGACCTGGTCGCAGGAGGAACGCAGCAGGTGGTAGCCATCTTCGACCGAGGCCAGCCAGTCGCGCCAGCGGGAGCGGATCATGTCTTCGGGCTGCGTGGCGTGGCCGGCGAGCCGCATCCCGCAGACGGTGTAGCCGCGCCGGTTCAGGTCTTCGCCCAGCCAGCGCATCTCTTTGGGCGTGCCGGTGAATCCGTGCTGGACGAGGCAGCCGATGCGGGCGTTCTCGCCCCGTCCGGGGAAGAAGAAGGGTTCGGCGGTGGGGAGGAGGAGGGACAT